>JBBRVI010000039.1:0-17496 GCA_038247025.1 Acetobacterales bacterium
GCATTTCCAGGCTTACCCCTGCCTGGCGCAGCTTTTCGGCGAAGGCCAGGTTCTCGGCGCAGAGCACATCCAACTCCGCTATGTGCAGCAGCGTGGGCGGCAGGACCGAGAGATCCCCACGGATGGGCGAGGCGAAGGCCGAGAGCCGGGCCACCGCGTCGGGGCAATAGGCGTCCCAGTAGAAGCGCATCTTGGCGGCCGTCAGCCCGTAGCCATCGGCGAATTCGCGATAGCTGGCGGTGTTCAGGTCGTGGTCGAACACGCCATAATTCAGCAGCAGGCCGGCGAGCTTCACGGGGTCCGGACGCTCCGCATTCAGCAGCGCGAGCCCCGCGGCGATATTGGCCCCCGCGCTGTCGCCACCCAGGATGATGCGGCTGCCATCCAGGCCGAGCTGTGTGCCCTTTTCGGCGACGTGGCGCAGCACGGCGGCGGTTTCCTCCATCGCCTGGGGGAAGACGGCTTCTGGGCTGAGCGCGTAATCGGGGCCGAGCACGGCACAGCCGCTGGCGGCGGCATAGCTGCGCATCAGCCGGTCATGCGTATCAACGCTGCCCCAGACCCAGCCGCCGCCATGCAGGTAGATCAGCACGGGCAGGTTCGGGTCGTGGCTTGGGCGGTGGAAGCGCAGTTGCATGCGCCGCCCGCGGATGGGCAGCCAGATATCGCGGCTTTCGGCCATGACGGGTCCGCCGTCACTCAGCGGCACCTGGGGGGCGTCATTGATGCGGCGGGGTTCGTCGAAGGGGGCGCTGCGGGGTGGGTTGGGCAGGATGATGGCCGGGTAGGGCGCCATCTGCTGGGCCATGTAGGCGGTGAAGGCCGCCATCTGCGGGTCCATGCGCGGGTTTGCCGTCATGCTTGCCTTGCTCTGCTGTGTGTCGTCGCTCAAAGCGGCCTTTGCGCCCGCTCCAGCAGACGCGAGAAAAAACCAGGCTTCTTGGGCGCTTCGGTCACGACAACCTTCGCAACCTTCGCGACCTCGGCGGCCTCGGCGCGGGCGCGCTTGTCCTTGTCACGGAGCCAGGCATCCAGGGTCATGCCGGCCTTGGCGGCCCGCTTCGCCTCATAGGTTTTTTGACCTTCGGTCAGCTTCTTCGCAACCATGGATCCGCTCCGGGAAAAACTCTCCTCCTATTTGCCGAGGAGCGGGGCTTGCCGCAAGCGGGGTCCGGCGCGTAACGCTTCGGATATGGACGCGAAGGTGAAGGCGCATATCTGGGTGGCCATGGCCATTCGGATGTCGGATATGGCGGGCCGCCCGGCGGCGGTTCTGCGCCGTGGCGATGCGGATTCGGGTGGGCTGCTCTGCGTGTTGCTGGGCCGCGAAGGCCAGGTGGTGCTGGCCCAGGCGCGCGATGCGGAAAGCCGCCCCGCCTGGGTGCGGGGTACCGGGCCGGCGCCGGTGACGGCGGAGGTCGCTGACGCCTATGTGGAGCGCCAGCTCAACCGCGACCCGGACCTGTGGGTGCTGGAATTCGAAGCGCCGGATTACCTGCCGCCGTTCGAGGCAAGGTTCATCTAGAGCATCATCCGTTCAAACGGAATCGTTTGGACGGATAAAGATGATCGAAAAACAGTAGGTCAGAGCGTGTGGAGTGAGCCCTTTCGAACGGAACATGCTCTAAAGGCCGGCCTCACGCCGCATCTCGCGCCACATACCCCAGCGGATGCGCGGCGTGCCAGGCCCAGGCCGTCCGCACAACCTCATCCAGCGCGGCATATTGCGGCCGCCAGCCCGTCTCCGCCCGGATCAATGCGGAGGACGCCACCAGCCCCGGAGGGTCCCCCGCGCGGCGCGGCCCGTTCTCATGGGGCACGCGGCGGCCGGAAACGCGCTCAATCGCGGCCATCACCTCCCGCACGGAATGCCCCGCCCCATTGCCGAGGTTGTAGCGCACCGAGCCCTGGTCCAGCCGCGGCAGCACGGCGATGTGCGCGGCCGCCAGATCCATCACATGCACATAATCGCGCACTGCCGTGCCGTCCGGCGTGTCGTAATCCGTGCCGAACACATGCAGCGGCGGGCCATGGCCGAGTGTGGCCAGGATCGCGCGGGGGATCAGATGCGTCTCGGGGTCGTGATCCTCACCGGCGCGGCCCATGGGGTCGGCGCCGGCGGCGTTGAAATAGCGCAGGCAGGCCGAGCGCAGGCCATGCGCGCTTTCGGCCCAGGCCAGCGCCTGCTCCATCATCAGCTTGGACAGGCCGTAGGGGTTCACGGGCGTGGTCGCGGCCTCCTCCGTGATGGGCACGGATTTGGGCACGCCGAACACCGCCGCCGTGGAGGAGAGCACGTATTTCAGGCAGCCCGCCTTCACCGCGGCCTCGGCGAGGTTCACGCTGTTGGTCAGGTTCTCGCGGCAATAGCGCAGGGGGTGCTGCATGCTCTCGCCCACCAGCGAGAGGGCGGCCAGGTGAAACACCGCATCGAATTTCCAGCCGGCGAAGATTTCGTCCAGGCGATGCCGCTCGGACAAATTCGCCTGGACGAAGGTCGCCCCCGGCGCGATGGCACCGCGATGGCCGGTGGAGAGGTCATCCACCACGACCACCTCATGCCCCGCATCCAGCAGGGTGAGGACAAGATGGCTGCCGACATAACCGGCCCCGCCAGAAACAAGATAACGCGCCATGGTTCAACCGATCCGATGCAAGGAGCCTATGCTCCGCGAATATGGCATGAATTCGCTACAAGCTGGGTCGTTGCGCCGCAAAGATCACGGCGAGGCGGTCCATCACGCCGCGTCGCACCGCGTGCCCCTGCGCCAGACACCGCAAGTCTCGCCGGGCCAGCACCAGGGGCAGGGCCGCGGCGCGCGCTGATTTGGGCAGGCCGCGCAGATCAGGCGGGGCAGGGGCCTGCGCTGCCAATTGGCGGATGGAGGGCGCGGCCGATGCTGGATCGGCGATCACGGCTTCTGGCGCGATCATCTCGCGCGGCAGCAGGCAGCGGCTTTGCGCGGCGAGTGCGGGTACCGCGCGCAGCACCCCGGCGAGCCCGTAGAGCATCCCTCCCTGTTGCAGCGCGGGCAGCAGGGCAGGGGGCGCACCCAGCAGCCGCCCCGCCGCCACCGCGAAGCCGCCGGCCGTGCCACGCAGATAGGCGTGCAGCGCGGCGGCGCTGGCAATCCCCTCTGATTCCGCCTCCGCCTCACGCGCCGCGGCCATGGCGACCAGGTCCTGCGCGTCCAATGCGCCGGCCTGGATGGCGGCGTTCAGTGGCGCGGCCACCTCGTGCTGGCGGGCGGGGCGGGCTTCTGCGGCGTGCTCGACCACCTCGCGCCACCAGGTCAGGCGCATCAGCGCGATGAGGGGGTTGCTCGCGGCCTCGCGCGCGCGGGCCAGCTCGTGATTGAACGCGATGAGGATGAAAACCGCCTCGCGCTTCTCCGGCGGCGCAAACAGGGCGCAGAGAAAACGGTCCGGATCGTGGCGCCTGGCGATGGCGCCGCAGGGGGAAAGTTCGGGCACGCGCCAGCCCATGCAGGCAACCTCAACGGCACGCAAGCGGTTGACGCATCGGCCCACGCTGCTTAGCTGCGCAGCACTCACCCCTCACGGAGAAAACGCCATGGCCTTCAGCCTTCCCCCGCTCCCCTACGCCACCTCCGCCCTTGCCGCGCAGGGCATGTGCCAGGAGACTTTGGAGCTGCATCACGGCAAGCACCACAACGCCTATGTGACGGCACTGAACGGCATGGTCGAGGCCAAGGGCCTCACCGGCAAGTCGCTGGAGACCATCGTCACCGAGGCCGGCGCTGCCGGCGCCGAGGGCCTGCCCGTGCTCAACCAGGCCGGCCAGCATTGGAACCACGCGCTGTTCTGGCAGGTGATGAGCCCCAATGGCGGCGGCGACAAGCTTCCTGCCAAGCTCGCCGCCAGAATTGACAGTGACCTGGGTGGCCTGGCCGCCTTCAAGGAGGCCTTCAAGGCCGCCGGTGTCACGCAGTTCGGTTCGGGCTGGGCCTGGCTGATCATGGGCACCGACGGCAAGCTGAAGGTCACCAAGACGCCCAACGGCGCCAACCCCGTCTCGACCGGCGAGGGCACGCCCATTCTCGGCGCCGATGTCTGGGAGCACGCCTATTACCTGGACTTCCGCAATGTGCGCCCGAGCTACCTGGACAATTTCCTGAACAAGCTCGTGGATTGGAGCGTGGTCGAGAGCCTGATGGACCAGGGCGGAATGACGAGCGGCCAGAGCGCGTAAGCTTCACGCCTGACCCTCTGAATAGGGCGCGGTCCGTGAGGGCCGTGCCCTTTTCTGCCCTCAGCGCCAAAGCCACCTGATAAAAAGCACCGCCCCGGCGATCCATACGCCGATCACGAGCGCGGCGCCGGCGCGGCTGATCGGCCGTGCGCTTGTCATCTCGGCCTGCGCCCGCAATTCCGCCAGCAGCGGCGCGGGCATCGCCCGGATCAACACCCACATGGCCAGCGGCAGCAGGATCGCCTCATCCAGCAGGCCCAGCACCGGGATCGCGTCGGGGATCAGGTCAATCGGCGAGAGCGCATAGGCCGCGACCAGCAGGGCGAAGGTGCGAATTGCCCAAGGCGTGCGCCGATCCCGCGCGGCGAGCCACAGCGTATGCGCGTCGCGGCGTATGGCGCCGGCCCAGCGCTTCAGGCGCTCCATGCCGCCAGCTCCAGCAATGCGTTCGCGAAGTTTTGCGGCGCTTCCCGAGGGGGGTTGTGGCCGATGCAGGGCAGGATGCGGCGCTCGAACGGCCCGGTGAGGCGGGATGAGGGCCTGGAGGGTGGCGGATTCACGCCATGCGCTTCGCCGTGCAGATCCATGGCGGGAACCGTGATCGGCGGAAGCCGTGCCAGTGCCATCTCGAGATCTTCATGCGCCGGGTCGCCGGGCACCAGGGCGAAGGGGTGCCGGCAGGAATGCAGCACCACCGCCACGAAATCCGGATTGTCGAAATGCGCGGCGCTGGCGGCGAATTCGGCCTCGGTGAAGCGCCAGTACGAACCGCAACTGCATGGCCTCAGCCCTTGGTGTCGTGGGCGGCCGAGGCATTTTTGCTCCGGCCGCGGTCCGACATCGCCGCTCAGCCCTTGGCGTCGTTGGCGGCCGAGGCATTTTTGCACCGGCCGCGGTCCGACATCGCCGCTCAGCCCTTGGCGTCGTTGGCGGCCTCGGGGCGGATGACGCTGCCAATCGTCCCGCGCACCACCGTCACGCGAACATTGGTCGCGATCTCGACCTCGATCTCGTCCGAGCCTTCCTTGACCGACTTGATCTCGCCGACAATGCCGCCGGCGGTGATCACGCGGTCGCCGCGCTTGATGCTGCCGAGCATGGCCCTGTGCTCCTTCATCTTCTTCTGCTGGGGGCGGATCAGCAGGAAGTAGAAGACGACGAAGATCAGCAGCAGCGGCAAAAGCTGCATGACGATCGCGCCGGCGCCGCCGGCATCCTGGGCATAGGCAGGGGAGATGAACATCGGGCCTCGCAAGGGAAAAGGGATGTCGAGGCTGATGAACTGCCCCCGCGCTGGCGTCAACAGGGCCTTGCGTCAACCGTTCAGCAGCGCTTGAAGCGGAGCATGGACACTGAACTCCTCGCCCGCATCGCTGCTGCCCTGGAACGTATGGCGCCACCGCCCGCGCCTGTGCCCAGCCTGGAGGGTGCCGATGCCTTCGTCTGGCACCCCGCTCAGAAGCGGCTTGCCCCAGTGGCGAAGGTCAGCCGGGTGGAGATCGTTCTGCTGCAAGGTGTGGCGCGGCAGAAAGAAATCATCCTGGAGAACACCCTGCGCTTCGCGCGTGGCCTGCCAGCCAACAACGCCATGCTCTGGGGCGCGCGGGGGATGGGCAAATCCTCGCTGGTCAAGGCCGCCCATGCCGAGGCGAACCGCCTGCACCCGGCCGCGCTGGCCCTGATCGAAATCCATCGCGAAGACATCCGCACCCTGCCCGACCTGCTGACCCATCTGCGCGCGCAGGAACGCCGCGCCCTGGTGTTCTGCGACGACCTCTCCTTCGAGAAGGAGGATGCCGACTACAAGGCACTGAAATCCGTCCTCGATGGCGGGATCGAGGGGCGGCCGGCCAATGTGCTGTTTTACGCCACCTCCAACCGCCGCCACCTGATGCCGCGCGACATGATCGAAAACGAGCGCAGCACCGCCATCAACCCCAATGAGGCGGTGGAGGAAAAGGTCTCCCTCAGTGACCGCTTTGGCCTCTGGGTCGGCTTCCACAATTGCGATCAGGACACCTTCTTTGCGATGATTGACGGCTATGCGGGTGCGATGGGCCTGCCGATCAGCCAGGAGGAATTGCACAAGGCGGCGGTGGAATGGTCCGTCACGCGCGGCGGGCGCTCGGGGCGGGTGGCCTGGCAGTTCATTCAGGAAATGGCAGGCAGGCTGGGGGTGAAGGGGTGAAGTTCCTCGAAACGCTGGATGGGCGACAACGCAACCAGCGATCGCCGTTTTGACAGCGCAACTCGGGTCGAGAGATGGCGGTCGCGGCCAAACTCGCTACGTGAGGAGCGATGTGGTGAGGTTCTCGCCGCTCGCCCGCGTGGATGATAATTGGCTGCCCGCGCCGGCCCCCAAGGTTCCCCCCTGCAACGCGATCAGGCGAAGACCCTGTCCTGCCCCATGACTTCGCCGACGACCGTGATCATCTGGGTAGGCAGCCCATTATTCTAGGCGATCTACCGAGCGACTTGAAATCGACGATGCGGCCGTGTATCAGCAGTGCTACCCGATAGGTGTTTGTGCCTAGCCTATACACGGCTGATCCTTAACCTTGGATTCGAGGTAATAGCCGTCTTCTGCTATGCGCTTAAAATTCAAACCTTTAACATGGCTGGGTGAACTTTGGCTGATTTGCTTTCATCTTTCTGGCTGCATCTGGGTTTAGCTGCGATGGTCGGCCCTATAGTGCTCTTTACCGCTTTGGAATGGTTTTTTCCGGCGGAAAAAGGACACGATCGGAAAGCTTTTTGGGGCAATGTAAAGCTCGTTTTGGCTTACAGGATCGGAACATTTCTTTACGTAGGTATGTTTGCCACTTTTACGATGTGGCTTATGCAACACCTTCCGCGCGGGCTCATTGATTTGCGGTTTGTGACCCATGGTCATTTTATTCTGGACTTGGCGGCTGCCTTATTATGGTTTTTAGTATTCGATTTTTTCTACTATTGGTTTCACAGATTCCAACATCAGTGGACTTGGCTATGGAAGCAACACCAAATTCACCATAGTACCACCGCCCTCAATGCAGTAGGTGCATTCACTCATCATTGGCTTGAGGATGCGTTGCGAATACCAATTGTCACTATACCATTTGGAATTTTGTTTTCGCTAAATCCGTTCGCGGCCGGCCTTATTCTAGTCTTAGCAAATGGATGGGGCTATTTTATTCATGCCAATATTCGGCTAAATATGGGAAAATTTGCAGCTGTATTCTGTGGACCCCAGGGACATCGCATTCATCACTCGATAGAAATAAAACACCATAACAAAAACTATGCAGCATTTTTTCCGATCTGGGATATAATCTTTGGTACATACTTTCATCCGTCAAAAAACGAATTTCCGCGAACCGGCGTAGCGAATTATCCGATGCCGCTGCGGTTTTGGAATATAATGATGGACCCATTACTATTTTGGGCGGACAGCATTTACCTGAGCGTGCGAAACTGTTTCAACCGGTTGAAAGGCAATCCGAAAGTCAGTGGCGTCGGTTCTCCTGACACACAGGAACGATAGACGCTTCGACGATATGAAGTCACCCGAAACAAAAAAACTTCGTCCACGGCATCGTAAAAAAGCTGCTCGACAATCCCGTGTTTAAGCGCCTCAAGCCGCTGGTGCGCCGCGTACTAACCCGCGGCGGCCGCTTCGCCGGATAGGCAAGCCGTGGGCAACGCGTTCCGATGCACTGCGGCTGCAGCACCAAACTCCCGCCAGACACTGGCATCCGAAAATCCTGTGCACCACGTGCGGCCAGCAGGCCCAGAGCCGGCTCGTCAATGCCTGCCTGTCCCAGCTTGAAGGTGATGCAATATTTATCCAACGCCGTGCGTTCATGCAGTTCGGCCCACGCTTTCACTACTTGCTCCAGCGTGATGAGGCGCCTTCAGCGGCAACGACCGCATGGTCACGCTGCGCAACATCATCCGCGACCCGCGCGTGGCACTGATGTTCCTGATCCCCGGCCACGGAAATGCGTTGCGAATCAACGGGACTGCGCGACTGACCGCCGATGGGGACCTGCGTGAAAGCTTCTCCATGGAGGGCAAGCTTCCGCGCAGCATCGCCATCGTCCGCATCGAGACGATCTACTTCCAGTGTGCCCGCGCCATGATCCGCGCGAAGCTGTGGGAGGCGCAGCCGCAGCCCGACCTTCCGACACCGGGGCAGATCCTGGCGGCCCTCACCACCGGGCAGGTCGGCGGCGCGCAGCATGATGCCGAATGGCCGGAGCGCGCCGCGAAAAGCATGTGGTGACGCTGATACCTGCCGCACGGGACGCAGTAGGCCGGTTTCCCAACCCGATGGGCGGCCCGGCCGGGCTGGTACTGCCTCGCGTCGCGAGCATGTTGCTGCAAAGGGGAAGGCCTGGGCGCAAACGGTGGCTGATCCCAAATACCCCACCCCCGGCCCGTTTCTCACCTGCGCCGCCCAAGCCGGGGCCAGGCAGAGGCCGGGCGCGTTGTCAAATCCACAAGCCGCCTGACGTGCAACCCCACTGAAAAAATTGCGTTGCGTGGGCTGAAGAGGCCGGAGCTCCGCGTGGACGTTGGTACCTTGATCGGCCACGCTTTGCTCTGTGAGCGGCTTCGTGCCCCAGGCTTGGCAGGTGACACGAATGCCGGACGCTCGTGGCCTGCCGGGGCGGATGTACGTGATCACCGTCATCGGCTTTTGCCTGTGGTTCACCCATGGGCTTTGCTTGGTCAGTGGCCGCTGATCCTGACGAACGGAACTGGCCTGCAGCTGTCGTTGATGAAGCTTTTGCCACGCCCCCAGCGGGAGGATGTGGCCAACGCCCTCTGGCTGACGCCCCAGGAGGCGGGGGCGCGTCGGACGGTAGCCGTAATTTGAGGAACGGCTCCTCCAAACCGAGCGCACCACTCTCGCCGCTGGAAAGCGGGCGATCGCGCTGTACCTGCAAAATTCATCGCGCCTGGACGTCAAACCTCGGAGCACTGTTATGACACGTTGCTGCTGTTTCGCTTTACTGATGCTCGGCCTGATCATGCCCGCTTATGCGCAGCTGGGCTCCGCGACGCTTGAGACGGTGCGCAGCCGCGGCGTTCTGGCCTGCGGTGTCTCGGGTGAGTCACCTGGTTTCTCCCTGCCCGACAGCCGGGGCGAAATGCGCGGCATGGATGCCGACACTTGCAGGGCAGTCGCGGCTGCGACACTGGGCGATGCGAGGAAGGTGCGCTTCGTGCCGCTCTCTCCCCAGGCGCGCTTCACGGCATTGCAGTCGGGCGAGGTTGACCTGCTGGTTCGAAACACCGGCTGGACGTTGACGCGGGAAGCCTCGCTCGGCCTCCTGATGGCGTTCGTGAATTTTCACGATGGTACAGCCTTCGTTGTGCGTGAGAGGTCAGGCGTTGCCTCGGCGAAGGAACTGGATGGGGCCAGCATCTGTCTCATCCCCGGAACCTCCACCGAACTCGACGTCACCGAGTGGTTCCGCGTGAACCGTCTGAGCTTCGAGCCCGTGCTGATCGGCGGCGTGAACGAGGTGCAGCAGGCCTTCCTGGCCGGGCGCTGTGACGCCTGGGCCAATGATGGCTCCTACCTTGCCGCCTTCCAGGCGCAGAATCGGCAGGCGGGGCTGCGGCTTCTCCCCGAGCGGCTGTCGAGCGAGCCCGTGGGCGCCATGGTGCGCAAGGGGGACGACCGCTGGTTTGACCTCGTGCGCTGGACTGGCTTCGCACTCATCGCAGCAGAGCAGGCCGGCGTGACCAGCGGCAACATCGAACAGGCGCGCCGTTCCCAGGATCCCACGGTGCAGCGGTTGGCAGGTGTGCAGGGGGATCTCGGGCGCGCCCTGGGTGTGGAGAATGGCTGGGCCGCTGCGGTGATCGGGCAAGTCGGCAACTACGCCGAGATGTGGGAGAGGAACCTAACCCCTCTTGGTCTGAATCGTGGGGCAAACGCGCTTGCCCGCGACGGCGGGCTGATGTGGGCGCCAAGCTTCCGGTGAAACGCGAAACTGGGCGCAGCCAAACCCTACCTTGTTGCTGCCTGATTGGCCGCCTGCGGCTGCTGGCCGTACGCGGTGCACAGAATTCCCGACTTCCGGGCGCGGCGAAGCGCCACGGGTCAGCAGGCGGCGCACCACTTCGTCCGCGGCGAAGCGCAGGGCGACGTGGTTGACGACTTCAGGGGCAATGGCGATGCGGCTGGCGACCGGATCGTCTTCGTGGGCTACGGCACTGCCGCCGCCGTGGCAATTTTCACCATCGTAAGGGACTTTTCCTGGCAGATCGCCTCGGCCGATGGGCAGACGACCGAGATGATCACCGTCTTTGGCATCTGATCGTGGCGCAGCGCTGAACTTGGGGGCGCGCGCCCCCATTCATCATCCGGGCTGGCGAGGGGGGAGAACCTCACCATATCGCCCAATATGAAGACAACTGCGCCGCGCCCGCCATCTCCCGACCCGGCACGCGCTGTCAAGGCGGCTATCGCTGGTCGCGTTGTCGCCCTGTTCAATGACCGCACGCGCGGCGAGGCGCCTGTAATCCGCCGGCTGGACGGGTTGTTTGGCCCGAAATCCGTGGCCTGGCGCGTTCATGGCGACGTGACCTCGATGATGGTCGGCGGCATTTCATCGCTGCTGCTGCAGATGCTGCACCCCGCAGTGCTCGCTGGGGTCTGGGATCATTCCAATTTCCGGACCGACATGCACGGCCGGCTGCGCCGCACCGCGCGCTTCATTGCCCTGACCACCTATGGTGGGCGAAATGAGGCCGAGGCGGTGATCGCGCGGGTGCGTCATATCCATGACAAGGTTGGCGGCACCCTGCCTGGAGGCATGCCCTATGCCGCCAATGATCCCGCGCTGCTCGCCTGGGTCCATGTCACGGAGGCTGCAAGCTTCCTCAACGCCTGGCGCCGCTACGCCGAACCCGGCATGTCCCCGGCTGACCAGGACCGCTACTATGCGGAGATGGCGCAGGTCGCGCTCGCTCTGGGCGCGGCACCTGTGCCGGCTGATCGTGCCGGGGCGCGCCGATTGATGGAGACCTACCGGCCACAGCTGCGCACGGATGCCCGCACGCGCGAGGTTCGCAACCTGGTGTTGAACGCAGCCACGACGGATCGTCTGGCCGCGCAGGTGCAGGCGCTGGGAAACCAGGCCGCCATTGACCTGCTGCCCGATTGGGCGCGGCGAATGCATGGGTTGGCCAACCCTCTCCTCGGGCGCCCGCTGGTGCGCGCGGGGACGCTGGGCGTGGCGCAAACCCTTCGCTGGGCGTTTCGCTGAACAGGGTTCACCCGAAGGCTTGAGTGCTTCGCTCGTCTGGTACAGCCAAGAGCGGCTCAGGGCAGCAGCGCTTCAGCCTCCGCCCAAAGCCGGCGCACCACCTCGCCGGCGGGCTCCGCGCGCGCCATCGCCGCACCTTGTCCCGCCCAGGCCTGCATGCGCGAGATGTCGCCCGCAGCGCCGGCCGCCGCGCGCATCGGCGTGCTCAGCACGCGCTGAAGCGGGTAGGGGGCGGGCGCCACGCGTTCGAAAGCGCGCGTAGCTTCATTCGCCACACCGCGCGCCAGCCGGCCGGAGAATGCGCGGGTCAGAATTGTGGCCTCAGGCGCGGTTTCGGGCAGGGCATCGGCCCAGGCGGGTGCGAGGCCCGTCTCCGGGCAGCGCAGGAAGGCGGTGCCGAGTTGCACGGCACTCGCCCCCAGCGTCAGCGCGGCCGCCACGCCCCGCCCATCCATGATGCCCCCCGCGGCGATGACCGGCACGCGCAGCGCATCGGCGAAACGCGGCACCAGCACAAAAAGGCCGATGAGCTGCGCCTCCGCCGCTTCGGGCGTGAAGGAGCCGCGATGCCCGCCCGCCTCGGCGCCCTGGGCGATGATGGCATCCGCCCCCGCCGCCTCGGCTTGCCGCGCTTCGTCCAACGTGGTCGCGTTGCAGATCCACAGGATGCCGCGCGCCTTCAACTCGGCCACGAAAGCCGCGTCCCAAAGCCCCATGATGGTGGACACCACCGGCGGACGGATGGCGATTACAGCGTCGCATTGCGCTGTGAAGTCGGGCAGGAAGGGTCCATCGCCAAGCGGTGGCGGCTCGGCGGAGAGTGCGGCGAAGGCCGCGCGGGCGGCCTCCTCGCGCGCTGCATCGCGCAGGGGTGGCGGGTCGGGCGCCCAGAGGTTGATCTGGAAGGCGCCATTGCTGCCGGCGCGGAAGCCCTGCGCCCAGATGGCGATCTCGTCGGCGCTCATTTGCAGCGCGCCCAGGGCCGCCATGCCGCCGGCATTGGCGACTGCCACGCCCAGCGCAACAGGCGAGGAGCTGGCCATGGGGGCCTGGAGAATGGGACTGCGCAGGCCAAAGCTTGCGCAAAATGCGAGGGCGCGATGCATCGCGGCCGAGGGAAGGCCTGACATGGGGACCAGGATGATCCTCGGCGGAGATTGTGTCCACGGGTGCGCCCCTGTAGCAATCACGCGTCCCATTTCGCCAGGGTGCCCCAATGAGTCCCGATACAAACCCCACCCTCCCCAAGCGCAAGCTGTTCGGCACCGATGGCATTCGCGGCACGGCCAACAAGGCGCCGATGGATGCCTCCACCGCGCTGCGCCTGGGCCAGGCGGCGGGCAGGTATTTCAACCGGGGGACGCACCGCCACCGCGTGGTGATCGGCAAGGATACCCGGCTTTCGGGGTATATGCTGGAGCCGGCGCTGACGGCGGGCTTTGTCTCGGCCGGCATTGATGTGGTGCTGGTCGGCCCGCTGCCCACGCCGGCCATCGCGCTGCTGACGCGCTCGCTGCGCGCCGATCTGGGCGTGATGATCTCCGCCTCGCACAATCCGCATGAGGATAACGGCATCAAGCTGTTCGGCCCCGACGGGCTGAAGCTCTCGGATGAGCAGGAAAGCGATATCGAGGCGCTGATGGCGGGCGACCTGAGTGCCGCGCTGGTCTCGCCCGCCAAGCTCGGCCGCGCCTCGCGGCTTGAGGATGCGCCGGGCCGCTATATCGAGGCCGCCAAGCAGAGCTTCCCACGCGGATTGACGCTGGAGGGCCTGCGCGTTGTCGCGGATTGCGCGCATGGCGCGGCCTACAAGGTGGCGCCCACCGTGCTGTGGGAATTGGGTGCCGAAGTGATCAGCGTGGGCGTGGCGCCCGATGGCTTCAACATCAACCGCGGCGTTGGCTCCACAGCACCCGGCCAACTGGCCGATCTGGTGCGGGAGCGCCGGGCCGATCTGGGCATCGCGCTGGATGGCGACGCGGATCGCGTGATCCTGGTGGATGAGCTGGGCAATGTGATTGATGGCGACCAGATGCTCGCCGTCATCGCGGATTCCTGGGCGCGCGAGGGCAAGCTCAAGGGCGGCGGCCTGGTCGCTACCGTGATGAGCAATATGGGCCTGGAACGCTTCATGAAGTCACGCGGGCTGGAGCTCCATCGCACCAATGTGGGCGACCGCTATGTGGGCGAACGCATGCGCGAGCTCGGCTGCAATCTGGGCGGCGAGCAATCGGGCCACATGATCATCTCCGATTTCGGCACCACGGGCGATGGGCTGGTCGCGGCACTCCAGGTGCTGGCGGTGCTGGTCGAGCAAAAGCGCCCCGCGAGCGAGGTCTGCCGCCGGTTCGCCACGCTGCCGCAGCGGCTGGTGAATATCCGCTTCTCCGGCACCACGCCGCTGCGCGACAAGGGCGTGCAGGCCGCCATCCGCGCCGAGGAGGAGCGCCTGGGTTCGCAAGGCCGCGTGCTGATCCGCGCGAGCGGAACCGAGCCGGTGATCCGCGTCATGGTCGAGGCGGAGGAGGAGGCGATGCTCAACCGCTCCATGGATACGCTGTGCGACACCATCCGCGCGAAGCTTGGCACGGCATGAACGGCCGCGTTCTGATCTGCGCGGGCTCGGATTCCGGGGGCGGTGCAGGCATCCAGGCCGATATCAAGGCGGTGACGGCGCTCGGTGGTTTCGCCATGACGGCCATCACGGCACTCACCGCGCAGAACACGCTGGGTGTGCAGGGCGTGCAGCCTGTGCCGGTGGATTTCATCCGCGCGCAGATGGGATGCGTGCTGGATGATCTCGGCGCGGATGCGTTCAAGACCGGCATGCTGCATGATGCCGCCACCATCAACGCCGTCTGCGACGAGATCGCGGCCCGTTCGCCGGATGCGCCTTTGGTGGCGGACCCGGTGATGGTGGCCAAGGGTGGGCACCGTCTGCTGGAACCCGATGCGGTGGAAACGCTGAAACGCCGCCTCTTGCCGATGGCCGCGGTCATCACGCCCAATCTCCCCGAAGCCGAGGAACTCTCGGGCATCGCCATCACCGATGAGGCGAGCATGCGCGAGGTTTGCGCGGCTTTGCTGGCGATGGGCGCGCGGGCGGTGCTGCTCAAGGGCGGTCATATGCAGGGCGATGTGCTGGTGGACCTGCTGGCCACGCCAGAAGGGATCACCCGCTATGAGGATCAGCGCATCGCGACGCGCCACACCCATGGCACGGGCTGCACGCTGGCTTCCGCGATTGCCACCGGCCTCGCGCAGGGCATGGCGCTGGAGCCTGCGGTGCGTCGCGCGCGGGCCTATGTGCGCGCAGCGATCCTGGCCGCACCCGGCTATGGCGAGGGGCATGGCCCGCTGGATCACGGCGTGACGGTGGATGTCAGCCGCCTTGGTTGAACGCAGCCTGGCGCATCTGCCGTTGCCTCTGCTGGCCGTCCCGCTGGGGCTTGGCGGGCTGGGCCTTGCCTGGCGGGAGATGTCGGGCGGGATCGGGCCGGGCTGGTTGCTGGCCGAGGCGCTGATGCTGCTCACCGCACTCGCCTGGGCGGGGCTCGCGGGCGCGCATCTATTCCGCGCGTTGCGTCATCCGGCTGCCGCGCGGGCGGATTGGCTGCACCCCTTCCGGTGCAGCTTCGCGGGCGCAGGCTCCATCGGGATGATGCTGACGGCGGCGGGGCTGACACCCTGGCTGCCGGGCGTGGCGCGGGTGGTCCTGCTGGTGGCGATCGCGCTGCATCTGGCCATCGGGCTCTCCCTGCTGGCGCGTGTGCTACGGGGCGAAGGCAGTGCCGAGATGCTGGCCCCGCCGCTGATGATCCCGCTGGTGGGCAATGTGCTGGCCCCCATTTTCTGCGCCCCGCTGGGCTTGCCGATGCTGGGTTGGATGCTGTTCGGCGTGGGGATGCTGTTGTGGCTGACGTTGCAGCCCCTGCTGTTCGGGCGGCTGTTCCAGGCGCCGATGCCGCCGCCCGCCAGGCCGTCGCTGGCCATCCTGCTGGCACCGAGCGCAGTGGGTGCATTGGCGGTGGATGCCCTGGGCGGGCCGATGGAAGCCTATCTGGCGCTGTATGGCCTGGCCGCATTCACCTTCGCGCTGCTGGTCATCGTGCTGCCGAGCATGGTGGCCAGTGGGTTCAGCCTGGGCTTCTGGGCCTTCACCTTCCCGCTTGCCGCCTTTTCCACCGCGACCATGAAAATCGCGCCCGCCTGGATCGGCTGGGGGATGCTCGCACTCTCCACGCTGGTGATCGGCGCCATCGCCGTACGCACCCTTCAACTGGCCTTGCGCGGGGCCTTTCTTCGTACCGCTTGACGCCCCATCAGGAGACCATCATGCCCGCAAAAATCCTCCGCGCCATGCCGCGCTTCGCCACCCCCGAGAGCATCGCCGACTATGGCACGCTGATCGAACCCAGCGAGGATGGCACGCCCTTCGGTCCGGGTGATGCCGAGCTGGACCTCGCGGATGGCACGCCGCGCCTCTACATCATGCGGCTGCGCCATCGCCCGTTGGTGATCCGCGGCATCACGCGGCATTCGAAGGTGACGCAATGCCTCGCCAGCATGAAGGGTGAGGAGTGGTTCATCGGCCTCGCGGAGCCCGGCGATGCGCCTGAGCCCGAGGAGATCAAGGTGTTCCGCATGGGCGGCGATGTGGCCTTGGCGCTGCATGTCGGCACCTGGCATGCGGGTCCGTTCTTCACCGCGCCGTCAGTGGATTTCCTCAACCTGGAACTGAGCGACACCAACGAGACGGATCATGAGACCTGCAACATCGAGACGGAGCACGGGGCGGTGATCGAAATCCTCGCCTGAACGTATCAGCGAGGGGCGACGCGGGCCAGCACCTGGTCCACGAAGAGCATCGCGCTGCCCAGGTAGTTCTCCGGGTTGCACAGCGCGCGGATCTTCGCCGGCTCCACCCGTGCGGCGATCTCGCGGTCGGCTTCCAGCGCGGTGGCCAGGGGAATGCCCTGTGCGATGGCCAGGTCACAGGCGCGGTTGACAATGTGATGCGCCTCGCCCCGGCCGAGGATTGGGGCAAGGCCCATCATCACCTGCTCGGCGGCGATCAACCCGCCCGTGGCCGCCAGGTTGCGCTGCATGCGCGCGGGGTCCACCACCAGCCCCTCGGCCAGGAAACGCGCCTGCGTGAGCGCGCCGTGGGTGAGGTTGAAGGCCTGTCCGATGGCCAGCGCCTCGGCCTGCCAGGGGCCAGTGCCGCGTTCGAGGTCCTGCGCCATGGCCGCCATCATCTGCGGCACCAGCGCATGCACGCCGCGCGACTGCGCGAGGATGTATTCGCAGGCGATGGGGTTGCGCTTCTGCGGCATGGTGGAGCTGCCGCCTCGCCCGGCGACATGCGGCTCGTTCACCTCGGCCACCTCGGTCATCATCAGCAGCATCACATCGGTCGCGATCTTGGAGAGCGCGCCGCAGAGCAAGCCCAGGAAGGACACCGCCTCGGCGAAGCCATCGCGCGCCACATGCCAGGGGATGTCGGGGCAGGCGAGGCCAAGCTCGCGCGCCAGTTCGCGTTGCACCGCGATGCCCTGATCGCCCAGCGAGGCCAGTGTGCCGGCGGCCCCCCCGAATTGCAGCCGCTCGACGCGCGGGCGAAGCTGCTCCAGCCGTTCCAGCATGGTGATGAGGGGCGAGAGCCAGACCGCGACCTTGTAGCCGAAGGTGACCGGCAGGGCGTGCTGCAAATGCGTGCGTCCGGCCATGATGGTGCCGCGATGGCGTTTCGCCATGGCCGCGAAGGCGCCGTTCACGGCCAGCAGATCCGCGCGGATCAGCGCGAAGCCCTGGCGCATCTGCATCACCACGGCAGTGTCCATCACGTCCTGCGTGGTCGCACCCCAATGCGTCCAGCGCCCCGCATCGGCGCCGGCCAGTGCGGTGAGTTGCTTCACCAGCCCCACCACGGGATAGCCCGTGGTGCGCGTGGCCTCGGCCAACGCCTGGAGGTCCAGGCGGTCCACCTGGGCGGCGAGGGTGATGGCCTCCGCTGCC
>JBBRVI010000040.1:0-17446 GCA_038247025.1 Acetobacterales bacterium
AATTGGCTCGCCTGGCACCGCGCCACCATGCCCATCTGGCGCCGCCCCTGGTTCGAGATGCGCGTCTGGGCCGTCTGGGTTTTCCTCGCCTATGAGCGAATGGGCCTTGCCAAGACCGTGGACGGCGATGGCAAAACGCAGAAGCAGGACAACAACTTCACCGTCACCGGCAGCAAGGCCGTGGCGGCGAAGGAGTATTCCGTGGCCGAGATCATGGACATGTGCCTCGCCGAGAATGACCGCCGCTTCCTGGGCTATGACGAGCGGCTGCTGCGCCCCACCACCATGCCCTGGCTGGTGCGCCTCGCGCGGCGCTTCATGCGCTCGCCGCAAGGTGTTCCAGCCTGAATCATGGACGCGCTGGCTGAGATTGCGCCTGCGCTGTTGCAGGCGTCCGCCCTCGCTGCTCGCAGCGCTCTGCTGGGCGGTGCGGCCTTCCTGCTCGCGATCTCCAGCCCCATGAGCCGGCGCCTGCCCGAGGGGCAGGCCATGCTGCTCATGGCGCGCACGCAATACGTCCTTCGCCTCGCCGCGCTGGCCACCTTGCTTCTTGGCACCTTGCAGTTCGCGGGTGGGCAATTCGCCGCGCTGGGTGTGATGCTGGCCGCAGGCACGGTGCTGTTGCTCGCCCCGCGCGAGGGGCCTTCCCCCCGCAGCGCCTGGGCCGTTCTGGTCTTCGCGGCGCTGGCCATGATCCTGGCCGTCAGTGGCGGGCATTTCGCCACGCCCGGGCTGACACTCGCCACCTTGCTCCGCGAGGCGGGAGCCGCGCTTTGGATGGGCAATCTGCCATTGCTGTGGATGCTGCTGCGCGCCCCTTGGCCGGCCGCGGTGGGCCAGGCCATTGGCCTTCGGCATGCCAAGCTCATGTTGGTGGGGATGGGGCTGGCTGCCGGCGGTCTTGCCTTGGCCTGGCCGTCCCGAACCCTGCTTTTCGGGGATGCGGCGTTTCCTTTGCTGGCGATCACGGGGGCGTTCGTTGTCCTCGCGCAAATCGCGGCCATGCTCCGCGTGGCTCTTTTGATCGATGCCGGGCGCGCGTCACCCGCCCGCACTTGGCTGCCCCGGCTCAGCTTCGTGGTGGAGGCCGAGTTGCTTCTGGCCATCGTCCTGTGCGGGCCGATCGTGGCGCTCTTTGTGCTGGCTTCGCAGGGGCTGGTACCCGGGGCGGCACCGGATTGGGGCGCGCTCATCCCTGATTTCGCGTTGCACGCGCTCGGTGCAGTGGAGGCTGCGGGGCTGGTGTTGATGTTGATCGCTTTGGTGGCCTGGCTGCATCGCGCCGGAGCTGCCCCATGGACCCGCTTCGGCCCGGCGCTGCTGGTGCCGCTGGGCGCGCTGCTGGCCTTGGATGCCGAGGGACTGGGCCTGGGCCTGGCCCTGATGATCCTGCTGGCCGGGCTGGCCGAGGCCTGGGTGGCTTGGCGCGGTCAGGCCCAGGCGGTGACTGAAGGGATCGCGATGGTGCTCCCCTTCACCGTGATTGCCGGAGTGGTTCTGGTCCTCGCGGCAGGGCCGCCACCCGGCGCCTTGCTGCCGTGTTTTCTGGCAACCATCGCACTGCTGATTCGCTGGGCGGCGCTGCGCCTGCCCGATCCGCGCGATGCGCTGGTGGCCAGCATTTCCTGGCCGCTGGTGCTGGGCGCTCTGGGACTTGTGCTGACCCTCTCTCGTGGCGGCTGACCCGGCCGCTGCCCTCGGCCGCATTGTGGTGGCAATGGTGCGGGTGTCCATCCATCGCGCCGGGACGGTGCTGCTGTTGCTGGCGCTGGCGACGGGTGCTTGCGGTTGGCTGACCGTGACGCGCTTCTCGCTTGATTCCGACGTGACAAACCTTTTCCCGCAGGACCTCCCCTGGCGGGTTGCGGAGCGGCAGATCGAGGCGGCCTTCCCGCAGCGCCTCGACCTCATTGTCATTGTGCTGGACGGGGATGACGCCAAGGCCAGCGGCGATGCGGCCGAAGCGCTGGCCAAGGTTCTGCGCGAGCGCCCAGCGCTGTTTCGCTCCGTCCGTCGGCCTGATGGCGGCTTGTTCTGGGCCCGGCATGGCCTGCTCTACCTGGATTTGCTGGAGGTCCAGGCCATCACCGAAAAGATCATCGAGGGCCAGGGCCTGCTCGCCTCCTTCGCGGCCGATCCCAGCCTGCGCGGCGTGGCCGAATTGCTGCGCCTGATGGGCGAGGGCATCGCGCGCGGCGAAGCGGAACCCGCGCGATTGGCCGCCCCCCTCGCCGCTTTCGCCGCGGCGGCGGAGGCCGCCAACCAGGGCCGCGTGGCACCGCCCGACTGGGACCGGCTGCTGATCGGCCGCGAACCGCGCGCGGAGGAATTGCGACGGCTGATCCTGGTGCAGCCGACGCTGAATTACGAAAACCTCTCCGCCGGCGCCGATGCCAGTGCGGTCATCCGCGCCGAGGCCGCGCGGCTTGGCGTCACAATTCGCCTGACCGGCCCCGTTCCCATGGCCGATGAGGAATTCGCCACCGTCAGCACTGGCGCGCTGCAAAACGCGGCCCTCTCCTTCGTTCTGGTGGGGGTGCTGCTTTGGATGGCGCTGCGCTCCTGGCGGTTGATCTGGCCCTTGCTGATGCTGGTGGTGGTGGGGCTGGTCTGGACCGCGGCCTTCGGCATTTTGGCTGTCGGCAGCTTCAATCCGCTTTCCATCGCCTTCGCCGTGCTGTTCATCGGTCTTGGCGTGGATTTTGGCATACAATACGCGGTGCAATTTCGCGCCGAGCGTGCGCATCTGCCCGACTTGCTGCCCGCCCTGGAACAGGCCGCGCGGGTGGCGGGGCCAGGGATGACCTTGGCAGCACTCGCCGTCACGCTCAGCTTCCTTGCTTTCCTGCCGACGGATTATCGAGGTGTGGCGGAACTCGGCCTGGTGGCCGGAGGCGGCATGGTGATCGGCTGGTTCCTGGCGATGACCCTGCTGCCCGCGCTGATGGTGGTCGCGCGCCCGGCCAGCGAGGCGCGGGAAGTGGGCTACCCGGCGCTGCGCCCGCTCGACGAATTCCTCTCGCGCCGCGCTTTGGGGGTTTGCCTCATGGCGCTGGTGCTGACGGCGGGTTGCCTGTTCTCGCTGGTTTGGCTGCGCTTTGACACCAATCCGATCAACCTGCGTGACCCGCAGGCGGAATCCGTGAACACTTGGCGCGACCTGGCCCGCAGCGCGGCGACCAACCCGAACACGTTGGACGTTCTCGCGGCCGATCTGCCGGCTGCGCAGCGCCTGGCGGCGCGCCTGGCGGCACTGCCGGAGGTGGCCCGGGCGACCACGCTTGCGGATTTCATCCCCGACCAGCAGGGCGACAAACTGGCCCTCATCGAGGATGCGGCCATGCTGCTGGGGCCGGCTTTCAGCGGCTCCCCGCGCCCCCCGCCCGATGACCCTGCCAGTGTCGCTGCCCTGCGCGCCGCGGCGGCCGAGCTTCTGCCGCTTACCGGCGATGCGGCGCGCCTGGGCGCGGCACTCGGCCGCCTCGCGCGCGGGCCATTGGGGTCCCGCGAGGATTTCGCGCGTGCCGTGCTGCCCAGCCTGAGTGAACTGCTCGCTCGGGTCTCCACGCTGCTCTCCGCCGAGCCGGTGACGCTGGACAACATGCCCGAGGATCTGCGCGCGGACTGGATCACGGCGGATGGCCGCGCACGCGTCGAGATGACACCGGCGCCGGTCACCCTGGACGAGACGCTTCTGCTGCGCGGATTTGCGCAAGCCGTCCGCCAGATCGCACCCGAAGCCACGGGGTTGGCCGTTTCGATGCAGGAATCCTCTGCAACCATTCAGACCGCGTTCATCCAGGCTGGGGTGCTGGGGCTGATCTTCGTGATGGCGCTGCTCTGGGCCAGCCTGCGCTCCTTCCGGCTCTCACTGTTGGCGATCACGCCGTTGGCGCTGGCTGGGCTGATGACCATGGCGCATTGCGCGATCTTTGGGCCGGACCTGAACCTCGCCAACATCATCGCGCTGCCGCTGCTGTTTGGCATGGGGGTGGCCTATGACATTTATTTCGTGGCCGCCTGGCAGCAGGGAAGGCGGGATTTGCTGGCCAGCCCGCTCAACCGTGCGGTGATCTATTCAGCCGTGACCAATGCGGCGGCCTTCGGCGCGCTGGCCCTTTCGCCCCATCCGGGCACGGCCAGCATGGGCATCGTTCTTTCGGTGAGCCTCGTTTACTCGCTCGCCTGCGTGATGCTGCTGCTGCCGCCCTTGCTGAAACTCTTCACGCCGGGGCCGGTGGCGTGCAAGGCTTCCGAAAATTCCGGAGGAATCACATGACCACCCGCCGCCTTATCCTGGCCTCCCCTGCGCTGCTGGCAGCCCCCGCGCTCCTGGCGTCGCCTGCCATCGGCCAGACGTGGCAGCCCGAACGTCCCATCACCATGATCGTCGCCTTTGCGCCCGGCGGCGGCACCGACGTGGCTGCACGCACGCTGGCGCGCTTCATGGAGCGCGAGCTTGGCCAATCCGTCGTGGTTCACAACCGCGCCGGCGCGGGGGGCGAGGTGGGCTGGGCGGAACTCGCCCGCGCACGGCCTGATGGGCTCACCATCGGCTTCATCAACACGCCCAACCTCGTCACCATCCCCATCGAACGCCAGGCGCGCTACCGGCTGGAGGATTTTTCCCCGATCGCCAATGTGGTGGATGATCCGGGTGGTTTTTGGGTGCTGCCGGATAGCCCTTGGCGGAACCTCACCGACCTCGCGGCCGCCGCCCGCGCCGCACCGGGGACGATCAGCTATGGCACGACGGGCGTGGGCAGCGATGACCACCTCGCCACGCTGGCTTTTGAGCGGCTGAGCGGAACCCAACTGCTGCACGTGCCTTTCAACGGCTCCTCACAGGTGCGCAACGCCATCCTTGGCCGAACCATCCAGATCGCGGCGATGAACATGGGCGAGGGCGTGGGCGATTTCCGCCAGAACGTGCTCCGCCCCCTCGGCCAGATGGCGGATGCGCGCTGGGCGAACACGCCCGAGGTGCCGACCTTCCGCGAGCAGGGCTTTGATGTGGTGGATGGATCGTTGCGGGGCCTGGCCGCGCCCGCCGGAACCCCGCCGGCCGCGCTGCAGCGCCTCGCACAGGTGGTACGCGGCGTGATGGAGCACCCAGACTTCATTGCCGCCGCGACGCAGCAGCAATTGCCGCTGCGCTTCCTTGACCCCGATCAACACCGCGCCGTGCTGATTGCGATGCGGGAGAAGTACCAAGCGGTGTGGACGCGCCATCCCTGGCGAGAATAGCTTGCGGCGGCCTGCGGCTGATCCTATGCGGGGGCGCGCAGTCCAGGAGACCCCGCTTGCCCTTCCATGTCGCTCCGGCCTGAATGCCCAAGGTGATCCGCGCAGTGGTCCGCGTCTGGGGGTTGTTCCAGCGCCTGATCAGATTGTTCGGCGCCCGCGGGCTGGAAGTGGGGGTTCGCTATGGCCTGACCCTCGCCTTTGCCATCGTGCTCGGCGTGAATGGCGCGGGGCAGATTTATCTGGGCCTCGCGTTGATCGCGCTCATGGCGGGGCTGGCCCGGTGTGGGCTGGATGCCGGACTGGTGCGGCCCTTGAGCCTTGCCCGGCAAGCGCAGGATACCGAGGCCGCCCGGGGGTTCGCCGTTTTCGGCATTGCTTTTGTCGTCATCATCGGCAGTGTGTTCTCGCTGCTTTTGGTGCTCAAAGCCCCTTGGCTCGCCACCCGCGTCTTCAACGGTGCCGTTTCAGCGGCGACCCTCACGGCCTTCGCTTTCGGCACATTGGGGATGGCGCTTCTCGCCATGTTGGGAAATCTGCTCATCGCCATGGGTCGACCGGTGCTGGCGCAGACCATTGCCGCCGTGCTCTGGCCGCTGCCCGTGCTGGTCTGGTTGGTGCTGCCCGGCGCCATTATCTCGGGTGGGGAGGTGACCAGCACAGCCTGGGTCATCACCTTGGCCATGCTCACCTCCTCGGCGCTTGGAATCGCCCTCCTTCTGTATCTTCTGGGAGGGGCACGTCCGCTGCGTTGGCCAGCCATGCTGCCTGCCCTGCTGGCGGCACTGCCGTTGTTCGGCAGCGAAATCTCACTGATGGCGATCTACCATGTGCCCATCCTGCTGCTGGGGATGGTGGGAGCAGCTGCCGATCTCGGGCTATTCGGCTTGGCCAGTCGGCTCTCTGTGCTGCTGAGCGTGATCGGGATGGCGGTTTATGCCATCACCGCCCCGCGCTTCGCCGCATTGTATGATGCGGCGGACACTCCCGGCCTGGAACGCGCAGCCCATGCCGCTACGCGCCTGGCGGTGGCGGCTTGCCTGCCCGTGGTTCTGATCTTCTGGCTGCTTCCTGGTCCGCTGCTGAGCCTGTTCGGTCCAGATTTCCGAGCCGCGGCGCCACTGTTGATCATACTCTCGGTGGGCCATTGCATCCATCTCACGCTCTCGCCCGCGCATACGCTCCTCGCGATGAGTGGCCATGCTCGCGATATCGGGCGCAATTCGCTCATTGGCGTGCTGGTTTTGCTGCTGAGCCTGCCCCTGCTCATGCTCCAGTTGGGGGCGCTGGGGGCGGCGATCGGCGGGGCGGCCGCCTACGCCACGATCAGCCTGGCCAATGCCCGCAGCGTCCGGCGCCGAATGGGCATCAAGCTATGGCACGCCTTTCGCCAGGCTCCGGCACGGCCGATTTGAGGCGCGATTGCGCCTGCCGCTGACCCCCATGCGGGAGGTCCGGTGAGGCTGCGCGTTGCATCCAGACGGCGATGGCGAGCACCGTCACGATCTGACCTGGGGTCAGCACCAGGGACAGAACGACCGAGGTCGCAAGAACGTAAACCACGAAATCCTGAAGCGCCTGCCGCATGGGGGTCGGCGACAGCTTCGCCGCCCGCCGCGTCTCAAGCAACGCGGCCAAGTGCAGCAGCAGCAGCAGCAGCGAGCCGATCACGCCGTATTCGCCGATAAGGCCGAGCCAGCCGAGATCGGCGAAGAAGAAGTCCCGTGTCCGAAGGATGTCGGTAATCCCGATGCGGCTGATCTCGGTGGTGCCGCCCACGCCAAACACCCACCGTATCGGGTCTTCGCCCAGGAATTGCAGCAGCACCTTCGTCGAGTTTTGCCGAACGAGAAGCGACCCCCCCAGGCTTTCCTGCACCGTGCCGACCACGAGCGAAGATAGAATGAGCAGCGCGGCCGCCCCCAGCGCGCCGCCGCCCAACACAAGGCCCCAAAAGAGCGTAGGAGCCCGTCGGCGGAATCCTTCCGACATGCCCCACAGCACGATCAGCGCCGTCGCCGCGATGACGGTGCGGTATTTCAGGATGGTGAACATCAGCACGAAAGCCAGGATGATGAGCAGCACTGGCCAGACCGCCGGGCGCTGGGCGAAGCGCCGCGCCAGCCAGAAAACGCCGATCAAGCCGAACGCGAAGGGTAGCAGCAACCGCTCCTCCCGTTCCTGGTCCCACAGGAAAATGGTCTGACCCGCTGGTTTGAGGCCATACATCGAAGCCGGCACGGTCACCCAGAGCACCCAAAGCAGCACAAAGCTGGAGAGCGCAAAGCCAAGCAGCACGCGCGTGAGTGTCGCTTCCGTCACCCGGAAAGCGACGAGCGAGGCGACTGCCGCGAAATAGAAAGTCAGCGACCAGACCTTCACCGTACTGCCCAGCCCCTCCACGAGATCGTTCTGAAGTTGCAGCATCGAGAGGATCGGAGCCGCCAGCAGCACATACAGCAGCACCAAAAACGTCAGCCCCGTGTGCGGCAGGCGAAGCCGGAGCAGGCCAAGCAGCACCAACGGAGCCAGAAGCAGCGGCGACACCTTGGCAAAGGCCCAAAGTAGCGGAAGATCCGCCAGATACTGAAAGACCTGGAAGTAGAGCGGCAGCAGAAATATCAGGGCCAGCGTTGCGCCAAATTGCGGAGGTGGCGCCTCGGCCACCACCGAGGTTCGCGGGCGCTCTGGGACCGTGACGCCGGGCTCAGCGCCCACTGCGCCAGGCCCGCCAAGCCAAGAGGAAGATCGGTGAGGATTCGACTGCATAGCGCCGCCAGAGTCGGCGCGGCTCGCTCAGCAGACGGAATAGCCACTCAAGGCCGCTTGCTCGCATCCAGCCCGGTGCGCGGGATACTTCGCCGACCGCAAAGCGCAGCGAGGAGCCGACCGCGAGGCCCGTGCCAGTGACGCCCCCCTCCTG
This sequence comes from Acetobacterales bacterium, assembly GCA_038247025.1. Classification (GTDB taxonomy): domain Bacteria; phylum Pseudomonadota; class Alphaproteobacteria; order Acetobacterales; family Acetobacteraceae; genus Roseococcus. The sequence continues at coordinate 8,168 of JBBRVI010000040.1, forward strand.
CAGCAGGCGCAACAGGAAGGCCTCCGAGCGCGGCACGCCGGTCGCCACGAAAACAAATCGGGCAGGATGCGCCCGCACGAAACCGAGCGCTGCCGCCACGGCCTCGGGCTTTTCCATGTAGCCCATTGGCGGATCGTGAAGATGGATCCGGCCCAAAGTGTAGCGCTTGCGCAATTCATCAGGCAGGTCGGGCGCCCCGCCGATGATTGCGATGTCGTCCTCGGGGGTGATGTATTGGCGCAGCAGCAGCACCGTCATGTCGCTCCCGGCGGCGAGCGGAAAGCGCCGGCCGGTGGCGATCCGAGCAAGGAAGCGGGGGATCTGCCCATCGGTCAGGCGAATCCAGGCAGCGTCATAGGCGGCGCGCAGCGGGTGGTCCGGCTGGGCCAGCAGCACCAGCACTTGTGCATTGGCGGTCAGCATATATCCGAAGGGGGCATCGGCCGGGCGCGCAGCCAGTAGCGCGGTCGCGGCCTGAAGCCCCATCGGGGAAAGCCCGATGACGCCCAGCATGTCCTGATCGGGAAGCTGGCGCTCCAGCATCAAAGTCCCCCGCCCCCTGTGGGGAAGCGGTTGATCGAATAACTGAAGGCGCGGCTGAACGGGATGGTGCGGCCGATGGTCTGGTCCACCCAGAGCGCCACCTCGGCCACGCGGCTGCGCGGGACGAAGATGATGTCTCCGGGGAAGAGGGGCACGTCATCGGTGGTGGCGGCGGAGGCCGCGAAGCTCTGGAGGTTCACCGTGCGCAGCATGGGACGGTTGTCGGGGTTGCGGCGGATCAGCACCACCTCGTTCATGCGCGCCTCATTCTCGAAGCCACCCGCCAGCAGTACCGCCTCCAGCGCACCGCGCCGGCCGGTCAGCGGAAAGGCGCCGGCGCGGCGGACCATGCCGCCGACGAAGACCTGGCTTGCCGCCGCATCCTCGAAACTGACCGAGACCTCGGGGTTGCGCAGCACGGCCAGCGCGGCCTGGGCGATGACGCCTTCGGCCTCCGCCCCGCTCATCCCCAAGACCTGCACACGGCCCGTCGCGCGCATCGCGATCGAGCCATCGGGGCCGACCAGCACCGTCTCGTTCAATTCGGGCGTGAGGCGGAAGCGGACGTTCAGCCTATCATTCGGGCCGATGCGATAGACGGGAACGGTCTCCTGCCAGGGGGCGAAGCCCTGGGGTTGCCGGTTGGAGACAAAGATCTCCTGCCCGGTGCAGGCCGGCAAGATCAGCAACAGCAACCAAAGGAGACGAAGCCTCACAGCGTCAGCCATCCGCGCGTCGCCTTCGTATAGAGGAAGCCGAAGAAGCGCCCGCCGCTGCCCTGCACGCGGTCAATCATGTCGGCTGCCGCATCGCTGCGGGTGACGTCCTGCGCCACGACGAGGAGATTGCCGTCCATGATCACGGCCAGGCGCCGCCGGGCGTAGCTTTCCACCTCCCCCGCGCCGATGACCAGCACGATGTCGAAGGCGCGCCGAAGGCGATCGGCCAGGATGGTCACGTTCGTCTCCAGCGCATGCGGCCGGGCCAAGTCTGAGTCGAGCGCCTGATAGGCGATCCAAAGCCGGGGCACCATGGTTTCATGCGCCAAAATCCCCTCGTCGGAGGGAATGGGCGGCTGGTCGGGATCGCCCAGCTCCTCGAAATGCCGGCGCCCATCGCCCGCCAGGTCAATCAGCAGCACGCGCTTGGAATGGGTGCGGGCCAGTTCGATGGCCAAGCCGCGCGCCAAGCGGTCGCGTTCATCGCCCTCGCCCGTGCCGAGGAATTGCAGGATCTGGACTCGCGCGCGGGAGCCGGCGTCCAGCAATTGTGCGGCCAGCCCCGCGATGGGCGCGGCCGCGGTGCCGGCCTGAGCTGGCCAGCGCCCGGCAGGCAGGATGCCCAGCGTGGGTAGGCCCGTCCCACGCTCCGCTTCAGCAGGGTGCAGCCAGGTGCGGCGGAGAAAGGTGAGGATAAAGGCGGCGGCGGCGGCGAAACCCACGCCGCCGATCAATCCGGCCGCCAGGAAGTTCAACGTCAGGTCACGCCCGATGGCCGGAACAAAGGGGCGTTGCGCCAGACTGACCGCCGCACCGCGTCCGAGGCGCGATTCCTCGCTGAGGCGTGCGGCCGTTTCGCGCTGACTGAACTGCCGGAAATTCGCGTCCAGTGCGTCACGTCGGCGTTCGAGGTCCCGCAAATCGCGCTGGACACCAAGAAGGAGGAGGTTGCGCGCCTCGCCTTCGGCGCGTTGGCGCCGCACTTCGCGCTCCTGGCTCTGGATGGTCTCGGCGTCAACGCGCGCGGCAAGCAGCCGCGTGGTCAGCAATTCCACTGCCGGGTTGCGCACCTCGCGCTGGGTCTGGACTCCACCGACACGTGATTCGCGCAGTTGGGCGCGCGCGCGGAGGATCTGCGTCTCCAGCTCAACGAGCATGGGCGCATTGGGCTGATATTGCGCAACCATTCTGGTGCGCTCCTGCAGCAGCCGCGCCAGCGTGTTGCTCGCCTCGTCATTGGGGGCAAGGTTGGTCTGGTCCACTTGAGCCACCACCCGCTGTGGCTGGGCGGCGAGTGCGGTCTGCGCGGCCAGCATGGCGGCGTTGGCGGCCTCGCGTTGCTCGCGCAGCCGGTCCAGGCGCTGAAGCGTCTGGTCAAGCCGTTGGCTCGCCAGGGTGATCTCCTGCGCGATGTCGAGCACGCCCCCACGTTCCTTCAACGTGGTGATTTCGCGCTCAAGTTCGCGCAGTTCCCGGCCCTGGCGCAGCACTTCGGTGGAGATGACGCCGGCCGCAGGGCTTGCAAAAACCTCGTTGCGCAATTCCATATAGGCCGCAACGACCGCCTCCAGCAGCAGCAGCGCAGTGGCGCGGTCGGGATGGAGCACGAACAGCCGCACGACGTTGCTGGTGGGCTGGCCGTCAGTCAGCAGCGTCGTTCGAAGGCGGTCGGCAGCGCGAGACTGGCGCTGATCCTCTGGGCGTGGCGGCAGCAATCCCAGCAGACGGCGTTCGCCGAGCGCCGGGTAAACGCGCTCGGGCGGCACCCTGGCAAAGACGCGGCGCACCACGGCCTCGCTCGTCATCAGATCCACCTCGGACTGAACGAGTTTCTGAACATCGGCCTGCTGCAGGGCCTGGCCTGTTCCACTGATTTCATTGGCGCTGGCGTTCTCGCGACTGGCGGAGACGACCAGCAGAGTCTCCGCGGCGAAGCGCTCGGGCACGACGGCGGCGGCGGCGATGGCGAGAATCAGGGGCAGGAGGAAAGCGCCCAGCAACCACAAGGGGCGGTGCTGGGCCGTGGCGAGGACGCTGCGCAACAGTGCCCAGCCCTCGAAGGAGAGTTCCTTGAGGCCGCCCGAGATCACGGGCGGGGCGATGGGCGCAAGCCCGCCACGCCCGTATGCCCCCTCCGCCGCCAGATCATCCCGGCTCATGCGTTAACCTCGGTTCCGCGCGATGCCGCTGCACAACGCAGATTGCCCTTGGCCGGCCCGCAGATCAAACTGCCCGCCCACGCGTTTCATGCGGGGGGCAGCGTGATGCCGAGCGCGGCAAGCCTGGCGCGCTGAGCGGCCTGACCGGACACAGGGAGGAAAAGAAAATCATGAACATACCCGCTGCCCTGATATCCGGTCTCGGGCGGTGCTCCCTGGTGACGGGCCTGGTCAAACCCGGCCGCCGGCAACAGCCGCGCGCCATCAACCATCCAAGCTGAATAGCCGAGGACACCCAGCCAAGCGAGAGTTTGGGCCACGGCACCAGGGCGATGGCGTTCCTCGATCTCGATCAGAAGGGCCGGATGATCGCGGCGCAACAGGGCCTCGGCGCCGGCCAGTACGGCAGCCTCATGCCCCTCGACATCCAGCTTGATGAAACCCACCGGGCCCAGATTCAGGGCATCCAGCCTTTGGCGCGCAACCATGACGCCGTGTCCGGGCATGGTGCGAACTGCGTTGGACGCCTCGATGGTGGCAAGGGCCGAGGATTGGTTGGGGATGTGCAGTTCCACGTCGCCTTCCGCGTCGGAGAGTGCGATGCCATGGACCTGGGCCCTCTGGCGCAGGCTGGCCTTCAGAAACCGGGCTTTCTCCGGGTTAGGTTCAAATACGTGCAATTCGCCGACACGCCCGGCAAGCGCCGCGGAAAAAAGGCCCCAGGAGCCGCCGATATCCAAGCCAAGCCGCGCCGGGTCGGCAAGGCCGCGCGCCAATGAGACGCAAAACCCGGTCTCCGCATCCCGCCAGGCTGCCAGCCGCCAAGCCAAGTCGGGGCTCAGTCGAAAGACCGCCCGTTTCACCGTGAGGGAAAGCCCACTCATCACGAGGTTCCTTGGGATATTGGGCGAATGACGCGGCGGCGAGCATCGCCATCACCCCTGGCACGCTCCAGCTCTTTTCGCAAATCTTGCGCTGCATCGGAAGTGACAAGTAGCGGGCGGGCGATAGAACTTGCGTGCAGCGCAGATTTTTCCTCCACCGTCAAAAATATGGATGGACGTCATTCTTTCGGGGTGAGACATATGCCTCTGGTAGGAGCTGCACCAATCAGCATGACTCTGAAAATCGTTCCATCCGGATCGGGCTTGCCGGCTCCGCACCGGCAAAGGGGGCCGCGAGCTGGCTCCCTGCAGCCAGTCGCCGCCTATTGCCAGCTGACGTCGTTCCTGGACCTCGTCTGCCTATGCATTGGGGGCGCCCTGTGGATTGATGCGGCCCAGGTCCGTCTGGTTTTCACCCCCATGGAGGCCGGCCTGATCGGCGTCGGGCTCGCGGCTTTCGGCTGGCTTTCCATGCTGAAGATGGCGCCAACCTCACTCGGCCGGTTGCTCGACATGCCCTGGGCCATCGCCGATGCCTTGCTGGTTCCGGCCTTTGCCGGTGGCGTGGTGGCCGCCTTGGCCTTCGGCATGGCCGATGCCAGCTTTGGGTCTGCGTTGATGCTTTGGCCCGTGGCCGTGGTGACCATTCTTCTGCCCTGCCGGATATTCATGTGCGGCCTGGCCCGCCGGGGGGTTCGCGCCGGTTGGCTGCGCCGCCGCGTGGCCGTCGTGGGCGCGACCGAGATGTCGGGCGTTCTCATCAACCGCCTGAACAGCTCCGAGAACGCGGAAATCGTGGATATGGTCGGCATCTTCGATGATCGCGATGCTACTCGCCGGCCACCACAGGTCTCTGGCGTTGCCGTTCGGGGGGACGTGGGCGCGCTGTGCGATCTTGCCGCCCATGAAAGGCTGGACCTGATCGTCATCGCACTGCCACTCAGCCGCGCCATTGATATCCTGCGCTCCGTGCAGCAAATGCAGTCGCTTACGGCGGAGGTTGTTGTCCTGCTCGATGGCGACAACAGCGCCCCGCAGGGCACGCATCGTTCCGTCATAGCCGGCCAGCCCGTTCTGCAACTCGTCCGCCAGCCGATGCCGCCCGGAGCCTTACTTGCCAAATCATTGATGGATTTCATTCTGGCGACCTTGGCACTGGTCGCGGTGTCACCCGTTCTTCTGGCCGCGGCGATCCTCGTGCGGGTCGAAACCCCCGGGCCGGTTCTGTTTCGCCAGCCGAGGGCCGGCCTCAACGGGCGGAGTTTCCAGATCCTGAAACTGCGCACCCTCACCTGGAACCCTGACGACAGCGGCATTCATGGCGTAGTGCCGGGCGATGCACGGCTGACGCGTGTGGGCAACATCCTGCGGATCTTGTGCGTGGACGAACTGCCCCAGCTGATCAACGTTCTGCGCGGCGAGATGAGTATGGTGGGCCCACGCCCGCATGTGGCCCGAATGCTGGTGGGCGGCGAACCGATCGAGGAACTGGTGCCCGGCTATGGGGCGCGCCAGCGCCTCAAGCCCGGCATTACGGGTTGGGCGCAGGTGAACGGCCTTTCCGGAACCATGACCGATGCAGGCATGGCACGCGCGGTGGTCGCGCATGATCTTGCCTATCTCAGTGAATGGTCGCTCTGGCTGGACCTTCGGATCCTGGCGCGAACCCTGGTGATTTCAGTCTTTGGGCGCAATGCCTTCGACGCACAGCTGCGCGAGTGGCGCGGGCTTTAGGCCAGAGCGATCTGACGCTGCGGCAAAGACCTGTGTTGTCGCGACGTCCAACCGGCGAATCTCGCCAAGACCGAGAATGGGGTGGTCGTCTTTGCTATCGAGGCAGCAAGGGCGCCGGGCAAACCTCGCTTCGTACTCTCGATCATCGCCGTGCGTGATGAACTGGGCCGCATCCGCTTCGCCGACTACGGAGGCAAGCTCCACAATTCGGTGGAGAAGCTTATCCGCGGCAAGGGCGCGTGAAGCGATGTGCAGCTTTCAACCCCGAAACTTTACGCGAAAGGCAACCACGCAACCGTCGTCGAAGGCCTTGAACTTACTGGCCTGTTGGAAAACGCCATGGTCCTGTTTACGGGTTCGATCATCTTGATCGCGGGCGTGACGGCAATTGAAACAATTGAGGGGACCGATCTTGCTGTTCCCTTGGTCATTGGCGCCACCCCAGAGCCCGGTAAGCAGGACCCGGCGCCAACGGAAGTCGTGAAAGCGCCCTGCGAAGCGTTCGCGGCCCGAAAGCAAGGTCGTCCCGTCATCCGCCTGCCGGAGCCGCGGATCACTGGCCATGCACCGCCCCGGTCAGACTGGCTGACCGGCGGGCAGTACCGCCCCCATGCAATGGGCTTCGGAGCCGGGCCAGTGGACGGGATCATGGGGCCAAAGACGCGTGGAGCAGTGAAAGCCTTCCAGAAGGCGTATCGGCCCCTCTCCGTGGACGGCATACCTGGGCGACAGACGCAGTCCAAGCTGGTCCAGACCTGCGGCTACTGACGACCGCGCAGAAGGCGCGCTTTGGTTCGCACCGAATCTGGGATGTGCGAGTTCCCCATCCGCCCCGCGCGATGATCTTGGGCAGAATGCAGCCGTAGCCGTACCGCTCGAGTCTGGCATCCGCCGGCAGCAGATCATCCAGCGGCTCTTTCGCCCTGATGGAAAGGCTGACTGATCGTCCCGGCCATGCCGCCTTCGCCGGTCAGCCTCTACAGGCGCGCCGCCAGACGATCAGCGAGCCGAAACATGAAAGGGTTCAGCGCGATGGTGATGATGGCCGCGGCCAGGATCAGGTCCCGCCCCGCCTCGGGCAGCACGCCTTCACTCACCGCGAGTCCGGCGAGGATGAAGCTGAACTCTCCCACCTGAGCCAGCGCCGCGGCAATGCTCAGCGCGGCCTTGGGCTCCAGCCCGCGCATCCGCGCGATGGCGTAGGCGACGATGGTTTTGCCGATCAGCACGATCAGCACCGTGGCACAAAGCGCGAGAGGCTCCCGCAGCACGATTCCCGGATCGAACAGCATGCCGACTGCGACGAAGAACAACACGGCAAAGGCATCGCGCAGGGGCAATGTCTGCTCGGCGGCCTTCTGCGAAAGTGCTGACTGGCCCAGCACCAGCCCCGCCAGGAAGGCGCCCAGCGCGAAGGAGACGCCGAACAGCACATAGGCCAGGTAGGCGATGCCCAGCGCGATCACGAGTGCGGCAAGCGAGAACAATTCGCGCGAACGCAGCCGCCCCACCCAGGAGAGCGCCCAGGGCAGCACCCGCGCCCCCACGACCAGCATGAGCGCCACGAAGATGGCGACCTTGCCCAGCGTGATGAACAAGGTCAGCGCCACGCCCTCGGCCCCGCCCGCGCCGATCATCAGCCCCGCGGCGGGGCGGTCCTGCGTGACGGCAGCCAGCACAGGCACGAGCACCAGGGCGATGACCATCGCCATATCCTCGACCACGAGCCAGCCCACGGCGGCGTGGCCCTGCTTCGTGTTGAGCTCGCCACGCTCGGTCAACGCGCGCAGAAGAACGACCGTGGAGGCAACGGCGAGGGAGAAGCCGAAGATGATCCCCTCCGCATTTCCCCATCCCAGGAGGCGCGCCAGGCCCCAACCGAGCAGGGTGGCGCAGGCCATCTGCACAATGGCCCCCGGCACGGCCACGCCGCGCGCGTCGGCCAATTGCTGCGGAGAAAAATGCAGGCCCACTCCGAACATGAGCAGGATGACACCGATCTCGGCAAGCTGCTGCGCGGCGGCGATGTCCCCCACAAAGCCGGGCGTGTGCGGGCCAATCAACATGCCGGCGACGAGATAACCCACGATGGTGGGCAGTTTGAGCGCACGCGCGGCCAGGCCCAGGAACAGCGCGAAGGTCAGGCCCAGCGCAATGGTGGCGATCAGGGCGGTTTCATGAGGCATTCAGATATCGCCCGCGCAAATGTTCCTGGAAATCCATTGGATCGAGTGGCTTGCCAGTAGCAGCGCGTAGCAAATCCTGAAAGCCGAGCGAAGCGCCGTGTGCATGCACATTCACGCGCAGCCAGCCCACCAGCGGTGAGAGATCGCCCTCCGCCAGCGCGGCATCCAGCCCAGGTGTGGCAATCCGCGCGGCCTTCATGAGTTGTGCTGCGGCCATGGCGCCGAGCGTGTAGCTCGGGAAATAGCCAAAGCCCCCATCATGCCAGTGAATATCCTGCAAGCAGCCGCGTGCGTCATCGGGCGGCGAGATGCCCAGCAGCGATTGCAGCCCCTCCGCCCAGGCGGCTGGGAGATCGGCGATGGCGAGATCCCCGCCGATCATCGCGCGCTCCAGCCGGAAGCGCAGGATCACATGGGCGGGGTAGGTGAGTTCATCGGCATCCACCCGGACGAAGCCGCGCCCGACGCGCCGCCAGAGCTTTGCCAGGTTTCCCCCAACATAGGGCGCGGCGTCACCGCCATACAGCTTGTGCAGTTCTGGGCCGAGGAACGAAAGAAAGGCATCACTGCGGCAGGCCTGCATCTCGATGATGAGGCTTTGCGACTCATGGGCCGCCATGCCGGCGGATTCGCCCACGGGCTGGCGGGCAAAGCCTTCCGGCAGGCCGCGTTCATACAGGGCATGTCCCGTCTCATGCAGCACACCGAGCAGCGCTTTGGCGGGGTCCGCCTCGCTGTAGAAGGTGGTGATGCGCACATCGCTGGGCGTGCCGCCGCAAAAGGGATGCACGCTTTCATCCAGGCGCGAGTGCTCCGCTTCCAGCCCCAGGCGCAATGAGAGACGGCGGCAGAGTTCGCGCTGCTTTTCGGCCGGGAAGGGGCCAGGCAACGGCAGAGGGGCGCCGCGCCGGGCCTGGATTTCCTCGGCGCGCGGCAAGGCCTCGCGCAGGAAGGCTTCGTAGGCGTCAAAGACGGGCTCGACTTCGGCGGCGGTGACGCCGCGCTGATAGCCCTCCATCAGCGCGTCATAGGGGGAGAGGCCGGTCGCGGCGGA
>JBBRVI010000041.1:0-17277 GCA_038247025.1 Acetobacterales bacterium
GCTGACCAGCGCGGTGAGGCAGATCAGCAGCAGATAGGGAAAGGTGATGCGCGTGAGTTCCACGGTGAGCGCGAATTTCTCCTCGATCTCGAAGAAGCCCGGCGCCAAGCCGCGCATGAGCTGCGGCATGAAGACCAGCCCGAGTCCAACCAGCAACGCGAGCCACAGCGTCATCAGCGTGGCCATGCGCTCGGCCAAAGCCTGAGCTGCGGCCGGGCCGCGCTGGGCGAGGGTCTGGGCGAAGGCGGGGACGAAGGCGGCGTTGAAGGCACCCTCGCCAAAGAGGCGGCGGAACAGGTTGGGGAGTTTCAATGCGACGAAGAAGGCATCCGCCATGGGCCCGGCGCCGAGCTTCGCGGCGATCAGCATATCGCGCAGGAACCCCAGGATTCGACTGACCATGGTCCAGCCGCCAACGGTGGCAATAGCCCGAAACATCAGCGATACCTGTAAGGGGATGGCAAAGGACCAAGTCCTTTGCCGGGGTTGCCCAAGGCTCCAAGAGGCGGGCAAAGCCCCTTGATTCCAGCCATCAACTAGGTGCCGCCACCTCGCGATAAGGCGGCGGTCCACCCCCCGGCGGATCGGGCGGCGCCAGCGCCTCCAAAAGTGCCGCGCGAAGTGGTGCCAGCTTGCGCTCGTTTTCAACCTTCAGCCCGAACACGTCCTTCACGTAAAAGACATCCACAGCGCGGACGCCATAGGTGGTGATATGCGCACTGGCGATTTGCAGCCCCTGCTCGGAGATGGCGGCCGTCACGTCATGCAGCAAGCCTGGCCGGTCGCGGCCATTCACCTCGATCAGGGTGTGCGTGTTGGAGGCGAAATTATCCACCACCACGCGCGGCGGCACCGTCACGGCGGCCAGCCGTGCTGGCTCTCGCCGCACCTTGCGGATTTCAGCGGCAAGGCGAAGCCGCCCGGAGAGCGACTGCTCGATCAGCACGGCCAGGCGCGCGAGCCGATGCGGTGCCTCGAAGGCCCCACCCGAGGAATCCTGAACCCAGAAGGTATCCAGCGCCATGCCATTGGTCAGCGTGTGAATGCGCGCATCCACGATGGAAGCCCCCGCCACGGCAAGCGCGCCCGAGATGCGGCTGAACAGGCCCGGATGGTCACTGCAATAGATGGTGACTTCCGTGACACCGCGCTCAGGCAGCACTCGGGTGCGCACGGTGAGCGGCGCTTTTTCGGCCTCGGCCTCGCGGATGAGAGTGGCGTGGCGCGCATGCGTCTCGCTGTCAAAGGAGAGCCAGTAGCCGGGATAGCCCAGGCCCATGAACATGTCGGTCTCGGCCGGAGTGAAGGCGGGCAGCATGGCCATCGCGGCTTCCTTGGCGCGGGCCACGCGCACATCGCGCTCGGGCACGGTCATGCCACCGGCGAGAACCTCCGACACGCGCCAATACACTTCGCGCAGCAGGGTGGCTTTCCAGGCATTCCACACGCGCGGGCCGACGGCGCGCATATCGGCCACGGTCAGCACCAGCAACAGGCGAAGCCGCTCGGGCGATTGCACCTGGTCGGCGATGTCGAGGATGGTCTTGGGGTCCTCGATGTCGCGCTTGAAGGCGGTCTGGCTGACGAGGAGGTGGTGCAGCACCAGCCAGGAGACGGTCTCCGTTTCCTCGGCCGTCATGCCCAGGCGGGGACAGATCTCCTGGGCGAGGCGCGCGCCAATTTCGCTGTGGTCACCGCCGCGCCCCTTGGCGATGTCATGCACCAGGGTCGCGACGAACAGCGCCCGGCGGGACTGCAACTGGCCCATCAATTCGGTCGCGACAGGCGCGATCTCGTTCAGTTCGTTGCGTTCGATCTGCTTGAGGATGCCGATCGCCTCGATCGTGTGCTCATCCACGGTGAACACATGGTAGGTGTCGAATTGCATGAGGCCCACGATGCGGGCCCATTCGGGGATGAAGCGGCTGAGGAAGCCGGCCTCGTTCAGCAGGCGCAACCATTTGGCAGCGTCCTTGCCCATCAACAGGTCAAGAAAGAGCGCGCTCGCCTCGGCATCGCCGCGCAGTCGGTCCGCCTGGCGCGAATGGCGGATCAACGCGCGCATCGCGAGGGGATGGATTTCCAGGCAACGGTCCCGCGCTGCCTTGACGATGCGCAGCATCAGCACGGGCTCATGCCCGAAATTGCGCTCAGGCGGGGCAGCGACCAGCTTGCCATCGGCGAAAGCCAGGCCGAGTTCCGAAAGCCCCTCATCACCGCCGCGCCGCGTGGCGGGCGGGCCCAGGGCCGCGCGCTCCAGGGCGGGTTCCAGCACGCGTGAGAAGCGCACCACGTCGCGCGCGGTCAGGAACAGGTGCTTCATCAGCCGCTCGGCGCCATCCTGCGGGCCGTGGCGGGTATAGCCCATGCGCGCGGCGATGACGGGCTGGAGGTCGAAGGTCAGGCGCTCCTCGGCGCGGCCTGTCACGTAATGGAGGTGGAAGCGCAGCGTCCAGAGGAAGTCCCAGGCGCGGCGGATGGCGCGCGCTTCGCTTTCGATCAAAAGCCCGCCACCGGGGCTGTCAGGGCCGACCAGCTCGGGCATGCGGACAACGCCGAAGGCGTAGCGGGCGATCCAGTACAGGGTTTGCAGATCGCGCAGCCCCCCTCGGCCTTCCTTGATGTGCGGTTCGACCAGGAAGGGGCTTTCGCCATAGCGCGCATGGCGCGTGGCGCGTTCGGCGCGCTTGGCAGCCAGGAAAGACGCCAGGCCACTGCGCTCACGCAGGGCAAGGAATTCGGCCTGGAATTCCTCGTAAAGCGCGACATCGCCGGTGAGGAAGCGCGCATCCACCAGTGCGGTGAGGATGGTCGCGTCCTTCAGCCCATCGCTGACGCATTCCTTGGGGCTGCGCGTGGCATGCCCCACCTTGAGGCCGAGATCCCACAGCAGATAGAGCATGAACTCGATCATGCGCCGCGTGCGGGGGCCAGGTTCGCGGCTGGTCAGGAACAGCAGGTCAATGTCGGAATGCGGGGCCAGCACGCCGCGGCCGTAGCCGCCTGTCGCGACGAGGGTAAAATCCACGCTGCGCGCGCCCAAGGCGGCGGGCACCATGGCGGCGGCATAATTCTGGATGGCCAGCAACAGCGCGTCCATCTGATCGCCCAATTGCCGCGCGGCCGCCAGGCCGTGCAGGCCGCGATCCTCAAAGTCACGCTGGACTCGTGCCTGCACGCCGCCAAGCTCGCGGCGAAGCAACCCCAGGGCGATGTCGCGCGCGATCGGCGCACCACCCGGAAGCAGCGTTTCCTGCAAGCTCAGCTCGGCCCTTTCGGCCGTAGAGGTCCTCATGCCTGTCACACTACAGAGCTTCCGGGCCTTCTGCGAGCATCTTGAGGTTGTAAAGCGCGTCCTGCGCGTCCCGCGGGGACAGCGTGTCGAGGTTCAGCGTCGAGAGGGCCTGCAGCACGGGGTGCCGCGGTGCGACCGCGGCTTTGGCAAAGAGTGGCATCTCCGCCGCCAGGGGGTCCGCTCCGGCGGTGGCGCGCGCTTCGAGAGACGCCAGGACCGAGGCCGCTCGTTTCAAAACCGGCCCCGGGACGCCGGCCAGCTTGGCGACATGCACACCCCAGCTTTTCTCGGCCGCACCAGGGGCGACGCTGTGCTGGAACACCACCTCGCCGCGCCATTCGCGAACCTGCATGGCGGCGAGGCGAAGTTCCGGCAGTTTTGTCGCCAGCGCCGTCAATTCATGAAAATGCGTGGCAAAGAGCGTGCGGCAGCGGATGCGGTCATGCAGCGCCTCCAGCACGGCAGTGGCGATGGCCAAGCCATCCCAGGTGGCGGTACCGCGGCCCACCTCGTCCAGCACCACCAGGCTGCGCGGGCCGGCCTGGTTGAGGATGGCGGCCGTCTCGGTCATTTCCACCATGAAGGTGGAGCGCCCGCCGGCCAGGTCATCCGCCGCACCCACGCGGCTGAAAAGGCGGTCCACCAGCCCGATCCGCGCCGAGGCAGCCGGCAGGAACATCCCCGCCTGGGCCAGAATGACCATCAGGGCGTTCTGCCGGAGCCAAGTGGATTTTCCGGCCATGTTGGGGCCCGTCAGGAGGCAAAGCCGGCGGCCGGGCGAGAGGTCGCAATCATTGGGCACGAATTGCGGGCCGCGCGCGCGGCGCAAAGCGGCCTCCACCACGGGATGACGCCCGGCCTCGATGGCGAAATCCCCCCGTTCGGTGAGTGCGGGGCGGCACCAGGCGCCTTCGGTGGTGAGTTCCGCGCTGGCGGCCAGCACGTCGAGTGCGGCCATCTCGCGCGCGGCGGTGGCGATGGGCTCGGCATCGGTCAGGATCATGCGGCGCAGATGGGCGATGACCAGGCGCTCGCGCTTTGTGGCCCGCTCGCCAGCCTCGGCCAGGCGACGGTCCAGTGCGGCGAGTGCTGCGCAGGTGAAGCGATGCGCATTGGCCATGCTCTGGCGATGGATGGGGGCGAGTTCGCCGGGCGCTTTCGCAGGCGCTTCGCGCAGCAATTTTTCACCCGCCGCAGAGGGCACTTCAGCCAGATAACCGAGTTGCTGGTGATGCCGGATTTTCAGCGAGGCCACGCCCCAGGCCTGGGCCAGGTCCATCTGCATGGCCGCAATCGCGCCGCGCGCGTCATCGCGCAGGCGGCGCAGCGCATCGAGCTCGCCATCATAGCCAGGCGCCACCACCCCGCCATCATCCAGTCGGGCCGGAAGCTCGGCGGCCAGTGCGCGGGCGAGTTCCGCGGCGGTGTTGGGGCTGGCTTGCAGCGCCGCTGACGCTCCTGCCAGCAGCGCCGGCTCCGCGCCCTCCAGCGCGCGGGCGAGCAGCCCGGCGCGGTGCAGCCCCTCACGAATGGCGCCGAGGTCACGGGGGAAATACCGCTCCAGGCTGATTCGGGCGAGCGCACGGGCCATGTCGGGCGCGCCCTTCAGGGCGGCGCGCAGTTTGCCCCTGCATGGTTTGTCCTGGACCAGCGCCGCCACCGCATCGTGGCGCGCTTCAATGGCTGGACGTTCATCCAGGGGGGAGGCCAGGCGTGCGGCCAATTCGCGTGCCCCTGCCCCGGTCAGCGTTCGGTCCACCGCGGCCAGCAGCGAGGCGCCACGCGGGGCTTCGAGAATATCCAGGCTGCGGCGTGTGGCGGCGTCCAGCAGAAGCATACCGCGCGCACCTTCGGCCACGGGCGGGGCAAGGCGCGGCAGGGCGCCATTGTTCACCGCGCGGACGTACTCCACGGCCATGCAGGCAGCGGCGATCTCCGGTGGGGAGAACTGCCCGAACCCCTCCAGCGAGCCTACGCCCAAAGCGGTCGCAAGGCGCGTGGCCGAGTCGCGCGGGGCGATGGAGGGGGTGGCGCCTTCAATGCCCAGCGCCTCCTCGGCCAGGATTTCGGCGGGGGACAGGCGGGCGATCAATGCAGCCGGTTCCGCCCCTGATTGGGTGTGGAACAGGCCCGTCGTCACATCGAGCCAGGCGGCACCGCCCTCCACCAAAGCCAGCAGCCAGGCAGGGCGGGCGGCGTCCAGCAGGGCTTCTTCCGTCGCGGTGCCGGGGGTGACGATGCGCACGATCTCGCGGTTCAGCGTGGTGGCCTTGCGCGCCTTGGCCTGTTCGGGCGTTTCGGTCTGTTCGCAGATGGCCACGCGGAAGCCGCGGCGGATCAGGCGCGCCAGATAGGCCTCATGGCTGTGCACAGGAACGCCGCACATGGGGATGGGCTGGCCGTGATGCTCGCCGCGATGGGTGAGTGCGATGCCCAGCGCCTCGCTCGCGGCTTGAGCATCCTCGTGGAAGAGCTCGTAGAAATCGCCCATGCGGAAAAAGACAAGCGCTGCGCCGGCAGCCGATTTGGCCGCGAACCATTGGGCCATCGCGGGAGTCGCGCCCGCGGCGCGCGGGTTGGCTTCGCCCGGGTTGCGCGGGTTGGCTTCGCCCGGGTTGCGCGGGTTGGCTTCGCTCTCGGTGGTTCGGGTGGAATTCACCCCACTCGAATAGCCGAGCACTTCGCAGCCGCGAAGGGGCGTCTTTCGCGCAAGGCAGCGCGGGGGCTAGAAGGGATGCTCACGCCTTGGGTTGGGGAAGCAATAATCATGGATGACCATCGCCAGGACGCACCGGCCGATACGCGCACCGCGCGGGTCACCGGCGAGGAGGCGCTGGCCATGCATGCCGAGGGCCGCCCCGGCAAGCTGGAAATCCGGCTCACCAAGCCGCTGGTCACGGCGCGCGATCTCAGCCTGGCCTATTCGCCAGGCGTGGCTGAGCCCTGCCTGCACATCCACCGCAACCCTGACCTCGCCTATGACTACACGAGCAAGGGCAATTTCGTGGCCGTCATCTCCAACGGCACGGCGGTGCTGGGCTTGGGCAATCTCGGCGCGCTGGCCAGCAAGCCGGTGATGGAGGGCAAGGTGGCCCTGTTCAAGCGCTTCGCCGATGTGGATGGCATAGACCTTTGCCTCAACACCGAGGATGTGGACGAGTTCGTCAACTGCGTACGTTTCCTTGGCCCCTCCTTCGGCGGCATCAACCTCGAAGACATCAAGGCGCCCGAATGCTTCATCATCGAGCAGCGCCTGCGCGAGCTGATGGACATTCCCGTCTTTCACGACGACCAGCACGGAACGGCCATCGTCGCCGCCGCCGGCCTGATCAACGCGGCGTATCTGACGGGGCGTGACCTTGCGACCACGCGGCTGGTGATCAACGGCGCGGGGTCCGCCTCCATCGCTTGCGCGGAACTGCTGCGCGCCATGGGGATGCGTCCTGAGAACATCCTGATGTGCGACACCAAGGGCGTGCTGTATCGCGGCCGCACCGAGGGCATGAACCAATGGAAATCGGCCCATGCGGCCGAGACGGACCGCCGCACGCTCTCCCAGGCGCTGGAGGGGGCGGATGTCTTCTTCGGCCTCTCGGTGAAGGGCGCACTCACGCCGGATATGATCCGCGTGATGGCGGACAAGCCCATCATCTTCGCCATGGCCAATCCCGACCCCGAGATCACGCCCGAGGAGGCACGCGCTGCCCGGCCCGATTGCATCATTGCCACCGGGAGATCGGATTACCCGAACCAGGTGAACAACGTGCTGGGCTTTCCCTTCATCTTTCGCGGCGCGCTCGATGTGCGCGCCAGCACGATCAATGACGCGATGAAGATCGCCGCCGCCCGCGCCCTGGCGGAACTCGCGCGGGAGGCCGTGCCCGAGGAAGTGGCGCGTTCGGGTGCCGGCAAGCGACTGGTGTTCGGGCCGGACTACATCATCCCCAACGCATTTGACCCCCGCCTGATCAGCCATGTTCCGGTGGCTGTTGCGGAAGCCGCCGTGCGCTCCGGTGTGGCGCGCAAGCCGCTGGCCGACCCTTCACGCTACGCACGCGAACTCACCAACCGGCTGGATGCCGCGGCCAATGCGCTGCAAGCCATCCATGAGCGCGTGCGGGAAAATCCGCGCCGCGTGGTCTTCGCCGAGGGTGAAGAGGAGAGCGTGATCCGCGCGGCCATCGCCTTCCGCAATGCTGGCTATGGCACGCCGGTTCTGGTGGGGCGCGAGGAGCGCATCCATGCGACGGTTGCCTCGCTCGGCGTGCGGCTGCCCGAGGGGATCGAGATCCACAATGCCCGGGTTTCCTCACAGAATGATCGCTATGCGGAGTGGCTTTACGCGCGCAAGCAGCGCGACGGCTTCCTGTATCGCGATTGCCTGCGGCTGGTGAATAATGACCGCAACGTCTTCGCCGCCTGCATGGTGGCGCTGGGCGATGCGGATGCATTGGTGACGGGCGAGACGCGCAGCTATTCCGTCGCACTTGAGGGCGTGCGCATGGCCCTGGATGCCGAGGGCGTGCTGTTCGGGCTGACGCTGATGATCGCGCGGCGTTCGGGCACAGTGCTGGTGGCCGATACCGCAATCCATGAGCGGCCGGATGCGGAGACCTTGGCGGCCATTGCGATCCGCAGCGCGGCGACGGCGCGGCGGCTTGGCCTCACGCCGCGCGTGGCGTTTCTCTCCTTCTCGACCTTCGGCGACCCCAAGGGCAGCATTTCCGGCAGCCTGCGGGATGCGGTGAAGCTGCTGGACCAGCAGGAAGTTGATTTCGAGTACGATGGCGAGATGAGCGCGGAGGTGGCGCTGGATGCCAATCTGCGGGCCAATCTCTATCCCTTCTGCCGCCTGACCGGCCCGGCCAATGTGCTGGTGATGCCTGGCCTGCATGCCGCGCATATCCTGACCAAGGCGGTGCCGCATCTGACGAGTGCCACGACCATCGGCCCCGTGCTGATGGGCCTCTCGCGCCCGGCGCAGATTGTTCCTACGGGGGCCGGCGTGAATCAGTTGCTCGATATGGCGACCCTGGCGGCCTACCAGGCTATTGGAAGGTAGATATGGACGCCGTGGGTCTTAGTTTTTGAGGCTCAGCATCAGCACTGCGAACAGCACAAGCGCCGCCCCCTGCAACAGCACCCGGTAGCGCATCCACTTCTGCGAAGTGGCGGCAGGGGCGCCACGCGCCATGCCGATCAGCCCCGCAAAGAGCACGCCCAGGGTCGCCAGCATGGCGATGGCGACCAGGATGAAGAGGAAGGTTTGCATTCCGTTATGATGGCCCTGGCCGCGCGGAGCGCAACCGGGCGATGGCAATGGCGCCAGCCAGCCCTGCCGCTCCGCACAGCGCGAAGCCAAGCGAAAAATCGCCCGTTGTGAGCACCAAGGCCGAAAACAGCGTGGGTGCGACGATCATCACGCCGGCAAAGACGAAGCCAAGCGCAGCGGTCGCCGCCCCCACCCGTCCGGCGGGGGCCACGCGCGCCACTTCGCTCAGCATCACGCCATTCCACCCCACGGCCGAGGCGCCCATGGCCACCGCCACCACCGCGATGATCAGTGAGGGCCAGCCAGGCCCGGCCAGCGCGAGCAACCCACAGGCCCCGCCAATGGCGATGCCCAGCGCCAGGAGCACGGGCAGGGCGCCAACCCGGTCAGCGATCAGCGCCCAGGCGATGCGCCCGGCCACACCGCTGCCCTGGGCCAGGGCCAGCATCAGCCCCGCCTCCTCCAGCTTTGAACCCATCACCTGCACCTGCCAGACCACGAAGAAGGAGCCAAAGCAGAATTGCGCGATACCGAAGCTGCAAGCGGCGAAGGTGAGAGAGCGGATTCGCGCATCGTCGCGCAGGATGGAGAGGCTGGATTTCGCATCCTGCCAGGGTCGCAGCGGGCCAGGTGCGCCACGATCGGCGTCGAGGGCGGCGCGCAGCGGTTGCAAGGCGAGCGCGAGCAGAAGCGAAAACACCGCGACGGCGAGCACCCCCGCCCGCCAGCCGTAATGCGTGGCAAGGATGGGCGCGAAGGCAGCGACCAGCATCGCACCCGCCGGCACGCCGCATTGCTTGAGGCCAAAGACCAGGCTGCGAATGCGCGGCGGGGTGCGGGGCGCCAGAAGATGGCTGCCGGCCGGCGTGATCGGCCCATGGCCAAAGCCGGCAATCAGCGCTGAGGCCAGCAGGGCAAGGGGATGCCCAATCGCAGCAATGGCGATACCAAGCGCCACCACCACCAACGCCCCCTGGCAGACGCGCACGCCGCCATGGCGTTGCAGCAGCCCCTGGGTGATGGGCCCTGAAAACAACGCCCCCGCATAAACCAACGCGGTGTGGATTCCGGCCAGGCTGGCGGAAAGCCCGGTTTCGGCGGCGATGGCCGGGGCCAGTACGGGCACGGTCAGAAAGGCGCCCATCCCGGCCATATGCGTGCCCAGAAGTGCGGCCATGATGAGCCAGATGGAGGGGGAGTTGGGCATGAACTTTGGGATGGTGCCTGCTGCGATGCGGCATCGCAACTTTAGCCCCAAAAGTGTTGGGAGCCCCCAAAACTTGACCCCGCAGGCCAGCCCGCCGAAACCCTGCGCGATGATCCGTCGCTTCGTTCCCTGGCTGCTTCTGGCCCTCCTGTGTCTCATGCCCGGATGGGCGCAGGCCGAGACGGCTGACCCGTCTGGCCTGTCCATTATCGCGCCCACCGCGCCGGCCGCGCGATTGAGCGAACCGGTTGCGTTGCCGCCGGGGATGGTGAACCCCCCGGCCGCGGAGGCCCCGCCAGCCTCCTCGCCCCCGCCAGCCTCCTCGCCGGTTGCCGAACCGCCCACACTGGCCCCTACACCGGCCCCTACACCGGCCCCTACACCGGCCCCTACACCGGCCCCCACACCGGCCCCCACACCGGCCCCCGCATTGGCCCCCTCGCCCAGAGCCGCCCCCCAGGGTGCGGTAACCACGGCGCCATCCACGCCGGTGCCGGCAGCAAGCCCGGCCCCCCCAACCCAGGCCGCGGCCCCCGCCGCCAACGCTCCGGCAGTGCCCGGCCAGGCACCCGCCGCCACGCCCGAGCTCGCCACTCTGCTGGACATCCTGCGCGACGACACCCGCCGCGCCGCGCTGATCCGCGCGCTGGAGGCCACGCCGGAGGTCCTCGCCGAAGCGCCCTCGGCCGCCCCCACCCCGGAGGAGGTGATCTCGGCCCCGGCCGAGATTGTCGTGGGGATCGCCAGCCGGGTGGGCGTCTTCATCGCCCATGCCTGGGCCACCCTCTCGACCGCCGCCGAGGTGGGCCGCGTCCGCGAATGGTTCCAGCGCCTGCTGACCGATGACGGGCTCCAGGCACAGGTCTGGACACTGGCCTGGAAGCTGGCCCTCGCGATGGTCAGCGGGCTCCTCGTCGAGCGGCTGCTGCGCTGGCTGCTGCGCCGCCCCAATGCGTGGCTGGAGGCGAGGGGCCTGATCGTGGAAGGTCCACTCCAGGGGCTGCGGCGCCTGCCTTACATGCTTGGCCATCTGGGGTTGGACATGGTGCCCATCCTGGGCTTCGGCGCGGCGGCGCTGGTCATCATTGATAATTTCGCCATCTGGCCATCCAATCGCCTCGTGATGGAGGCGCTGACCCTCGCCTACATGGCTGCGCGCGCCGCGATGGCCGCGGGCCGACTGGTCTTCGCACCTGGCCTGACGCGCCTGCGCCTGATCCGCTGCGACGACGAGACGGCAGTCTACGCCACGCTCTGGATCCGTCGCCTCGCACTGACCGGCGTGGGCTTCTACGCCATCGCCGAGGTGGCCCGCCTGTTTGGCCTGCCACAGGGCGCTTATGAAACCATCTGGCGCCTGGGGCTGCTGGTGCTCTCCCTGTTGCTGGCACTCATCGTCATGCAGAACCGCGCGGCGGTCGCAGGGCTGCTCGACGCACCGGACCTGCGCGAGGGGGATGCGCCATCGCAAAGCCGCCTTTGGATGCGCACCGCCCGCAGCAAGCTGGCCGAGGCCTGGCACGTGGTCGCCATCCTCTGGCTGCTGGCCGCCTGGACGGTCTGGGCGCTGGAAATTGATCGCGGGTTCGAGCGCCTCGCCGGCGCCTCGCTGGCCACGCTGGGCATCATCGTCGGCGGCAAGCTGCTGGATGAGGCAATGCGCCGCCTGCTGGACCGGATGTTCCGCATCAGCGCCGATCTCGCCAAGCGTTATCCAGGACTGGAGGCGCGGGCCAATCGCTATCTGCCCGCACTTCGAACCCTGATCTCGTTCTCCATCGTGGCGGCGGGGCTGGTGCTGCTGCTGGAGGCCTGGGGCCTCAACTCGCTCGCCTGGTTCGGCACTGGGCGCTGGGGCGAGCGGCTGATTTCGGGCCTCACCTCCATCGGCATTACCGTGGGAATGGCGCTTCTGGTGTGGGAGGGGGCCAACAGTGCCATGCAGCGCTATCTCGCGGCGCTGCCCAAGGATGGTCTCGCATCCCGCAGCGCGCGCGTGCGCACGCTGCTGCCGATGCTGCGCACAGCACTCGGCACGCTGCTCGCAGTGATCGTGGCGCTGACCGTGATGACCGAACTGGGCATCAACGTCGCCCCACTGCTGGCCGGCGCGGGCGTGCTGGGCCTCGCTGTCGGCTTTGGTTCGCAGACCCTGGTGCGCGACGTCATCACCGGTATTTTCCTGTTGTTCGAGGATGCCGTGGCGGTGGGCGACACCATCACGGTGGGCGGCATGTCCGGCACGGTGGAGCAGCTTTCGATCCGCTCCATCCGGCTGCGCGCCCTGGATGGCTCCGTTCACATCGTGCCCTTCAGCGCCGTCACCACTGTCACGAACCAGACCCGAGACTTCGGCTATGCGGTGATTGATGTGGCGCTGGATTACTCGGCGGACACGGATAAGGCGGTGATGATGCTGCGCCAGGTGGGCGAGAGCATGCGCGAGGACGAGGCCTGGGCGCCGCAACTCCTCGCACCGCTCGAAGTCATGGGTGTGGACAAGATGACGGATGCCGGCGTGATCCTGCGCGCCCGGGTCATGACGCCGCCCGCGCGCCGCTGGGCCGTGGGGCGCGAGATGAATCGGCGCATCAAGCAGCATTGCGACGCGGCGGAAATTCCACTTTTTGCGGCGGTCAAGGCGGCGGCGGCTATCCCCGCAGCAGCCAAATGACGGCCACACCACCCAGAATGGCCAGAATGTAGCTGCGCGTGCCGATCATGATGCCGGTCACGCACGCGGCCGCGAGCAGGCTGACCCAACCGCCCGTCACCAGCGCGGGTGCCACGAAAGCCACAAAGATGCAGCCGGGCATGTGGCCCAGCATCGCTGTCACGAAGGGTGTGGGGCGCATGGCGCGCAGCAGGGCATAGCCGCCCGCGCGCAACAGATAGGTGACCAGCGCCATGCCCAGGATCGCCAAGACGACATCAAGCCGAAGGGACATGTCTTATGCCCCCAAGCGGTCATGCCGAAGGCGTGCCTGCCGCACGGCGCTCGCTCCGATCGCTTGCCTTTCGCGCCGTGGGGACGCGGCGCTGGTGGGTGGAGCGGGTTGGGCGCGCCGGCCGCTTTGCGGCCGGGCAGTCCTGGCGAGTTTTCGACGGTGGGCGCTCTCTTGCCTTTCGCGCCGCGGGGGTAGGGCGCTGGTGGGGCGGGCGCACTGGCCGCTTCGGTCATGGCGTGGCCCGCACCGTTTCGATGATCTCCCGGAAAAGCCGCGCGGGCAGGGTGCCGCCGCGCACTTCATCCATGCCGGTGTTGTCGTCATTGCCGAGCCATACCCCGATCACCTTCGGCCCGGAAGGCAGGTTCACGAAGCCGATGAACCAGGCGTCGCGGTAATCCTGCGTGGTGCCGGTCTTCCCACCCGCCACCAGGCCGGGAATCGCCGCCGCGCGCCCGGTCCCGCTGCGCACCACGCTCACCATCATGTTGCGCATCCGCTCGGCCGCCTCGCTGGAGATGACCTGGGCCGGTTCGCTGCGGGGTGCGGCCACCGCGCGCCCCTCGGCCTCGACGCGCTGCATGCCGTAGGGCGTAATCCGCCGCCCGCCATTGACCATCGCCGCATAGCCCGCCGCGAGGTCAATCAGCGTGACCTCACCCGTGCCAAGTGCGAGCGAGGCATCGCGCGGAAAGCGCCCCTGCACGCCCAGGCGCATCGCCACATCCGCCACGCCACGTGCCCCGCCGCCCATCTGCATCACTCGCACGGCGGCCGTGTTCACCGAATGCGCGAAGGCCTCGTCCAGCGTGATCATCCCGCGCGAGCGCCAATGCCCGTTGGAGGGCGACCAGCGGCCCATCTGCAAGGGCAAGTCGCTCACCTGGTCAAAGGGCGAGGCGCCATTTTCCAGCGCCGCCAGATACACCAGCGCCTTGAAGGTTGAGCCAGGCTGGCGGCGCGCGTTGGCCGCGCGGTTGAAGGGCGAGCGGCGAAACTCCCGCCCGCCGGCCATGGCGCGAAGCGCGCCGGTATTGGCGTCCAGCACCACCACGGCGCCCTGGCCCACCCGCGCCTCACGGCCTGCCTGGTCCAGCAGGGCCGAAAGCCGGCTCTCCACCGCATTCTGCCAGCGCGGATCGAGCGTGGTGCGGATGACCAGGTCCGCGCTGCCGGGAAACGCCCGGGGGATGTCCTCGAAGATCCAGTCGGCGAACCAGCCGCCATTGCGCGAGGGGCGCGGGGGGATGGCCATGGTCTCGATCGCCTGGGCCATCTGCTCGGAGGTGATGGCGCGGGTGGCGACCATGGCGGCCAGAACGTCGCGCGCGCGTGCCATGGCGCCATCGGGATTGGCGCGCGGGCTGTAACGCGAAGGCGCCTGGGGCAGCCCCGCGATGATGGCCGCTTGCGGCAGGTTCAGCCGCCGGGCCGAGACGGAGAAATACAGCCGCGCCGCCGCATCCACGCCATAAGCGCCACCGCCGAGATAGACGCGGTTGAGGTAGATTTCCAGCAGCTGGTCCTTGGTGAAGCGATGCTCCAGCCACAGCGCCATCAGCGCTTCCTGCACCTTGCGCCGCGCCGAACGCGCTGGGCTGAGGAAGATGTTCTTCGCCAGTTGCTGCGTGAGGGTCGAACCGCCCTGCACCACATCGCCCGCGGACCAGTTCGCATGCAGTGCCCGGGCGAGGCCGATGGGATCGAGGCCGAAATGCTGCCGGAAGCGCCGGTCCTCGATGGCGAGCAGGGCGGCGGGCAGATGGGCCGGCATGTCGCGCAGGCGGAGTGTCTCGCCATACAGATCGCCCTGGGTTGCCAGCGGCGCGCCATCGCTTGCCTGCAAGGTGACGGAGGGGCGGCGTTGATGCTCCAGCGCGACATCCACGCGGGGCATGTCATGGGTGAACCAGAGCAAGACGGCAGCGAGGGTCAGCGCGCTCCAGATGATCAGAATAACGCCCAAGCGGAGCACTAGCCCGCCGAGGCTTCGGCGGCGCCTGGGGACGGCGCTGGATTTTGGCCCACTCGGGGGGGGCCGGGTCTCGCGCTGGGGGGAGGCACGAGGGGCAGGGGCCGTGGGACGCAGCCTGGCGGCTGCCACTCGCGGCATATCCCCCAATAGCACGCCCGAAAGCGTTTCGCACCGGGGAGTTGACCCGCCCCCCGCACACCGCCATTTCAAACCCAAGACACCCAACGGAGGGTCTGGCCGCAAAGCGGCAGGCGCGCCGCGACCGAGTTTCCCACCCAACGCGCCATGTCTGCGGCGCGAAGCCAAGGCGGCGGAGCCACCGCCCGGCGTTTGAGGGCCTAAAACATGAACTGGATTTCCGAGTGGGCGCTGCCCAAGATCAAGACGCTCTTTGGCACCTCGCGCGAGATGCCGGATAACCTCTGGCATAAATGCCCGAGCTGCGAGCAGATGATCTTCCAGACCGATCTGGAGAAGAACCTGCGCGTCTGCACCCATTGCGGCCACCACATGCGCCTCTCCGCCCGCCAGCGCCTCGATGCCACGCTGGATGAAGGCTGGCAGAAGATCGAACTGCCCAAGGCCCCGGCCGACCCCCTGCGCTTCCGCGATCAGCGCCGCTATTCCGAACGCCTGCGCGATGCCCAGACGAAATCGGGCATGGATGACGCGGTGCTGGTGGGCCATGGCAAGATCGGGGGGCAGCGCGCCGTCGTCGCCGTCTTTGAATTCGCCTTCATGGCCGGCTCCATGGGGGCTGGCGTGGGCGAGGCCATCGTGACCGCCGCGCGGCTGGCCGTCTTGCAGGATGCGCCGCTGATCATCTTTGCCTCCTCGGGCGGGGCGCGGATGCAGGAGGGCGCGGTCAGCCTGATGCAGATGCCCCGCACGGTCATCGCCACGCAGATGGTCAAGGATGCGGGGCTGCCCTTCATCGTGGTGCTGTGCGACCCGACCACGGGCGGCGTGACCGCCAGCTTCGCCATGCTGGGCGATATCCAGATCGCTGAGCCTGGCGCGCTGATCGGCTTCGCCGGTGCGCGCGTCATCGAGAGCACCGTTCGGGAAAAGCTGCCCGAAGGATTCCAGCGCGCTGAATACCTGCTGGAGCACGGCATTCTCGACATGGTGGTCAAGCGCAGCGACATGCGCGAAACGCTGGCCCGCGTCATCCGCCTGCTGCGCGCCGCCGAAGAGGATCAGGCGCCAGAAGCGGCATGAGCGGCCGTTCAGAGGCGATCATCGAGCGCCTGCACGCGCTGCATCCCAAGCTGATTGACCTCAGCCTGGGCCGTTTGCAGGCCCTGCTGGCGCGGCTGGGCCACCCCGAGCGAAATCTGCCACCGGTGATCCATGTGGCGGGCACCAATGGCAAGGGCAGCACCTGCGCCTTCCTGCGCGCCATCGGCGAGGCGGCGGGGCAGCGCGTGCATGTCTATACCTCGCCGCATCTGGTGCGTTTCCATGAGCGGATACGCCTGGCGGGTGAACTCGTCTCCGAAGGCGCGCTCAGCGATGCGCTGGAGGAGGTGGAGTGCGTGAATGGCGCGGAACCCATCACCGTCTTCGAGATCACGACGGCGGTGGGATTGCTGCTGTTCAGTCGCGTTCCGGCGGATCTCCTGGTGCTGGAAGTGGGCCTCGGCGGGCGCTTTGACGCAACCAATGTGATCGAGGCGCCGGCGGCCACCGCGATCACCAGCATCTCGATGGACCATATGGAGTTCCTGGGCGACACGCTCGGCAAAATAGCCTTCGAGAAGGCGGGCATCATCAAGCCCGGCGCGCCATGCAGCACCGGGGCGCAGGCGCCCGAAGCGCTGGAGGTCATCGTCGCACGCGCGGCGGAGCTGGGCGCGCCGCTCCTTGCCCGAAACGCCGAATGGCGAATGGAGCGCGAGGGCCGCGCCCACGTCTTCTCCGATGCGCGTGGGCGGGTGGTGTTGCCCGAACTGGGCCTGCGCGGGGCGCATCAGCCCGACAATGCCGGCATCGCCATCGCGGCCATGCGCGCCTGGAACCCGCCCTGGCTGACCGATGACGTGATCGCACGCGGCGTGGCGGTGGCGGAATGGCCCGGCCGGATGCAACGCCTGCGCGGCAGTCTGGCCCTCCCTGACCCCTGGGAGCTCTGGCTGGATGGCGGCCACAATGCCGGTGCCGGCCAAGCCCTGGCGGCGACGTTGGCGGAGTGGCGGGACCGGCCCTTGCACCTCATCATCGGCATGAAGCAGGGCAAGACGGTGGGCGGTTTCCTGGCACCCCTCCTGCCATTGGCGACCAGTGTCACGGCGGTGATGGAGCCTGGCCAGCATCTGGCCATGCCAGTGGCGGAGATCATCGCCGCGAGTGGCGGCGTGGCGCGCCCGGGGCCGGATGTGGCGGGCGCGCTGAAACGGGTGGTGGCGGAAGAACTGCCGGGCCGTGTGCTGATCTGTGGAAGTCTCTACCTGGCCGGCGAAGTTTTGAAGGCCGACGGCGCTACTTGATTTCCTCATCCGGCAGCACGCCGAAGATTTCGCTCCGCTTGATGAAGCCGCGCCGGTCCTGCACCTGCACCTCGCACCAATCACTGCCCAA
>JBBRVI010000042.1:0-17179 GCA_038247025.1 Acetobacterales bacterium
CTTCGACCACTCCCACGGCGGGGGGCGGGCCGCCAGGCCCCATTTGGGCGTGAGCGGACGGCATCAAGGCTGCCTGCGTGAGGCCGGTCAACCCAACAGACACGATCAGCAGGAGAAATCTCATACAGGAAAGGCCTTACCCAACACCTCCTCAATATGGATAGGAACGCCGGTGGAAGGTCAACCCGAAATGCCGCACTGCACAAGGCTCCGCAGCACACGGCTACCTTGCCACGGATCTGTCACTCGCACTCGCCGGAGGTGCCACGATCTGCGTTACTGGAAAACCCGCGCGGCCAGCGCCGCCTGAAACAACACCTGCATCACATCCGTCCCCATTTGCAGGTACCGGGGGTCAAGGCGTGGCAAAGCGACCAGCTCATCGCCGGGGCGCGGGGGGTCACGCGGGTCGAGGATCACCTCGCCGGAGGCGCGGCGGATCATGAGGCTGCGAATGTCGCCGCGTGCGGTGAAGCCGCCCGCCTCGCGGATCAGGTCGCGAACGCTCATGCCCGGAGCAAATACGATGGCGCGTGCAAGGCCGACCTCACCTGTGACGAAGACCGTCTCACGCCGCTCCGGGATCACGATGATGTCGTTATCCTCCAGGCGTACGTTGGTGCAGCGCCCGCCGGTGAACACGACGACGCGCCCCTCGGGCACGGTGCGTCGAGCGCGCTGGAGATAGGTAGAAATCTGCTGCGCCTCGGCAGTGCGGATTGCCGCAACGCCGGTGGTTGGCGAAACGGCCAGGAAGAGCGCACGCTCCAGCCGGTCGGAGGCCTCGTCCAGGGCGCGGCGCTGTTGCGCGGCCACACTCGCCCGAAGGATATAGACACTGCCTGTATCGGCGAGGACAGGGTCTACCTCGATATAGTCGAGCGCGTTGCAGAGCTGAGAATCGCGGTCCATCACCAGAACCGAGGGGCCAAGCCGGCTGCCCTCCACGGTGACGCGCACAGTCTGGGTGGGGCGGTCGGTGATGAAGGTGACGACGTCCTGATCCCCCAGCCGGAGGGTCTGTATTTCGGTCAGCGTCGTATAGCGCGAAAACGGGCGGCCGTCCCGGCTGCCCTGGATGATGGCGTTGGTGGCGCTGGGGAGGGGTCGGGCGTAGTCAATCAATTCGCGCCCCGTCATCACGGCGCCGGGCACCTCGAACAGAAAATTGTTGCGCACAGCCCCATCGGCACCGACCAGCGCACGCTGCCGACCCACGACAAGCGTGTCGCCCTCCTGCAGGCGCAGCGGCGGGAGACGACCCTCCAAGAGGAACCGATAAAGGTCCACATTTGCTGCCTGGCGGCCGCCGCGCAGAATGGATATCTCGCGGAAGCTCCCGCGCGACGGGTCCACGCCACCGGCGCGCACCAGGAAATCTATCACGGAATCCGCCGCACTCCCCGCGAACCGGCCCGGCGTACGCACAAAGCCGGTGACGAATACGCCGATACGCTGGGCCGAAAGGACGGTAGCGTAAACCTGCACCTGTTGCGTATAAAGTCGGCGCACCTCCTGCTCCACGCGGGTCTGGATGTCACCGGAACGGGTCCCGGCGAGCGGGATTGGGCCGATATTCGGAAGAAAAAAGTTGCCTGCCGGGTCAATCACGGAGGTTTGTTCAGCCTCCACGGCGCCCCAGACACGTACGGTGACGCGGTCCCCCGGCGTGAGGATATAATTCGGGTTGGGCGCTTCGGATGAGGCGGACGCCGCCTGGGTGAAAAGACCAGCGCCAAAAACCGTGTTTGGCCGCCCGAAGGCGCGATTCACTTCACCCAGCGGCAAGGCTGCCGTGGCCCCTGCCTCCGCCTCAGTGGCCGACCCCAGACGATTGACACCTGGATCGCCCGGTGCTGCCAACCCGGTGAAGGGGTTT
Source organism: Acetobacterales bacterium (assembly GCA_038247025.1). GTDB lineage: Bacteria > Pseudomonadota > Alphaproteobacteria > Acetobacterales > Acetobacteraceae > Roseococcus. The sequence continues at coordinate 1,880 of JBBRVI010000042.1, forward strand.
CCACCACCAGGGATGGTCACACCCGGCGCTGCTGGACCTTGCGGGCCGGACCCGCCAAAATTCGGCAATGTCTGCGCCCGATTGCCGAAAAGCCCCTGGGCCTCCGCCTGCTGCACGGCGCTCACCGACAGCAGCAGACCGGCGAGAACGGCCAGGATTTGCAGCCGGCCAATGCGGGGGTGATTAGCGTGCATGTTCTCTCATTCCGGCCAAGATCAGCCAAGCCAGGCCATACAGCAGGCTCAGCGAGATAAAAGCGTAAAGTGTTGCCCAATAAGGCAACGGGAAAAGCGACCGCTCGGCCATATTCGGTTCAACGATGCGCAACAGGAAGATTGCCTGGCGCGCGGCGTCGCCATTGGCGCGGTCCAGTGCGATTGTCGCAGCTTCAAGCTGGTTCTGGGAAAGACTGACTTCCGCGTTCAGCCGGGCGAAAGTCTCAATCTGCTCGGTGAAACCGGTTCCTGCCCCTGCGATGCGCGAACGCTCCTCCGCAGCTTGAGCCTCCAGGCCGCGGATGCGGTTCTGGAGGTTCATGATCTGTGGGCTGTTGGGCCGGGCGAAGCCCTGGATTGTCTGCAAGTCGGAACGAGCGCGGGCGATATCCGTCTCAAGGCCACTGATCGTGTTGACTGCGGCGCTTGCAGTGGCCGAGGGGTCCACCGCGCGCTCCTGCTGGCGGAACACGGTCAATGCCACCCGCGCATCCGTGACGCGTGTCTCCGCCCGGCGCAATTCGCCCCGCGCCGCGCGCATCGACTCCTCGCGGATCTGGCCGTTCATGGCGTTGACCAACTCTTCGCTGAGCGTCAGCAGGCGACGAGACAGTTCCTGGCTGTCCAAAGGGCGGAAGCTCCAAACGCGCAGATCCGAAATGCCGGTCTGGACGTCCACTCGCACGGAAACCTGCCAGCGAAAAAACGACCGCAACCGCTCCGCGGTCGGCTCGGCCCACCAGAGGCGTGAAATCACGTCGGCCTCGGGGCGACGGAATATCTCAACCAAGTCCATCGCTTCGCGCAGCTTGCGAACAGCGTCGTGGGAGACAAGATAATCGCGGACGCTGGCGATGTTCTCCGGCGAAGTGACGAAGCCCGCTGAGCCGAGGGCTTCCCCGCCTACTGTGACGCCGGCCACGCGCGGAATCTGAGCGCGGACGGTAAAGCGGGATTCGCTGAGATACTGGGGGGCGGCGAACCCGAAGAAATAGGCGCCAATGATCAGCGTCGGCATGATAACCCACATCGTAAAAGGATGCTCTGCGCACCAGTCCCGCAAACTCCGCCTTTTGCCAACCCTAGCCCCGACGGGCCCAAGGCTGCGCGCAGCCATTCGCTGCACGACGGACTGACTGGAGCCTGAAGGGCCGACCCGGGCTGACTGCGCCCGCGGTGTCAGGGGTCGGGAGCCACTGTTGGTTGCGGCTGGCCCATTGGGTGTAGCCGTGGCAGGGCGCAATTTCCCTTGCCGAGCCTCGGTTTGTGCAGGCCCCTTCCGATCATGACCGACCGGACTAGAGTTGCTGGTATTCGGCGAAAGCCTGGTCCAGATCTTCATGGAATGTCAGCCTCCCTTCTTGGAGGATCGCGGCGTGGGAACACAGGGACCGCACCGTATCTATCTGGTGCGAGACAAGAATCAGCGCGCTTCGGCTTCGCCGGGCAAGAAGGGATTGTCGGCATCGCTCCGCGAAGCGCGCATCACCTGCAGCGATGATTTCGTCAATCAGATAGCAGTCAAAATCCACGGCCATGGATAAGGCAAAAATCAGACGCGCCTTCATGCCCGCCGAATACGTCTTGACCGGTTGCCAGAACTCCTCGCCGATTTCTGAAAACTCCTGGACGAAACCCTCCATCCATCCGGTAGGGCGGTCATAAATCCGGGCGATAAAGCGCGTATTGTCAGCCCCCGACAGCGTTCCATGCACGGCCGCGTCGTACCCCATCGGCCAGGAAATGCTCATTTCGCGCCTCACCCTCCCTGAGGTTGGGTGCTCCACGCCGGCAAGTATGCGGATCAGGGTGCTTTTGCCCGCACCATTGCGCCCCAAAATCCCAACCGCGTCCCCCGGGAGGAAGGTTGCGTCAACACCACAGAGGACCTCCCGTGTCAGGCCGTTCTTCTTAAAGCTCTTTCGGACGCCTTCAAGCTGAAGCATGCCGTGCCTCATGTCTCCAAATGGGGTCTTGCGGCCCGTAGCGCACAGAAGCCCAGGAAGTTCACCGCAACAACCCATTGAATTAGATAGGAAAGGTCATAAATGAAAGGTACCCCATAGCCAAATTGTCCCTCTCGCATGAATTCCATGATGTGAATCAACGGGAAAAGAAGCACGATCTCCTGAAAGGAACTCGGTAACCACCAGACCATGAAGAACATTCCTGAGAACGGAATGGAGAGGTAAGTGAAGGGATGAACCACACGGTCAGTGAGGCCCGGGCTTATTGCCGTCGCTGAGAGGAAAATGAGACCAGTGCCGTGAGCCAGCAGCATCATCAGGATGGCAGCGAAGGCCATTTGCAGAGGGTCGTGGGGCCATTCGCCATAGATCCCCCCGATCACGAGAACGAAAACACCTATGCAGATGAGGACCGCCGCGCCGTCAAGCAAACTGCGCGCCCACATCACAGCCTCGATTGTAACTTTAGAATGATAAAGGAGCTGAAAATTCGCGGCGACGCCATGGGGTGAGCGACTGACGAGTGTGCGAAACAGATAAAAAAGGATGTAACCGATGAGGAAAAAACTGAACTTGTTCAGCCCGCCGGGCATGGAGGCATCACCGCCCATCGCCCATTGCCAAGCGGCCACTCCCAGGCCGAGCAACGCGGGCTCCACGAACAGCCAGACATAACCCAAATTCTCGCGGCCGAAGCGCGTGTGCAGTTCACGCAACATCAGCGCGGCAATGACCCGGTTTCGGGCTCGAAGGGCGCTGAAGAAGCTGATTTCTTTGGGGAAGCTGTGCATGGCTCCCCCTGCTAACGCAACGAGCCGCGCATCAGGGGACGCGAGGAGACAAAGCTGCCGTCCGCCTCGCGGCAGGCCACGGCGGCGCGCTCTGCGCCGCCAAAGCCGACCATGATCTCTCGGCACTCCCGCCCGCTGGCGGCGTTGTAGGCGCGGGTCAGCCGAGCCTGCTCACCATTCACCGATCCCACCGAGCCCGGGGTCGCTGTAGCGGCGAAGACTGCGATGGGGTCAGGCCCGCGGGGCACGCCTGCGATGGGCGAACGAGGATCGGCGAAAGGCGTTGACGGCCCACTCGCCAAGTTCGGCAGGATGGAGCCCATATTCGGCATGCGTATGTCACACCCAGCCAACAGGGAAAGGACCGGAAGAGCGAGAAGAATGGCCTTCGGCGACAATGGTGAATGCCTTTTCATCAAATCTCGCGCATCCGAGTCAGAGTACGTTTCCTCTTATACGGAACGGGAGGGCTGAACAAATCGTTAATGCCGGAATCTGCGCAACGGGTGCAAAGCCTACGTCGCAAGCGCCCGCGCCGACGCCGCATAGCCCACGCGCCGCTCGGGGGGTGTCGGCCAGCGCCCAGTGACGCGCTCCAGCAGCATCATCGCATCCGCGCTCTGATGAGCCGCCATCGCACAGTCCAGAAAAAGCTGCTCCAGCACATCCTGCTGAGCGTGGCTGCCGCCCAGTTCATACATTCCTCCAACCGCCGGCCGCATGGCGGCCACCGCGGCGGCGGGTTCACCCCGGGCGCGGAGCAGAAGCGCCTCACAGCAAGGCAGCGCTGACTCGCGCACGATCCGCGCGTTCGTGCCGCTGTTGTCGCCGCCATATTGGTGCATGGCGTCCAGCATGCGCTCCGCCGCATCAAAGCGACCGGTCGCGCAAAGTGCCATCATCCAGTGCGGCAGGGTGAAGGCGGAAAGACAATCGCCGATCCGAGCCTCGGCCTTCTCGGCCAATTCCTCCCAGCGCTGGCCGACATCCACCCCCTGCCGTTCCAGTCGGAAAAGCATCGAAGCGGCGTTCTGGCAGTCTATGTAGAGGTCGGGCTGCATTTGCGTCACAGGGCTTTCCAGATTGCGAAAGCCCGTGTCGTAAAGGCGCAGCACCTCGCCATGCTCGCCCCGCTCGATGTGGAACATGGCCTGGTGCCAGAAGATGTGGTGCATCAGGTTGTTGCCGCCCTCGAAATGCGGGCTGAGGCCGGTGATCCAGGCGATCCCCTCGGCGCGACGGCCCTGCATTTCCAGCACATGCGCCACGGCATGGGCAGCCCAGAGATCGGCGGGGTCGCGGCGGATCGCCTCGCGGCCGCAATTCTCCGCGAGCAGGTGGTTGCCTGCCTCCTCATTGGCGAAGGCCCGGCAGGCCAGTACCGAGCCGTAGCCCGGCACATCGCCATCCCAGTGTGGCATGATGCTCTCCACGGCACCGAGCATGGCCGGCGCCTTGCCCATCCAGAAGGCGGCGAAATGGTGGAAGCGGAAGGCCAGAAGGTCACGCGGGTGTTCCGCCGTGATCTGTGCCCAAATGGCAATGGCGCGATCCTGGCCGCCCTCTGCCCAGGCATCGAGCGCGGCAAGGTGCATTTTTTCGCGCGGATTGCCGCCGAGCGCGCGCGCATGGTCCAGCGCCGCCTTTGCCGCGGGCACATGGGCGGCCTTGTAGGCGAGCATCGCGAAACCTGCCTTCATCATATGCAGCATCGGAGCCTCGCCATCCGTCTGGAGCGCGGATTTCAGGCGCAACTGCGTGTCGAGCCGGTATTTCAGGAAGCCTTCCACCACGTGGTCGAAGGCCCGGCCGGCGGCCTGCGAGGCGAAAGTGCCGCGGTTGCCTTGTGCGTCATGTGCCATGGTCAAATTCCCCATTTCGCGAATAGCGCTTCGGTGTCGGCGCCCAGCGAGGGCGCGGGTTCCTCCCAGGCGCCAAAGCCGGGAATGGCCGGAAAAGGAAGAGCGCCCAATTCGGGCTGCTCGAGCAAGGGCGCGGCGCGGACAACCTTCACATGGACATCCTCCAGGAATTCGAGCGGCGTGTTGACGCGGTCACAGAGCAGACGCGCCGCTTGCAGAAGCGCTACCCAATGCGCGGCGTCCTGCGTAAGGAACACCTCCCGGAGGATGGCGACCAGCGCGGGTTTATTCGCGAAACGGGCGGGAAAGTCTGTGAATCTCGGGTCTTGGAGAAGATCCTCGCGGCCGATCTGGCGGCAAAGCGCCACCCATTCCTCCTCGCGCACCAGGGCGAACATGATCCAGGCGCCCTCCTTCGTGGGATAGCTGCCGGCGGGGACGTTGAGTTCGCCCGGCATGCGGCCCAGCAGCCCCGCCTCGGCAATGGGCAGCACGAGCAGCGAGGCAGCCGTTTGCATGAGCGAGATATCCAGATGCCGCCGCCTGCCTGGCCGCCCGGCCGTCTGGTCCTGCAAACGCTCTGCCAGAGCCGCCTGGCAGGCCGCGAATGCGGAAATGCCGGTGACCACATCCACCACCAGCGTGCCCGTCTTGTGCGGCACCCCATCCGCACCGGCATTCACCGAAACCAGGCCCGAAAAGGCCTGGGCGATGCCATCCGTACAGGGCCGCTCACGATAGGGTCCGCATTGCCCGAAGCCCGAGACCGAGACGCAGACCGCATCCGGCTTGGCTGCCTCCGGCCCCAACCCGATGCGCGCGGCCACGCCAGGCCGGAATGCCTCGATCAGCACATCGGCCTTTGCCGCCAGCTTCGCCGCCCGCGCCCGGCCTTCATGGGTGGCAAGGTCCAACACCACTGCGCGCTTGCCACGGTTGAAGGCGGTGTGCATCACGCTGTGGGTGCCCTTTCTCGTGGTCAGCCCACGCGACCAGTCGCCCTTGGGTGGTTCCAGCTTGATGACCGTGGCACCCGCCTGGGCCAGCAGCATGCCGCAATAGGGGCCGGCGATCCCCTGCGCGGCATCGAGGACGAAGATCCCTTGGTAGGGCTTGGGGGCCCCATTTGCTTCGGTCATGGCTGGTCCTCCAGTTTGACCTATCATCGCCCAAATTCCATTGCTGGAAAGGCCGGCTTGATGCGTGCCAGACGAAACGGAGCCATGAGGGCGATATCGGCTCGCCCTCCCTGCAGAAAAACATAGGCGCGCTTCGGTAAGCTGATCGGCGATGCGGCGACCAAGGGGGAATGATGCGCCGCGGGTGGCGCTGCGCGCGCGAGGCGCTACCGGTTCAACCCCGGTACCCACAGCACATCCGTCGCGCCATTGCCGTTGAACCGGCGCGAGAGAACGAAAAGATGATCCGACAGCCGGTTGAGATAGCGCAGCACCTCGGGGTTCACCTCCTCGATGGCGCCTAGCGCTACCACATGCCGTTCCGCGCGGCGCGTGACGGTGCGGGCCAGATGCGCGTAGGTCGCCGCAGGACTGCCAGCGGGCATGATGAAGCTGGTCAGCGCCGGGATCTGGGCGTTCATGGCAATGACCTCGGCCTCCAGGCGCTGCCATTGGCTGGCCGCCATCCGCAGCCGCTCGCCAGCCTCACCGGGCACGCACAGGTCAGCCCCCATGTCGAATAAATCCTGCTGGATGCGGGCCAGCATGGCGTCCGCTTCGGGATCGGCGTGCAGGCGGATCAGGCCGATTGTGGCATTCACCTCATCCACCGTGCCGTAGGCCTCGACTCGCTGGTTGTCCTTTCGCACGCGGCGGCCATCGCCGAGCGAAGTTTCGCCGGCGTCGCCGCCGCGCGTGGTGATGACATCGAGCTTAACCATGGAGAGCACAACCTTTCTGACGCGGCCGATTCACAGCGGACGCTACTGCAACCTGAAATGCACCGAAGTTCGGACGGTTCCGACCATCGCCTCGCCATCGCGCATCGCGGGGCGAAAGCGCCAGTCGGCCACCGCGCGCCGTGCAGCCGCATCCAACATGGGCGAGCCTGAGGATCTTGCCACCACCACATTGACGACACGGCCATCCGTGCCGACCGAGAGCTCAAGCCCAACCGTCCCCTGCTCGCCCCGCTGCCGCGCTGCCTCTGGATAGCCAGGCGCTGCGTTCTGAAAGCGTGAATCAGGGCCGGGAGGCACAACGGCACCTGTCGCACGGCCAATGCCGGCCGTGGTTTGCTCCGCGGCCTCGCTGCCCGGGCGCGTCGCCTCTGTAGGCGGCTGAGCGCTCTGCGATGGCCGGGGGGTTGGCCGGGGGGTTGGCCGGGGGGTTGGTTGGGGAGGTGGCCGGGGGGTTGGCGCGGGCGGCGGGGGGGGCGGAGGCGCAGGAGTAACTGCCTGAGGGGCAGGCGGATCAGGCGCCTCGGCCTGGAGCGTCTGCTCTTCGGGCAGGGACTCAACAGGCGGCGCCATGGGAGGGGGCGGGGCCAGGGCCAGGTCCGGACGTGGCAATTCCTGCTGGACGATGTCCAGGGGAGGTGCTCCGGGACGCGGGGGCTGGGTTTGTTGGGGCGGTACCGAAGGAGGCGGCGGCGGTAACGGGGCGCCGGCAAACTGCTGGGGCGGCAGAGGGGCCATGGCCGAGACAGGGGGGGCCGATACTGGGGGGGCCGGGACAGGGGCGGCCGGGACAGGGGGGGCCGGCGGCGCGGGCGGCGCCGGTGTCGGCGGTGTCGGTGTCGGCGGTGCCGGGAATTCCGCCAACAGCTGCGCCGGCACCTCAGGCAGCGCGCCGGAAGTCTCGGGCGTCTCGGCGCTGCTGACTGCCTCTTCCGCGGCCTCGTCCCAAACAATCTCGACGCCGCGGTCCTGTGTGGGTTCGGGTGGGGGCTGGCGGTTGAACAGGAAGATCAGCGCCGCTACCGCCGCCCCATGTCCGCCGAACGAGAGCAGCGCCGCCACGCCAAAACGCGCCCCAAGGGGGGGCGTTGCTAGGCGCGCACCCGGCGTCACAGCACCAGGACCCCGCTATGCTTCGCCTTGCCCTCGGGCTCCACATGGATGGTGATGATGGCATCGCCCAGCTTCGCCTTGAGCGCGGTCTCCACCCGGTCACAAATTTCGTGTGCTTCGACCACGCGCATGTCGCCGGGCACCACCAGGTGGAACTCGATGAAGGTGGAACGCCCCGCCTGGCGCGAGCGGATGTCATGGGCCTCGATCGCGCCTTCGGCCTCGGCTGCGACTGTAGTGCGGATTTCGGCCAGAAGTTCAGGCGCCAGCGCCTCATCCATCAGCCCGCCGACACTCTCGCGCACGAGGCGCGCGCCGCTGAACAGGATGTTCACCGCCGTCATCGCCGCCAGCAGCGGATCGAGCCAGAGCAGGCCCGTGGCCAGCGCCAGCGCCACCCCCACCAGCACCCCCACCGACGTCACCACATCAGATAGCAGATGGCGCGCATCGGCCAGCAGCGCGGGGGAGCGCAGTTTCCGCCCGCGCTTGAACAATACGGAACACCAAAGGGCGTTCACCGCCGTCGCGGTCAGCGCAACGCCAAAGGCCAGCAGGCTGAGTTCTGGCGTTCGCGGCGAATTCCAGACCGACCAGCATTCATGCAGGATGATGAAGGCCGCCACCAGGATCAGCGCCCCTTCCAGCACGGCCGAGAAATATTCGGCCTTGGCATGGCCATAAGGGTGATTCGCATCGGCCGGCTGAGCCGCGTAGTGAATTGCTGCCAGCGCGGCCAGGGCGGCGGCCACGTTCACCACGCTCTCCAGCGCATCGGCGAACAGCGCCACGCTCCCCGTCAGCCACCAGGCGACCAGTTTCAGCGCCAGGACGGCTAGGGCGATGACAACACTGCCCCCCGCGAGGGTCACGGCGCGGTTCAAATGGTGTTCCCCATGGCTGCGGCGAGAGCGGCTCTCTAGCGCATCTCCCCTCCCACGCGAAGCGCGCGGGGTGCAACCCAAGCTTCACGAAACTGCGGCGCCTTCGCAACATTCAGTGCCTACCCGGCTCGTCCATGAGTTTCCTCCCCGATTCCGGTGGCCTCTCCGTGGAGGGCGCGCGCCTCACCCTTGGCGGCACGCCCATTCTGCGAGACGTTTCGCTGAGCGTGGCGCGGGGCGAGTTCGTGGCCCTGCTCGGGCCTTCGGGCTGCGGCAAGACCTCGCTGATGCGGGTCATCGCCGGCATTCAATCCGCCGATGCCGGGACGGTGCGCATCGGCGGGCGCGAGGTGACGCGACTGCACCCGGCCGAGCGCGACGTGGCCATGGTGTTCCAATCCTATGCGCTCTATCCGCATCTGACGGCGGCGCAGAACATCGCCGTGCCGCTCACCATGCGGCGGCTTTCCGCTTGGCAGCGCATGCCGCTCCTGGGCGGGCTGCTGCCCGGCAGCCGCGCGGCACGGGCGGCCATCGCGCAGGATGTGGCGCGCATCGCCGAACCCCTGGGTCTTGGCCCCCTGCTGGACCGCAAGCCCGGCCAGCTCTCGGGAGGGCAGCGCCAGCGTGTCGCGCTTGCCCGCGCGGTGGTGCGAGAGCCCGCCGCCTTCCTGCTGGATGAGCCGCTGTCCAATCTGGATGCCGCCTTGCGCGTGACGACACGGCGCGAAATCGTGGAGATCCATCGTCGTGTGGGGGCCGCAACGCTCTACGTGACCCATGACCAGTCCGAGGCGCTGACCATGGCCGACCGCGTGGCCGTGATGCAGGCGGGCGAGATCCTGCAACTCGCAACGCCGGAGGAGATTTACCGCAACCCAGTGGATTTGCGCGTCGCGCGTTTCATCGGCAGCCCGCGGATCAACCTGCTGGACGTCACGGCCGATCCACAGGGCCAGCTATGGCTGGGAGGCCGCGCCTTGCCGCTGCACGCCGCCCAGCCAGGCCCGCTCACGCTCGCGATCCGCCCGGAGGATTTGCGGCTGGATGCGCAGGGCTATGATGCGCGCGTTGAACACGCGGAATTCCTGGGCGATCACGCCTTGGTCCATCTCCGCCTGGGCACAGCTGAACTCATCCTGCGCGCCCCGGCCGATCTGCATGCCCGCCCGGGCGAGGTGATGCGGATCAGCTTCGACCCTGCCCGCGTGCTGCTCTTTGGCACCGATGGCCGCCGCGTGACGGCACATCAGCACGAGCCCGCCCGTGCCTGAGGCCGCACCCCGCAACGGCGAGGCCTGGGGCGCCTGGCTGCTCACCCTGCCTGCCGCGCTCTCCTTCGCGCTGCTGCTGCTGCTGCCCACGCTGGCCGCCATCGCCATGGCCTTCACCGAATTCGAGCTGGGACTTTGGCCGATCTGGATCGGGCTGGAGAACTTCGTCGAAATGTGGACGGATCGCGGCTTCCGCCGCTCCTTCCTCAATACGATCATCTATGTGGGGCTGGTGGCGCCGCTCTCCGTGGGCCTCGGTCTGGCGCTGGCCCTGCTGATCGAGGCCGGCGCGCGCGGACGCATTTTCTTTCGCGCCGTGTTCTTCCTGCCGGTGGTCTCACTCACCGTCGCCATGGCCTCTGCTTGGCAATATCTGCTGCACCCGACCATCGGGCCGGTGAACGCGCTGCTGCGCATGATCGGCATTGCCGGCCCAGCCTGGCTGTCGAGTTCCGACACGGTGCTGATTTCGCTGGCCGCCATCGGCGTTTGGGAAAATGCCGGGTTCAACATGGTGCTCTTCATGGCCGGCCTCACTGCCATCCCGCGCGAATTGCGTGAGGCTGCGGCGGTGGATGGCGCGCAATCCGCCTGGGAGCGCTTCCGCCTCGTCACCTGGCCATTGCTGGGGCCGACGACGCTGTTTGTCGTGACCATCACCATGATCCGCAGCATCCGGGTCTTTGACACTGTGGCCGTGCTCACACGGGGCGGGCCGAACAAGGCGAGCGAAGTGCTGCTCTACACCATGTACACCGAGGGCTTCACCTTCCTGCGCCTGGGTTATTCAGCGGCGATTACCCTGGTGTTTCTCGCCATCGTGCTCGGGCTGATGTGGGTGCAGACGCGCGTACTCGACCGGCGGGTGCATTATGGTTGAGCGCGTCACGCTCCTGCGCGACATGCCGCGCCTGTTGCTAATGAGCCTGCTGGGCCTGGTTATCCTGGCACCTTACATCTGGATGCTTTCCGCCTCGCTGAAGCCGACGGATGAGATTTTCCGTGCCAGCCTGACCCTGATCCCTGAGCGGCTCGCCGCCTGGGAGAATTACGGCCGCGTCTTCGCCCAGGTGCCCGTCGGGCGCTATCTGCTGAACGGGGTGATCGTCTGCGGCGGCATTCTGTTTTTCCAACTCCTGTTTGCCATCCCCGCCGGCTACGCGCTGGCCAAGCTGCGCTTTCCAGGCCGCGAATGGGTGTTCGGCGCGGTCATGCTGGGCCTGCTGGTGCCGCCCCATGTGCCGGCCCTGCCGCTTTACGCGGGCTTCGCGGCACTGGGCATGCTCAACACGTATGCCGCGCTGATCATCCCTTCGACCATCTCCGTCTTTGGCATTTTCCTCTTCCGGCAATTCTTCCGCTCGCTGCCCGATGACCTGATCCACGCTGCCCGGCTGGACGGCATGAGCGAGGGCGCCATCGTCTGGCGCGTGGCACTCCCCAATGCCTGGCCGGCCGCCACGGCGTTCTCGATTTTTTCCGTCGTCGCGCATTGGAACGATCTGTTCTGGCCGCTCATTGTCGTCACCGGCACGCAATACGCCACACCCGCGCTGGGCGTGCTGCATTTCCGCACCGAGGAAGCCGGCGATGACTTCGCCGCCCTCATGGCCGCCTGCACCATCATGACGGCCCCTCTCGTGCTCGCCTTCCTCGTCGCGCAACGCCGCTTCGTCGAGGGCATCGCTACCACCGGCCTCAAAGGATGAGGCTCAACCCACCGGAGAACATCGCAATGCTTGAACGCCGCACATTGGGCCTCGCCGCCGTCACTGGCACTCTCTTCGCACCGCGCGTGTTACGCGCGCAGGCCGCGACGGAGATCACCATCCACTACGCGCAGCCCTTCATTTTCAAGGAAAGCTACGACGCCATCGCCGCCGAATTCGCCAAGCGCGAGCCGAACATTCGCATCAACTGGGTGACGACGCCCAATTACGAGGAGGGCATGCAGCTCATCCTCCGCCAATCTGCCACGGGCCAGATGCCCGACCTCTCCTACCAGGGCTTCAACCGTTTGCGCCTCTTTGCCGAGCGCGGCATCGCGCAGGACCTGCTGCCGCTGCTGCGCGCCGAGGGCGAGCCTGCCAGCATGGGCTATTCGCCCAATATCCTGGCTCTCGCCCATTTCGGCGGCATGCAGGCTGGCCTCGCCTATGCCGCCTCCAACCCGATCTGCTTTTACAACGCCGACCTGGTGCGCCGGGCAGGCGGCAACCCTGACGCTATGCCGACCGACTGGCCCGGCATGCTGGCACTTTCCGCGCGGATCAAGGCGTTGGGGGGCGGCACGGAAGGCATGTTCTACACTTGGCCAGGCGATGACTGGATGTTCTCCGCCCTGCTCTTTGGCCATGGCGGCCGCATGCTGAGCGAAGATGAGCGCGACGTCGCCTTCGCCGGTGCTGAGGGCCTTGCCTCGCTGCGTCTGCTTGACCGTATGGTGAAGGAAGGCGGGATGCCCAACCTGACGCGCGAAGCCGCGCAGCAGGCATTTGCCGCCGGGCGCCTTGGCATGTTTTTCTGGACCACTGCGGCGCTGCGCGGCACTATCCAGCAGGTGGGGCGCAACTTTGAGCTGCGCACCACCGTGATGCCCGTGATCAATCCCACGATCGGCCGCCTGCCCACCGGCGGTGCCGCGGGAATGCTGACGGCGCGCGACCCCGCGAAGCGTGAGGCTGCCTGGAAGTTCCTGCGCTTCTCCACCAGCGCCGAAGGCACCACACTCATGGTCCGCAACACAGGTTATGTGCCGACCAATCAGCTCGCTATTGATGAGCCACGCTGGCTTGCGGAATTCTACCAGCAGAACCCGCTGTTTCAGGCAGCGACGCGGCAGGCCAATATCATGATCCCCTGGTACGCGTTCCCCGGCGCCAACTCCGTCCGCGTCACGCAGACCATGGTGGACAACCAGGCCCGTATCGTCGAACAACGCGCGACGCCGGAACAGGCGCTGGCCGATATGGCGAGCGAAGTGCGGCGGTTGCTGCCGCGGCCGCGCGGCTGAAAAGGCCAGGGCGCTGCCCTGAACTCGCTGGGGCCGAAAGGCCCCAGACCCATCAGTAAGGATTGATTAAATGGCGTTTCGTGTTGCGCAGATCAGTGACACGCATTTGTCGAAAGCCCGGCCGCTGTTTGACGGGAATTTTCCTCCCGTCGCAGCGGCCTTGCTGGCCGCCCAGCCTGACCTCGTGATCCATACGGGAGACCTCTCCCTCGATGGTGCGGATTCTGACGCCGATCTGCTTCACGGCACCCATTTAATGAACAGCCTTGGCCTGCCCTGGCGTGCAATCCCAGGGAATCACGATGTGGGCGACGACCCCGCGCTCCAGGGCAAGCAGCCCATCACCCCCGAACGCCTCGCCCGTTGGGAGCACTGCGTCGGGCCGCTGCATTTCGTCGAGGATATCCCCGGCTGGCGGCTCATCGGCCTTGATACGCAGGGTTTCTCCGTCAACGCGGCTCATCGGGCGGCAGTGGCCGATGCCATTGCCGGCGCCGGTGCGCTCCGCATCGCGCTCTTTCAGCACAAACCCATCACCGAGGAAGCGCTGGATGATACTGCGGTGAATTACTGGCCGCTGCTGCCACAACCACGCGCTGAGCTTCTGGCCATGTTCAGCCATCCTCCGGCGGTTATTGCCAGTGGGCATGTGCACCAGTCGCGCGATCGAATTGCCGACGGCATCCGGCAAATCTGGGCGCCGGCGGTGGGCTTCATTGTGGGTGACGCCTGGCAGCATAGCGTGGGCGAAAAGCTGCTGGGCTGGGTGGAGCACGAATTCCACCCCGATGGCCGGCATGAGGCGCATCTGCGCGCCATGCCGGAACTCAAGCTCTACGATATCGGCAGCACTCCCGACGCCTATGGGGCAATGCCGAAACTCACCTGATCAGACCGAAAAATACTTCGCCCGCGGGTGATGCAGTACGATCGCGCTGGTGCTCTGCTCCGGGTGGAGTTGCCACTCGTCGCTGATCTCCACGCCGATGCGCTTGGCATCCAGCAGCTCCAGAATCGGCGCCTGATCCTCCAGCTTCGGGCAGGCCGGGTATCCAAAGGAATAGCGCCCACCGCGATAACCCTGGCTAAGCATCTTCTCGATGTCGCGCTCATCTTCCCCGGAAAAACCCAGTTCCGCACGGATGCGCTTGTGCATATATTCAGCCAGCGCCTCGGCCATCTCCACCGAGAGGCCGTGCAGATACAGGTAATCCTGGTAGCGATTATCCTCGAACCACTCGCGCGCAATATCGCTCGACTTCTGGCCGACGGTGACCACCTGAAGCCCGATCACATCGCGCTCCGAATCGTCAATGTCGCGCACGAAATCGGCGATGCAGTCGCCATCTTCCTTGGGCTGGCGTGGCATGTTGAAGCGCGCGACTTCCGTCTTGCCGTCCTGCTCGAACAGGATCAGGTCGTTGCCCTGGCCCGCACATTTCCAATAGCCATAGATCGCCTGCGGCTTGAGGATCTTTTGCTCGTCGGCCAGCGTCAGCATGCGCTTGAGCACGGGGCGCAGCTCCTGCTTGGCCCAGCCAAGGAAATCCTCCAGCGAGCGGCCGGCCTTGCGGAAGCCCCACTGGAATTGATACAGGCTGCGCTCATTGATGAAGGGGATCAGCGCCTTGGGGTCGGCCTCCATCACCTTGGCTCCCCAGAACGGCGGCACTGGCACCGGCAGATTCGCCGTCTCACGCCGCCGGCGCACCTGCGCATAGGCGAGATCAACCGGAGCAAAGCCGCGTGGATCGGCCGTGCCCAGCACGCGCTTCTCGTTCTTTGACTTGCCGACACGCTTGGCTTGGACCGTGCCGAGGTAGCCCTCGAAATCATTGCCCATCACCTTTTCCATCAGGAGCAGGCCATCGAAGGCATCGCGCGCATACACCACCTTGCCACAGGCATAGGCCTGCACGCAGTCATCTTCCACATAGTTGCGCGTCAGTGCCGCGCCCCCCAGCATCACGGGAATATCGATCCCCTGGCGGCTCATCTCCTCCAGATTCTCGCGCATCACCACGGTGGATTTCACCAGCAGGCCGGACATGCCAATGGCATGCGCATTGTGCTTGCGTGCCGCGGCCACGATGTCGATCAGCGGCACCTTGATGCCGAGATTCACCACCTTGTAGCCGTTGTTGGTAAGAATGATGTCCACCAGATTTTTTCCGATGTCATGAACATCACCCTTCACGGTGGCGAGCACGATTTTGCCGCGGCCGGAACCCTCGGTTTTTTCCATGAAGGGTTCAAGGTGGGC
>JBBRVI010000043.1:0-16786 GCA_038247025.1 Acetobacterales bacterium
CACCGCCTCCTCATCCTCACCGGTGCGCACGGGGCTGCCGAAGCCGATGGCCGACTTCTGCATATCGGCCGCGCCGGCATTGGTGGTCATGATGAGAACGACATTGCGGAAATCAACAGTCTTGCCGTTATGGTCCGTCAACTTCCCATGATCCATGACCTGCAGCAGGATGTTGAACAGGTCCGGATGCGCCTTCTCGATCTCGTCGAGCAGCAGCACGCAATGGGGGTGCTGATCAATGCCATCGGTCAGCAAGCCGCCCTGATCGAAGCCCACATACCCCGGTGGTGCGCCAATCAGCCGGCTGATGCTGTGCCGCTCCATGTATTCGGACATATCAAAGCGAATCAGCTCGATGCCGAGCACCTTGGAAAGCTGCTTCGCCACTTCCGTCTTGCCGACGCCCGTGGGGCCGGAAAACAGGTAGTTGCCGATCGGCTTCTCAGGATCCCGCAACCCAGCACGGCTGAGCTTGATGGCCGAGGCCAGCGCCGAAATGGCGTTGTCCTGCCCAAAGACCATCGCCTTGAGATCGCGCTCCAGGGTGCGCAGCGTCTCCTTGTCATCGGACGAGACGGATTTGGCGGGGATGCGCGCGATCTTGGCGACCACCTCCTCCACATCCTTCAGCGTCACGGTCTTGCGGCGCTTATTCTCGGGCACGAGCATCCGCGAAGCGCCCGCTTCGTCAATGACGTCAATGGCTTTGTCGGGAAGCTTGCGATCATGGATGTACTTGGCCGAAAGCTCCACCGCGGCGCGGATGGCTTCGGGCGTGTACTTCACCTTGTGGTGCTTCTCGTAATTGGTCTTGAGCCCCTGAAGGATCTTGACCGTGTCCTCGACCGAGGGCTCGTTCACATCAATCTTCTGGAAGCGCCGCACCAAGGCGCGGTCCTTTTCGAAGTGGTTGCGGTATTCCTTGTAGGTGGTGGAACCCACGCAACGCAGCGTGCCCTGCGCCAAGGCCGGCTTGAGCAAGTTGGAGGCATCCATCGCCCCACCCGATGTGGCGCCGGCGCCGATCACCGTGTGAATCTCGTCAATGAAAAGGATGGAGCCGGGCTGCGCCTCCAGTTCATTCACGACGGCCTTCAGCCGCTCCTCGAAATCACCACGATAGCGCGTGCCGGCGAGCAAGCTGCCCATATCCAGCGAGAAAATGGTGGATTTGGCCAGCACCTCGGGTACGTCGCCCTCTACGATGCGCTTGGCGAGGCCTTCAGCAATGGCCGTCTTGCCCACGCCAGGATCACCCACGTAGAGGGGGTTGTTCTTGGTGCGGCGGCAGAGGATCTGGATCGTCCGCTCGATCTCGTGATCGCGGCCAATGAGCGGATCAATCTTGCCGGCCATGGCGCGCTTGTTGAGGTTCACGCAATAGGTGCTGAGTGCGTCCTGATTGCGGTTGCCGCCGCGCGGCTTATCCTCGCGCTCCTCCTTGCCGGCATTTTCCTCCGGCGTGGGCGCTTGGCCCTGGACCGGGCGGGGCGTGGAGCGGCCGGGCGCCTTGGCGATGCCATGGCTGATGAAGTTCACGGCGTCCAGGCGCGTCATATCCTGCAATTGCAGGAAATAAACGGCATGCGATTCGCGTTCGCTGAACAGGGCGACGAGCACATTTGCACCTGTCACCTCGTCCCGACCCGAGGACTGCACATGGATGGCCGCGCGCTGTACCACGCGCTGGAAGCCGGCGGTGGGCTTGGGATCGCCCGTGCGGTCACTGACCAGGCCAGCTAGGTCCTTGTCGAGGAATTCCGTAAGTTCCCGCTTCAGGCGGTCAACATCAACACCGCAGGCGCGAAGCACTGTTGTGGCGTCCGCATCCTCGGCGAGTGAGAGGAGCAGGTGTTCAAGGGTTGCATATTCATGGCGGCGGTCATTGGCGAGGCCAAGCGCGCGATGGAGCGTCTGCTCAAGGTTGCGGGACAGCATGGATCAACGCTCCCACTGGAGTTGCCATGATGCGAGGATCACACCACGGCGGGTTTCGGATGATGTGGTGGCACTGCCTTGCCGTCACACCCCCAGGTCGGTCTCAAACTTGTCATTCTACGAAACCATTTGGCCAGCAATAATTTTGCCAAGGCGCAAACTCACTCTTTTTCGATCGTACATTGCAGTGGGTGCTGGTTCTGGCGTGCCAGATCCATCACCTGAGTCACCTTCGTCTCAGCCACTTCATAGGTATAGACGCCACAGACGCCCACACCGCGGCGGTGCACATGCATCATGATACGCGTGGCCTCATCCCGATTCTTCTGGAAGAACCTTTCCAGAACATGAACGACGAACTCCATGGGCGTGTAGTCGTCATTCAGCATGAGGACCTTGTACATCGCAGGCTTCTTGGTCTTGGGGCGCGGCTTGACCACGACGCCAGTGGCGGGTCCGCCATCGGTGTCCCTCTTGTCCGGGTCGGACATGGTGATTGGCCTCATCATTCGGTTCCGGTCGTCCATCGCACATCATCTCTCAGAACAGGATATCGGGTGCGGCACGTCCACGGGAAGGGGTTCTACGCCTTTGACGGCGGAATGAACAAAAGGAAAGGGCCCGGACGGGGTTTCCGTTGGGCCCTTTTTCTCGTTATGAAGCCGGAATGACCGGCCCCGAGGCGCCGAAGCGCCCCGTCTGCGAGGCGCCCCGACTGCGAGGCGCTGAACGCCCAGGGGCGTGGCTTACGCCGCCAGGGGCTTGCCCATCTGTTCCATCGCGACCGTCATGCGGGCGGAGATCGGCTCGATGGACGTCTCAGCAACCTTCATCGCCGCCTCTTGGAGCTTCGTCGTGTCGGTCATGGCGCGTTCGAAGGCTGCCTTCGTGAAGCTCGCCTGAAAATCGGCGGCATCCTTGACGCTTTTCATGGTGGCAAGCGCCTTCATGCCTTCCATCGTGTGCTCGGACAGGGCCTGGAACATGGCCATCGTCTGGCGCGAAAGGTCCTGAACGCCGGTCACGTAAAGCTGTGAGGCCTTGGTGATGGCTTCGAGGTTGCCGCGGCCGAATTCGGCGGCCTGCTCGGCGGCCTTCATCATGTCGCCAGCGGTCTTATTGGCGGTTTCCATGGTCTTCTCAACCGCGACGCGCGCCTGGGCGGTGCTATCTTCCACCATTTGCTTCGCCTGGTCAGTTCCGCTCTGCGCTGCCTGGGTCATCGCTTTCTTCATTTCGGCCTGGGTTGCCATCAGTTTCGTCCTTCTTGAGGCCCACCTGCTGCCATATCTCTGAGGCAGAAGGATAAAGGCAGGTTTTGCTGCAATGCAGCATTGCCACTATCTAGGGCGCATGGAGGGATGATGCAAGCGTTTTTGTGCAGTGCACAAATTCGGTATTCCCTAAAGCGGATCCTGGCCTGCATGAGGAAGCCCACGAAACCGATGGACAAACGGGCGCATGACTGTTTCTTTGCGCTCATCGCATGGTGGCTGAGCCTTGGGGGAGGCGAAACCACAATGCGCGTGGGGAAGTTGAATGACCATTACCGCCGTCAGCCGTGCCGCCATGGCTCTTTTTCTGAGTCTGTGTGGAGGGACCGCCAGCGCGCAAATCACCGCTCGCGACCGTTACGCCTCCATTATCGTGGATGTGCGAACTGGGAATGTGCTGAGTGCGGCCAATGCCGATGAAATGCGCCACCCGGCCTCGCTCACGAAAATGATGACTTTGTATATACTGTTCGAGGCAATGCGCGATGGTCGCGTCACACTCGCAACGCCGCTCCGCGTGAGCGCCGAGGCCGCCTCACGCCCTCCCTCCAAGCTCGGGGTGCCGGCGGGGGCCAGCGTTTCAACGGAAAGCGCCATCCTCGCACTCGTCACCCGCTCAGCCAATGACATCGCGGCCGCAGTGGGCGAGGCACTCGCAGGGGATGAGGATGCTTTTGCCCGGGCAATGACTCAGCGCGCCCGCAGCCTGGGCATGACACGCACCACTTTCCGCAATGCCTCGGGCCTGCCGGACCCCGAGCAGTTGACCACCGCACGCGACATGTCGCTGCTCGGGCGCCGCCTCATCGCCGATTTCCCTGACCGTTACCATTATTTCAGCGTGACCACCTTCGCCCATGGCAGCCGTATGATCCGCAACCACAACGGCATGCTGCGTGATTATCCGGGTGCTGACGGCATCAAGACCGGCTTTATCAACGCTTCGGGCTTCAACATCGTGACTTCTGCGCAGCGCGATGGCGTGCGGCTCGTGGGCGCGGTGTTTGGCGGCTCCTCCTGGCCGCAGCGCAACGACCACATGGCCGAATTGCTCGATGAGGGATTTCAACGCTTGGGCGTGCGCGCGGCGCCCGCCATGGCCATGGCCGCGCCTGCGCGCGTGGTGGCCGGGCGTGACCCGACGATCGGACCAGGCCCGCGGCGGCTTCACGCGGCACGGCAGGTGGCGGCCAGGCCAGGCACGGCGCGCATTCAGACGGTCTCGACCGCTCCAACCTCCGAAAGGCGGACAACCTCCGCAAGGCGGGCAACCTCCGAAAGGCGGGCAACCGCCGCAAGGATGGCAGCCTCAACAAGCCGGGCAGCCTCGACAAGCAGGGCAGCCTCGACAAGCAGGGTCACCTCCACAAATAGAACTGAGGCAGCGCCGCGCATACGCGCCAATGCGCGAACCACGCCGGCCACGCGCACGCGGGCGAGCAATGCCGTTGCCGCCCCCGCGCGCATCACCGCGCCAGCCTCTGTGCGCACGACCCGGCCGACAGGCCAAACTCGCTCCACCGAAGCCCCCGCGGGGGCGCGGTCGCAACAGGTTGCCCGAGGCGGCGGCTGACCTCAGAACGCGGGCCGGCGGGTGAGCGCGGGCCGGCGGAGCGTAAGGGCGCACCGCTCCCGGCTTGCCGGCAGCCCCCTTCGCATGGCAACAAACGCTTGTATCCTCAGCAGGAAAGCGACCGATGCCCAAGCCCCTCAAGAAGGCCGTCATGCCTGTTGCCGGAATGGGAACACGTTTCCTTCCCGCGACCAAAGCACTGGCAAAGGAAATGCTGCCGGTGGTGGACCGGCCGCTGATCCAGTATGCGGTGGATGAAGCCAGGGCTGCGGGCATCGAACAATTCTGCTTCGTCACTGGCCGAGGCAAGACCAGCATCGTCGAGCACTTCGACGTGGCCTACGAACTCGAAAAAACACTTGAAGAGCGCAACAAGCTGGACATCCTGCGCGAGCTTCGCGGGCTAGCCATCGAACCGGGCAGCCTGCTCACCGTTCGCCAGCAGGTTCCGCTCGGCCTTGGGCACGCCATCTGGTGCGCGCGCGCCTTCATTGGTGACGACCCTTTCGCCATCCTCCTGCCCGATGACCTGATGCAATGCGACAAGCCCTGCATCGGCCAGCTGGTCGAAGCCCATACGGAGACCGGCGGCAATGTCGTGGCCATCGAGGAAGTGCCGATGGACCGTGTCAACAAATACGGCGTGCTCGACATTGATCAGGACATGGGCCGCCTGGTCTCCGTCAAGGGTCTGGTGGAGAAACCTCCGATAGATCAGGCGCCTTCCAACCTCACCATCATCGGCCGCTATGTGTTGATGCCAGAGGTGATCGGCCATCTGGCGAAGATGGAGAAGGGCTCGGGAGGTGAGATCCAGCTGACGGACAGCATGGCCAAGCTCATCGGCCACCAGCCGTTCCATGGGCTTCGCTATGAGGGGCGGCGTTTTGATTGCGGCGACAAGGTCGGGTACCTCGAGGCGCAAATTGCCTTTGCCCTGGCCCGACCCGAAATCGCGCCCGCCGTCCGCCAATTCCTCAACCATTACAGGTGAAACGGCGCAGCACAATTGCCGCCCCGCGGTCGGATCGGAGGATGAGACCATGAAAATTGCGATGATCGGTGCTGGCTATGTCGGCTTGGTGTCTGGGGCGTGTTTCGCGGAATTCGGCGTGGATGTCGCCGTGGTGGACATGGATGCCAGCAAGATTGACGCCCTGAAGGCGGGGCGTATCCCCATCTATGAACCCCGCCTGGACGACCTGGTGGCCGACAATGCGCGCGAGGGCCGGCTCACCTTCACGACTGATCTGGACGCGGCAGTCGCCGACGCCGACGCCGTCTTCCTGGCCGTGGGCACGCCCACACGCCGTGGCGATGGCCATGCCGACCTGAGCTTTGTTTTCGCTGCGGCCGAACAGGTCGCGCGTGCGGCAAAGGGGCCCTTGGTCCTGGTGACGAAATCCACCGTCCCGGTGGGCACAGGCCGCGAGGTCAAGCGCCGGGTGAGTGCGTTACGGCCGGATCTGGAAATCTCCGTCGCGTCCAATCCGGAATTCCTGCGCGAAGGCGCCGCCATCGGCGATTTCATGCGGCCCGACCGCATTGTCATCGGCATCGAGGAGGGCGAGGCGGGCGCGCGCGCCGAAGCGGTGCTCAAACGCCTCTATCGCCCGCTTTACCTGATCGAGACGCCCATTGTCGCAACCGGGCTGGAAACCGCCGAGATCATCAAATACGCCGCGAACGCCTTTCTCGCCATGAAGATCAGCTTCATCAACGAGGTGGCGGACCTTTGCGAGAAGGCCGGTGCCAATGTCCAGGAAGTGGCGCGCGGTATCGGGCTCGATGGCCGAATAGGTCGCAAATTCCTGCATGCCGGGCCGGGCTATGGGGGCTCCTGCTTCCCCAAGGACACCATCGCCTTCGCACGTACCGGCCAGGATCTCGGCGCGCCGCTGAGGTTGGTCGAGGCCACCATCGCGGTGAATGAGGGGCGCAAGCTCGCCATGGCGGACCGCGTGATCGCGGCCTGCGGCGGCAGCGTGGCCGGCAAGACCATCGCGGTGTTGGGCCTGACCTTCAAGCCCGAGACGGATGACATGCGCGATGCGCCATCGCTGGACATTCTGCCCAAGCTCGCCGCGGCGGGTGCCGTGCTGCGTGCTTATGACCCCCAGGGCGCGAGTTTCGCGCGGCAACTTCTTCCGCAGGCGGTGCACTACGCATCCGGCGCGCTGGACGCGCTGTCGGGTGCAGATGCGGTGGTCCTGCTCACCGAATGGAACGAGTTCCGCAACATCTCGACCGAGAAGATGGCCGCCGCGATGAAGGGTCGGGTGATGCTCGACCTGCGCAATGTCTATGACCCGGACGCCATGCGCGAGGCGGGCTTCACCTACCACTCGATCGGAAGACCATGATGTCCAGCTTCTCGCATCACTTCGACAAGACCTCACTGCGCGAATACGATATTCGCGGCATCGTGGGCAAAACCCTGCATCCGGCCGATGCCTTCGCCATTGGGCGCGTGTTCGGCACAATCGTCTTCCGCGCTGGCGGCTCTCGCGTGGCGGTGGGCTGGGATGGGCGGCTCTCCTCGCCCGAATTGCAGCGGCATCTGGTGGCCGGCCTTGTCGCCTCCGGCATGGAGGTGGTGCGTGTGGGCTGCGGGCCGACGCCCATGCTCTATTTCGCGAGCTACGACCAGCAGGCTGACGGCGCGGTGATGCTGACCGGGAGCCACAACCCGCCAGACTATAACGGCTTCAAGATGATGCTCGGCAAGCGGCCGTTCTTCGGCCCTGACATCCAGCAACTCGGCACCATGGCGGCGGCAGGCGATGTGGTGGCCGAAACGCCGGGTTCCGCGCGCGATGAAGATGTGAGCGAGCGCTACATCGCCCGCATGGTCCAGGATTACCTGGGCGGGCCGAAAGCCCTGAACGTCGTCTGGGACCCCGGCAATGGTTCGGGCGGCGAGATCACGGCGCGTATGGTGAAGCACCTGCCTGGCAAGCACGTGGTGATCAACGCAGAGATTGACGGCAATTTCCCGAACCACCACCCTGATCCGACCGTACTGAAGAACCTCGAAGAGATCATCGCCCGGGTGAAGGTCGAGGGCGCTGACCTGGGCATCGCCTTCGATGGCGATGCCGACCGCATCGGCGTGGTGGATGGCGAGGGGCACATGTTGTTTGGCGATCAACTTCTGGTCGTCCTCGCTCGCGATGTGCTGAAGACCCATCCTGGAGCGACCATCATCGCCGATGTGAAGGCCTCGCAGGTGCTGTTCGACGAAGTCGCCAAGGCCGGCGGCGTACCGCTCATGTGGAAGACGGGCCACTCGCTCATCAAGCAGAAGATGGCCGAGACGGGTTGTCCACTCGCCGGCGAGATGTCCGGCCACACCTTCTTTGCCGACAAATGGTACGGCTTTGATGATGCGCTTTATTCCGGCGTGCGCCTGCTGGACATCCTCTCGCGCAGCGATGAGAGCCTCGCGCAGATGCGCGCTGCCTTGCCGCACGTTCTCAACACGCCCGAACTGCGTTTCAACTGTGAAGAGGCGCGTAAATTCGAGGTCATCGAGGAGGTCCGCGGACGCCTCGCCACCGAAGGCGCACAGGTGCAGGCCGTTGATGGTGTGCGCGTGCTCAGCGAGGATGGCTGGTGGCTGCTGCGCGCCTCCAATACGCAGGCCGTGCTGGTCGCGCGCTGCGAGGCCAAGACCGCAGCCGGGCTGGAGCGGCTGAAGGCCCAACTGGTGCGTCAGTTGGAGGCCTCTGGCCTGGAAGCCCCGGATTTCTCTGGCGAGAATGCCGGCCACTGACCAAACTGGCCCCAAACTAAGGTGTTCCCCGGATGCTGCCTCGGGGGGCAGCTTTTGTGGACGGAACTCACTGGATTGCAGGTCGAACGCAGGTTCGCGCTTCTCCCTGGAGCCGAGCACCCTCTGCGGGGCGATGGTCCTTAAATCCTGAGGCTTGCAGCCACCGGTTGACGCCGCCCCCTCAAGACTACCAACTATGCCTTGGCAGCCGGGGCACCCATGATTCCGGCACCTTCAGGAGAAAGCCGGCCCCATGATCACCCGCCGCCATCTCGCGCTATCTGCTGTCTTGGTGCCGACTGCGCTGCACGCGCAGGCCTGGACGCAGAGCGGCCCCATCCGGATCATCGTGCCCTTCCCCGCCGGAGGCACCACCGACATCCTTGCCCGGCTCTACGCGCAGCATCTGACTGAGACACTCGGCGTGTCGGTTGTCGTGGAAAATCGTGGTGGTGCGGGCGGTTCAATCGGCGCTGATGTGGTGGCCAAGGCAAACCCCGATGGGCAGACCCTATTGTTCCACAACCTCACCTTCAGCACGACCACGGCGGCGCTGGAATTCGTCGGCCGCGCGCCGCATTCCATCGAGCGCGATTTCGCGCCGATCACGCTCGGTGCGAATGTGCCCATGATGCTGCTGGTGCATCGAGATGTGCCTGCCAACAACCTGGCCGAGCTGGCCGCATGGGCGCGTACCCAGCCCAGCGCGCCCTTTTACGGCTCAACCGGCCCGGGCAGCACGATCAACCTGGTGGCCGAGGTCCTCAAGCGCGACGGGAATTTCCCGATGGACCACATTCCCTTCCGCGGCGCCGCTCCGCTGGTGCAGGACCTGCTGGCCGGGCGCATCCAGTTCGGCGGGGACCAGCTCTCCAGCTCGCTGGGGCATATTCGCGGCGGCGCGCTGCGGCCCATCGCCACCCTGGCCTCCAGCCGCGCCTCGGCCCTGCCGGATGTGGCGACGGTGCGAGAGCAGGGATTTGCCAATGCGGAGCTGCTGGGCTGGAACGGCTTTTTCGCGCCCGCACGCACGCCAGCCCCGGTGCTGGTGCGATTGCATGCGGAAATCGCTGCCACCGCGCGGTCGGCCGTTCTGGCCGCGCGCATCCGGGAGCTGGGCGCCGAGCCCGGCGGCAATTCCAGCGCCGAGTTTACCCAGCAGGTCCATGGCCAAGTGGCGCAGGTGAGGCCGCTGGTGCAGTCGCTGCAAATGAGGGTCGAATAATGCGCCGGCCTGCCCCGACGGCGAAGGTGATCGCAGCGCCCGCAACCGTGCCCGCCCAAACCTAAACGGCGAACGGCCCGATTCGTATCTTTGTACCCGACTGTTTGGCCAGCGACTGACCGAGACGCTGGGCGTCTTCATCGTGGTGGAGAATCGCGGCGGCCTGGGTGATGGGTTCCAGAACCGCGCCGCCCACTCAATGGACTGAACAGGGCGTGACGTCGCGGGCCAGAGCATGTTCCGTTCAAAAGGGATCACTCCACACGCTCTAGCCTGTTTTTTGCGATCATCTTTATCCGTTCAAACGATTCCGTTTGAACGGATGATGCTCTAGAGAGGCGTTTCCTCCGACTTCTCCGCCAGGTCACTCCATTCCGGCCATTTGTTGCGCACCACTGGGCTATGGGGCGCATAGGCGTGGCAGGTGCCCAGCAAGGCAGGCCGCCGGCGCGGCGCGCCAGCCACCTCCGCCGTGCGCTGCGCCTGCTGCCGGCGGTTGCGCAGCGGCCACATGGTTTGGAAGGCAACGGTGCCCATCTGGGCCAGCACCTCACGCAGATGAGTGCAACCCAGCACGCCGCCCACGCGCTCGTTGACCGCGCGGTTGAACCCCGGGCCGATGGACAGCCCAGCCAGACCAGCAAAGGCCGGCGTGGCGCCCGTACACACAGCGAATGGCGTGTGATCGGAGACAGCCTCACAGGCCAAGATGAGCATGTCCTCGTTGATGGTCATGCGCAGCCACATGCCGTGGATGGGATCGCCGGGCCCGACCTGGCCGCGATGCTCCGAGGGGAAGCCATACGTCTTGGTGTCGGTGAGATGCGCCTCGATATCCACGAGACCATCGTCGCGTACATAGCCGCGCAGCGAGATGTCGCGAAGATGTTCCAGCTTGCGGGGGGCGGGGGCGGAGAGAGGCATCGCATATAGATAGGGCGATGATGGCTTCAGGCAAAGCAGGGCGCCGCAAACCTCGCCTGGCTGGCGGCACCGCGCCGGGCGTGGTAGCCGCGCCCATCCGAATTGACCAAGGACCCTATCCCCATGTCCGACCAGATGAATGCAAACCCACCGCCCAATGGCGAACAGCCCCCGATGCCGCTGTTGCTGAACATCCAGTTCACCAAGGACCTGTCCTTCGAAGTGCCCGGCGCGCCGGAAATCTTTGCCACTCTGCGCGAACAGCCCCGTGTGGATCTGGCTCTGGACGTCCAGGCCCGGCCGATCGAGGAGGGGGCGAATGTGTTTGAAGTCTCGCTGATGATCCGCGCTGATGCAAAGGTGGGCGAGACGCAGTGCTTTATCGCCGAACTGACCTATTGCGGCATTTTCACCATCACCGTACCGCAAGAACATCTGGAGGCTGTGCTCCTGGTGGAGTGCCCGCGCCTGCTTTTCCCCTTTGCGCGCAACATCCTGGCCGACGTGACCCGCGAGGGCGGGTTTCCCCCGGTCATGCTCAACCCCATTGATTTTGTACAACTGTGGCAAAATCGTCGCACTCAACCTTCGGGAACTGCTTAAAATTACCGAGTCACGCATTGTGAATTATACATATTTCACCCATCCAGGGTGATCCCATTTGAAACCAAGCGAAAGTTTCTGGTAGCATTTTGGTAAGTTATGCACGCTATGCTTGCATTTCGTTGATGCGGCTCGCTAGCGTGCAGGCAACTCCTCCAGTAAGGTTGCAATCCATGCCTTCCAAGACTTCGGTGTTGCCAGTCTCGAATTCACCCGTCCTCGCCTTCCCCAGGACAGTTTACCGCCCCGCTTCGCGTCTGCATCTCTCCCCGCCGCACTTGGCGGGATTTGAACTGGATATGCTGCGCGCCTCGCTCGAATCGGGTTGGCTGGCCCCCGCCGGCCCTGAACCAGCGGCCTTTGAGGTGGATGTGGCGAGGGCGATGCGCCTGCCGCATGCCCTTGCCACCTCGTCCGGCACTGCAGCGCTGCATCTGGGCTTCCGGCTTCTGGGCGTCGGCCCAGGCGATGAAGTCTGGGCTCCGAGCCTGACCTTCATCGCGACCGTCGCGCCCGCCGTGCAGATGGGCGCCATACCGCGCTTCCTCGATGTGGAACCGGCGAGTTGGACGCTCGACCCGCAACTTTTGCGTGAGGAACTCGCCTTCGCCGCCCGCCGAGGCCGCCTGCCCCGATGCGTTGTGTCCGCTGATCTGTTCGGACAGCCGGCCGATATCGCGGCCATCCGCGCCGCCTGCGACGAATGGGGCGTACCCGTCCTTTCTGACAGCGCCTGCGCCCTCGGCGCTCTACAGCACGATCTGCCAGCCGGACACGGCGCGACTTTCGTGGCGCTCAGCTTCAATGGCAACAAGATCGTCACCGCGGGAGGCGGCGGAGCACTGCTTTCCGCAGATGGGGCCATGATCGCCCGGGCTCGCAACCTGGCCAACCAGGCGAAAGAGCCCTCGGCGCATTACCAACATGAGGTAACGGGATTCAACTATGCGATGAGTTCGCTTCTCGCTGCCGTCGGCCGCGCCCAATTGCCGAGCCTGGCCGAGCGAGTGGACCGGCGGAGGGCCATTTTCGCCCGCTATGCCAAAGCGTTGGGGCACCTGCCCGGATTGTCCTTCATGCCCGAACCAGGCTGGGCGCGCGCTTCGCGCTGGCTGACGGCAATGCTGATTGACCCCCACCGTTTCGGCCTGGACCGCGAAGCGATGCGCCGCGCCCTGGCCGACCAGGGGATTGAAAGCCGCCCCGTCTGGAAGCCACTCCACCTCCAGCCGGCCTTCCGCGACGCGCCCTACGCCGGTGGTTCGGTTGCCGCCGGACTTTTTGAGCAGGGGCTTTGCCTTCCCTCGGGCAGCGGCATGAGCGCGAATGACCAGGCGCGGGTCATCGAAACCATCCGCAATCTGCGCCGACGGTCATGACGCTTTAGCTTGAGCCGTATTCTTTACCTGCATCAGCATTTCTCCACGCCCGAAGGCGCCGCGGGCACGCGCAGCCACGCCTTCGCCCGCGCCCTGGCGCAGCGCGGCCATGCGGTAACACTTGCCACCGGACAGTGGCAGGGTGCCGTCACCGGGCTGGATGGCCCCTTTCGGCAAGGCCGCCGCCAGGGCCGGGTGGCGGGTTTCGAGGTGGTGGAATTCGCCATTCCCTGCGGCAACGCCATGGGCCTGGCCGCCCGAGGTGCTGCCTTCCTGCGCTATGCCGCCAGGGCCTCCATGCTCGCCCTACGCGGCAATTGGGACCTCATCATTGTCAGTTCCACGCCGATCACCGTCGTCATCCCTGCCCTTCTGGCGCGGGGCACGCCTTTCTTGTTCGAGATCCGTGACCCATGGCCGGAATTGCCGGCCGCAATGGGGCTGCGTTTACCCGGCGTCATCGTGGCGATGGAGCGCCTCGCCAGCGCCGCCTGCCGTCAGGCCGCCGCCGTGGTCGCGCTGACCGAGGGGATGGGCCAGACGGCGCTCGCGCGCAACACGCCGGCCGATCGGCTGCACATCATCGGCCAGGGCTGTGACCTCGACCTGTTCGGCCCGCAAATCGCCCCCTGGCGGCCAGATGCGGCGGGCAGCCAGGAGATGCTTGCCGTCTATGCTGGTGCGCATGGTCGCGCCAATGGATTGAGCCTGCTGCTGGACGTGGCGGCGCGGTTGCTTGCCGCCGGCGAGCGGAGGGTGCGGCTGATCCTGGTGGGCGAGGGCAGCGAGAAGCCGTCCCTCATGGCGGATGCCGCGGCGCGGGGCCTGTCCAACATCACCTTCCTGGACCCAATGCCCAAGCGCGACCTGGCGCGACTGCTGGCGGGCAGCCAGGCGGGCCTCCTCTGCCTGGCGCCCATCCCTCAATTTGCCGAATGGACGGCACCCAACAAGCTGATGGACTACCTGGCCGCCGGTCTGCCGGTGCTGTCCAACGTGCCCGGCGAAGCCGCGCGACTGCTGGCGCAAGCGGGGTGCGGCGAGACTCATACGGACGCCCTTGTGCTGGCAGACGCACTCTCGCGGCTGGCGGCCAAACCCCTGCACCGTGAGGCAATGGGCTTGGCTGCCCGTCAACATGCCCAGCGCCACCACGACCGGCGTCTGCTGGCCGCGCGCTTTGTCGCCGTGGCCGAAGCCGCGACGCAGGCGCAATGCCTCCCCGCGCGAAACCTGGCCGACGCGTGATCCTGCTGCTCTCCGCTGCCCATCCGGCCGATGACATGCGCGTGGTCCGCAAGGAGGGCGCGGCGTTGGCCGCGGCGGGCTGGCCAGTCACGCATCTTTGCCCTGGGCCGGCTGGACCTCCGATAGGGGGCGTGACGATCGAGGCCGTTGCGGCGCCAAGCCGCTGGCGGCGCTGGTGGCCGCTTTATCGGCGCGCCGTCGCGCTGCGCCCTGCCTTGATCCATGCCTCGGAGCCGGATGCCTGGGCCATCGCGCTGTTGGCCGGCTGGCGGTGCGGCGCTCGCGTGGTGCTGGATGTGCACGAGCACTACCCCTCGCGCCTGGACAGCAGGCTGCCTTTCGCCTTGCGGCCTCTGGCGCGCGGCGCGATCCGCGCGGCCATGTGGGGGATGGGCAGGCTGGCAGATGCTGTCGTGCTGGCGAAGGAGGGCCTGGCCACCGATTTTTCCCCCGCACGACCGCGCATCGCCGTGCGCAACCACGCGCTGATACCCGCAGCCCTGCCCCACCGGGCGCATGGCCACGGGGCGTTGACCCTGCTGCATCTGGGGGCCATCGGCGTGAAACGCGGCTGGCCGCAACTTCTGGCTGCGCTCGCCTTGGCCCCGCCCGACACGCGGCTGCTGGTGATCGGCCGCTTCACCGATGGCAGCGAGGCTGGCTTCCGCGCCGCTGCGCAAGCCAGCGGCCTGACGCAGCGCATCGAGATCGCCGGTTGGATGCCGGCCGAAGCGGCATTCGCCCGCGCCGCCGCTGAGGCCGACGTGAACCTGGTGCTGTTCCAGCCCGGCGAGGAAAATCACCGCCTGGCCCTGCCGCACAAGCTGTTTGACGGCATGGCGATAGGCCTGCCGGTCATCGCGCCCGGATTCGCGACCGGCGTGGCCACAATCGTGCGCGATGCCGGGTGCGGCCTGCTGGTGGATGTGACCGACCCCGCCGCCATCGCCGCCGCCATCACGGACCTCACCGATCCCGCGCGCCGCGCGGCGCTGGGCGAGGCGGGCTGGCAGGCCGCGCGCGGTGATTGGGGCTGGGCCGCGGAGGCAGCAGCGCTGGTGGCGCTTTACCGGGGTTTGGAGCGTGATGACTTGAGGCAAACTGGCCGAAAAGTCTGAATCACGCATCCCGCTCCAATGGCCCCTACGCCCGTCGCAGATTCCACAGCATGGGGTTTGGTGCCTGCAGCACGTCGGTGAGGTCCCGGCGGAAGGCCGTGCGCAGGCGGAACAGGCCCGTGGGCGCGAAGGGCACCGCCTCCCAGGCCAATTCCTGCAAGCGGCGCATGGCCACGGCCTGGGTCTGCGCGTCGGCGGCCAGGGTCCAGGCCTCCACCTGCGCCTCCACCCCTGCATCCTCGGGCCAGCCGGCCCAGGCCTGGGCGCCGTTCATGCGGATGGCAAAGCTCACGGCCGGGTTGGCGATGGTGGCCGCGGGGCCATTGGTGTTGTGCAGGTTCCAGCCACCTTGCGCCGGCGGGCCGCGATTGGAGCGGCGGGCGATGATGCTGGCCCAATCGCTCTCCACGGCCTGAATGTTCACGCCGAGGCGCCGCATCAGGTCCACCGTAACGCGGCCCTGCTGGGTGACGGCTGGGAAGTCGCTGGGGTTGATATGGACCACCGGCTCGCCATTGTAGCCGGCTTCTCGCAGGGCCACGCGGACGCGCTCCATCGCGGCGTCACCACGTGGCGAGGGCGGGAATTCCATCGCGCCGGGCAGCCCGCAGGGGAACATGGAATGGCACTCCTGCCAGTCCTGCGGGAGGGCCACGGCCTGCATGTAGTCGGGCTGCACCACCACGTCGCGGATGGCGCGGCGGACGCGCACATCATTGAAGGGCGGATGGAGGTGGTTGAAGCGGATGAAGCCCAGAAACCCGTTCGGGTCGTAGATTTGCGTGCGCGTATTGCGGTCCCGCTCCAGCACCGGCACCAGATCCGGCAGTGGGTATTCGATCCAATCAATCTCGCCGGTGCGAAGGGCCGCAGCCGCGGTGCCGCCATCCGGAATCCAGATGATCTCCAGCCGGTCGAAATGCACACGCTTGCCGCCTGATGCGGCCTCCGCCGGCTCATCGCGCGGCACATAGGCCTCATTGCGCAGATACACGGCGCGCGAGGCCTGCACATATTCCGCCGCCACGAAACGCCAGGGGCCGGAGCCGATCATGGCATCGGGGCCGAGCGCGCGGTCAGGCGGCGTGCTGGCGAAACGTTCGGGCATCATGAAGCAGGGGCTGGCACCGGGTTTGGCGAGTGCATCGGGCAGCGCGGGGAATGGCCGCGTGAGGCGGAACAGGATGGTCTTGTCGTCGGGAGCCGAGAGTTCGGCCGTGGCGCGCATCAGCACCTGGCCGAAGCCGTCGCGCACCGCCCAGCGGCGAATGCTGGCCACGCAATCGCGCGCCCGCACCGGCTCGCCATCATGGAAGCGCAGGCCCTCGCGCAGGGTGATGGTCCAGTTCAGGCCATCGGCGGAAACGCTATGGCCGGCGGCCATCTGCGGATGCGGGCGCAGCGCGCGGTCGGCCCCGTACAGCGTGTCGAAGACGCAATAGGCGTGGGTGGTGACGATGGTGGTCGGGTTGAAGATGGGGTCCAACACGGCCAGGGCCGCCTGCGGCATGAAGCGCAGCGTGCGGGCGCGGGACGTTTGGGCCAGGGCGGGGGTAGCGGCGGCGGCACCGGAAAGGGCGAGAAAGCTGCGGCGGTCCATCCATAATCCTCCGTGCGGCGCGGCGGAGGCGAAAGACGGGCTGACCCCATGACGGAGCGAAGCACCATTCCCTCCGCCGGTCCGAACCGGATCAGGTTTAAGGGTTCGCGGAATGCATCCCGCCTCTCA
>JBBRVI010000044.1:0-16760 GCA_038247025.1 Acetobacterales bacterium
CGATGGATGCGCCCGGCTTGGTGCATTGCGCTGGCCAGGGGCGCGCGTGGTGCGCCAGAGCCTCACCAGCCGCTCCAATTCGTCCAGCGGGTTGGCGTGGTCATCCACGCGGAGGTCAATGTCGGGAAAATCCTCGGTGGTGACGAGCTGGAGCGCCGCAGATTGCCGGCCACGCCTATCGCCGCCCGCGGCCTCTCCCGCTTGGAGGGCAGACATCATGCGCTCGGGCATGGCGAGGTCCTGGCGGGCCAGGAAGCTCGCAATCGTATCTGCGATCACCGCCTCGCCCGCAAGCATGTTGCCCGCCACCGACCATCCCGTGCCCATGCGATGGCCAGCCCATTCGACGCAGTTCTCGCCCGTCCAGGCAGCGGAGCGGCCATGGCAGTCAAGCGCGTGGATCTGGCGCAGGTGCTTGCCGTCATCGCCCGCGAGTGCGCCTTCGATGGCCGCAGCCGGGGAGAGGCCACGCGCCATCGCGTCCAGCACAGCCGGGCCGAGATAGCGGTTGGTGATGGATTGCGTGGAGACGGCGCCCACTCCCGTGCGCACGAAAGGGCAAGATGCGCCCACCGCAAGGGCGCAGGTGGTGACTGCAACCGCGAAACTGCCGCTTTCGGGTTCATGCGCCAGCAAAGACCAGGTCACGCGCAAAATCCTTAAAATGCTGCGATAAGCTTGCATGGTGAGAGTGGGCAGGGCAAAGCCGAGGTCAAGGCGGCCTGCCATCTCAATGGGCCGATACGGAGAGAACGTCCATGATGCGGATCACACGCCGGGGCCTGCTGGCCGCCGGCATTGCCACGCCAGCGCTTTTCACACCCGCCCTGGCGCAAAGCTCCTGGCCGGAGCGGCCGATCCGCCTGATCGTGCCTTTCGGCGCGGGCGGCGCGATTGACACCTTGAGCCGCACCGTGGCTGCCCGATTCGGCGAACACGCGAATGGCCAGACCCTGGTGGTGGAGAATCGCCCCGGTGCGGGCGGCACCATCGCTGGCGCTTTCGTGGCCCAGCAGCGCCCCGATGGCCTCACCCTCATGATGTCCGATGTCGGCGCCAACGCGATCGGTCGGTTGCTTTACAATAGCCTCCCCTACGACCCCATGACCGCCTTCACGCCCATCATCCATCTGGTGAACCTGCCCGGCGTGCTGATGGCGCACCCTTCCGTCACGGCCAATACCGTGTCGGAGGTGATCGCTGCGGCGAGTGCCCGGCCCGATGGCTTCACCTTCTCCTCGGCCGGGAATGGCAATGGCAGCCATTTGTTCATGGAGCTGTTCCTGAAGCGGGCAGGGCTGAAGATGGTCCATGTGCCCTATCGCAGCGGGGCCGAGATGGTGACGGCGCTGATCCGCGGCGATGCGCAATTCGGCTTCCCCACCGTCTCCTCGGGGCTGAACATGATCCGCGAGGGGCGCGCCAAGGCCATTGCCATCAGCACGCCCGGGGGCACGCCGGCGCTGCCGGGCATTGCCGCACTCGCAGATACGCTGCCCGGGTTCAACACCGCCGTCTGGCACGGCATCATGGCGCCGGCGGGCATGGAGGCGGGGCTGGTGCAGCGGATCAACGAGGTGTTCGCCAAGATCGTCGCCAAGGACGAGGTGCGTGAACAGGTGTTCCGCGCGCAGGCCGGCAGCATCGTGGGCAGCACGCCAGAGCAATTCGCGGCCTTCATCCGCCGCGAATACGAAGTCTGGCTGCCCATCATCCGCGAGGGGAACATCCGGGCAGAGTAGCCCTGCGCCGCCGGGTGGGCTTGACTGCGCCGCATGAGCTCTCCGGTCGTACCCCGCCCCGCCGCCACCATCCTCCTGTTGCGCGATGGGCGGGAGGGCCTGGAAGTGCTGATGGTGGCACGCGCGCGCGAAGTGGAATTCGCCTCCGGCGCGCTGGTGTTTCCTGGCGGTCGAGTGGAAAGCACCGACGCCGCCCTGGCACCCCCCGAGGACCCTTTGGGCGCCTTTCGCATTGCCGCGATCCGCGAAGCATGGGAGGAATCGGGCATTCTCATGGCGCATCCGCCGGCCCCTGACATTCCGGCTCAGGGGGAGTTCCTGCAATATCTGCACGAACGCGGTCTGCGCCCAGATCACGCAGCGCTGACGCCGTTCGCGCACTGGATCACGCCTCCACATAGCCCCAAGCGATTCGACACGCATTTCTTCCTCGCCCGTGCTCCCGAAGGCCAGGAAGCCGTTCATGACGGGCGCGAAGCGGTGGAAGCCGTGTGGATCCGGCCCGAGCTGGCGGTGGCGGAGGCGCAGGCCGGGCGGAGGACGCTGGTGTTTCCCACGCGGCTGAACCTGCTGCGCCTGGCACGCCACGCCTCGGCCGAGGAGGCCATGCTGGCGGCGTCCGGTGCCGCCATTGTCACCGTGATGCCCGAGCCGATTCCCGATGGGGCGGGGGGCACTTTGTTGCGCATACCTGAAGCTGCCGGCTACGGTGGCAGCCTGTTTCCAGCTTTGGGCGGCCCGGCTTCCGGCGGGCTTTGGCCTGGGCAGACAAAGGTATAGCCATGGACATTCTTCCGCCGGGGGTCGAGGCACAGATTATTCCGCGCTCCCATGACGTGGGCGGATTCGAAGTGCGACGGGCCCTGCCGGCGCGCGAGAAGCAGATGATCGGCCCCTTCATCTTTTTCGACCAGATGGGGCCGGGCGAATTCCTGACCGGGAAGGGCCTGGATGTTCGTCCTCACCCGCATATCGGGCTCTCGACCGTGACCTACCTGTTTGAGGGCGAGATCATGCACCGTGACAGCCTGGGCTATGAACAGCCCATTCGGCCGGGCGCGCTGAACTGGATGACGGCCGGGCAGGGGATCGCCCATTCGGAGCGAACCGCCACGGCGCTGCGGAGCCATTCGAACCGGCTTTTTGGAATACAGTCCTGGGCGGCCTTGCCGGCCGATCAGGAGGAGCGTCCGCCCAGTTTTGCGCATCATCCGGCCGAAGCCTTGCCCATCCTCGAAGATCAGGGCGCGCGTCTGAGGCTCATCGCGGGCGAGGGGTGGGGGCTGCGCGCACCAGTGGAGACGCACTGGCCGCTTTTCTACGCGGATCTGAAACTGGCACCGGGTGCAGCATGCCCGCTGCCCGACACCCATGAGGAGCGAGGCGCCTATGTTGTCTCAGGCGCGGTGGAGGTGGCGGGGCAGGTGTTCGCAGCGGGGCGCATGCTGGTATTCCGCACCGGCGACCGGATGACGCTCCGTGAGACGGGAGGGCAGGGCGCGCACCTGTTACTTCTGGGCGGTGCCGTCATGGACGGGCCGCGATACATCTTCTGGAATTTTGTCTCTTCCCGGCGCGAGCGGATAGAGCAGGCCAAGGCCGATTGGGCCGCGGGCCGCTTTCCGACCGTTCCTGCAGACAACAAAGATTTCATACCGCTCCCGGATGGCTAGGAAATATTCCCTTAAAGCCCGTTCCGTTTCGCCTGAATCCATTCCTTCTCCATCTCATCCAGGGTTGCGTCCGCGGGGCTGCGGCCGGACACGGCCAGTGCAGCTTCGATGGCCGCGAAGCGCCGCTCAAACTTGGCATTGGCCCGGGCGATGCACACCTCAGGGTCCAAATCGAGCTTGCGGGCCAGGTTGGCCATCACGAACAGGAGGTCTCCGATTTCATCGGCCAGGCGCTCCGGATTGGCTGCCGGCAACTCAGCGCGCAATTCCGCGACCTCTTCATCCAGCTTGGACAAGACCGAAGGCGCATCGGGCCAGTCAAAGCCGACACGCGCGGCGCGGCGGGTGAGTTTGGCCGCCCGAGTCAAGCCGGGTAGGGCCTGCGCCACGCCGGCCAGCACGCCGGTCTCAGCCCGTGCGGCTCGCTCGCTGGCTTTTTGTATGTCCCAGGCCTCGTTCTGGTCATGGAAACTGGCGATTTCCGTGCTTGCGAACACATGCGGGTGGCGGCGGATCATCTTGGCCGTGATGGCAGCCGCAACATCACCAAAGACAAACCAGCCGCGCTCCTCGGCCATCCGCGCGTGATAGACGACCTGCAGCAGAAGATCGCCGAGTTCGTCCAGCAAAGACGCGGGCTCCGGGCCGCGCGCGATCGCGTCCGCGACTTCATGCGCCTCCTCGACCGTATAGGGCGCGATGGATGCGAAATCCTGCGCGATATCCCAGGGGCAGCCGCTGATCGGGTCGCGCAGACGCGCCATCACATCTAGGAGGGCGGCCAGGTCTGGGAGGGTGGCCAGGTCTGGGGGGGTAACCGGGGAGGAGGGGGTGGATGTCATTGCTGGCTCCGGTTGTGCACAGGGTAAATTATCGCATAAGATTTATTATGGAAAATACAGCGCTGTGGAAAAGCCTGTGGATGGCTCACGCTTCCACCTCCAGGTGCTGGCCGTCGTAGCCCAGTTCGACGCCCTTTGGCAGACGCGCTGAGATCCCGGCATAGTCCATCCGGTCGCCGAGATGGGTCAGCACAGTCCGGCGAGGCCGCAATTCGCGGCACCAGGCCAGAACCTGGTCGAGGCCGGCATGCGCCGGATTGACGCCAGGTGTCATGCAGCTGACGACCCAGGTATCGAGACCGTGCAGCCGGGCGAAGCTCTCTTGCGGAAAGCGGAGCACGTCTGTGGTATAGGCGAAGCGCCCGATCCGCAGGCCGAGCGGCCGCATGACGAAATGATCCAACTCCAGCATTTCGATCAACATCGTGCCCACTGCGATCCGCTCCCCCGGTGCGACCATGTTTGGCTCCAGCGCGGGACGGTAGAAACCTTTGGTCGGCGGGCGAAAGGCATAACCGAAGCGGGATTGAAGCTCGTCGAGGGTCTCGGCGCTGGCCCAGACGGGCAATGGCCGCTGGGTGGCACGGTTCACGGCCCGCAGCTCATCAATACCGGCCAGATGATCCGCATGAGCGTGGGTGATCAGCACCGCATCCAGATGGGCCGTTTCGGCTGCGAGAAGCTGGGCGCGGCAATCAGGCCCGCAATCCACCAGCAGCCGCGAGCCATCAGCGCCTTCGATCAGTGCGGAGGTCCTTCCACGACGATTGCGTGGCTCATTTGGGTCGCATTCGCCCCAATTGCCGCGCCCATCCAGCCCACCAACCGCGGGCACGCCCTGGGAAGGCCCTGTTCCCAAAAGCGTGACGCGAAGCGCAGGCTTCATGCTGCCTTGGCGAAAAGATGATGGAAATTGATTGTCGTGGCTTTCGCGATCTCCTCGATGCTGACGCCGCGACATTCCGCGAGAACCCTGGCTGTATGCGCGGTGTAACTCGGTTCGCACCGCTTTCCGCGCAGCGGCACCGGCGCCAGATAGGGCGAGTCGGTTTCCAGCAGGAGTCGGTCGAGAGGAAGCCTGGCCGCCACTTCGCGTAACCCGGCGGATTTAGGGAAGGTCAAGATGCCGGAGAAGGAGATGTATCCGCCCATCTCTACTGCTTTATCAGCAAGTTCCGGCGTTGAGCTGAAGCAGTGTAGCAAGAACGCAAAGTCACCCCCTGCCCGCTCTTCGGCCAGGATACGCGCGATATCCTCATCGGCTTCACGCGCATGGATGGACAATGGCAGGCGGGTTTCACGCGCCGCGCGGCAATGGCGACGGAAGCCTTCCTGCTGCACGTCGCGCGGTGCCTTGTCGTAGAAATAATCGAGGCCGCTTTCGCCAAGGCCAATGATGCGCGGATGGTCAGCCAGAGCGACCAGATCAGCGACGCTGGGCATGGAGCCGTCGGCCGCGCGATGTGGATGCACGCCGACTGTGCCCCAGACCTGCGGATATCTCTCCACCAAGGCTTTCACAACGGCCGCCTGTTCGACGGAGGTCCCGATCGTGACCATGCGCTCGACGCCCGCAGCGGCGGCACGGGCCAGGATTTCTTCCATCTCCGCCTCGGAGAAATAGTCTAGATGGCAATGACTATCTATGATCATCAGACGGTTATCCGGCGTTTTCAATCTTGCGAAATAAGGGCGATGGCGCTGGCAGCGCCGTCCCCTCTGGCAAGGCTGCTTCCAGGGCGGACAGATCGCGTGCGTCGGCGGGCACGCCCAACTGGTCAAGCAGCGCACCCATGCTGCCCGGCATGAAGGGTTGCAAAACGGTGGCATAGGCGCGCAACGCGGTGTGCAGATGACGCAATACCTCAAACATCCGCACCGGGTCTGTCTTCTTCAGGGCCCAGGGTGCTTGAATGGTGATGTAGCCATTGGCCCCCCTCACCTGCGCAAAAATCTCCTCGAGCGCCAGATGATATTGCTGCCCCTCCAACAGCTTGCCAACCGCGGAGACGAGACCGTCGAGCGGCTTCATGAGCGACCCATCCGCCTCAGATGGCGTGGCGGAAGGGGGCAATTTCCCCCCGCAGTTTCGTTGGATGAGTGAAAGAGTCCGGTTGGCCAAGTTACCAAGCACGTCGGCCAGTTCCCCGTTCAAGCGGTTCACCAGGGCGGAACGGGCGAAATCGCCATCCTGACCAAAAGGGACCTCACGCAACAGAAAGTACCGCACCGGGTCCAGGCCGAATTCCTCTACCAAGGCCAGAGGATCAATCACATTTCCGACGGATTTGCTGATCTTCTGGCCCTCATTCGTCCACCAGCCATGGGCGAAGACACGGCGGGGTGGCGGCAAGCCGGCGGCCATGAGAAAGGCCGGCCAGTAGATCGCGTGGAAGCGCAGGATGTCCTTGCCGACGAATTGAACTTCTGCCGGCCAAAAGCGCCAGAGTTCAGACTTTTCATCAGGATAGCCCAAAGCGGTAATGTAGTTTGTCAGCGCGTCGAGCCATACATACATCACATGCGCGTCATCGCCCGGAACCGGAACGCCCCATCGGAAAGATGTGCGCGATATGGAAAGGTCGGACAGCCCCGAATTCACAAAGCTGACGACCTCGTTCCGGCGGCTTGTGGGCGCGATAAAATCCGGGTTGGTTTGATAGAATTCCAGCAGCTTGTCAGACCATTCTGAGAGCTTGAAGAAATACGACGGTTCCTTCACCCACTCCACCGGCGCGCCGGAGGGCGCGTATTTGATTCCTTCCCGGTCGGTCAACTCATCCGGGCCGTAGAAGGCCTCGTCACGAACGGCATACC
This sequence comes from Acetobacterales bacterium, assembly GCA_038247025.1. Lineage (GTDB taxonomy): Bacteria > Pseudomonadota > Alphaproteobacteria > Acetobacterales > Acetobacteraceae > Roseococcus. Next base: position 7,075 of record JBBRVI010000044.1, read on the forward strand.
AGCCCTCATAGGCACCCAGGTAGATTTGACCGCGCTCCACCAAGCGGTTCCAAAGCGCCTGGCAGGCCTCATAATGTCGTGTCTCCGTGGTTCGGATGAAACCATCATTGGAAAAGCCCATGGTGACGGTCAGGTCGCGGAAGGCCTGGCTCACGCGGTCGGTGAAGGCCTGAGGCTCCTCGCCGGCATCCTGCGCTGCTTTTTCCACCTTCTGGCCATGCTCATCCGTGCCCGTGAGGAAGAAGACCTCCCGCCCGGACAACCGGTGCCAGCGGGCCGACACATCTGCCGCCAGGCTCGTATAGGCGTGGCCGATATGCGGCTTGTCATTCACATAATAGATGGGTGTGGTCAGATAGATCGGGCTCATGCGCGACCTATGAAGCGCCTCTAGCGCCCCCGCAAGGTGTCCATGGCCACCAGGACGGCTTGGCGGCGGTCCAGCGAGAGGCGCTCGGCCTCCTGGACCAACCGAGCGACCGCTGCCCCAGCCTCGACCCAGGCGGGAAGCGACCTTTCGCCCAGCCAACCCGCCATCGGACCGCCGCGCGCGGCCTCGCGGACGGCATGGGAGAGTTGCCGAAGCATCAAAGTGAAGAATGCAGGAAAAGCGAGGGCTGCATCCCGCCCGGCGATCCGGTCGGCCAGGGCATGCGCGGCGGCCCCTGTGGGTAAGTTTTCCAGGACAGCCTCCGCCAATCGGGACAGTTCCACCCCCTCCCCCTCTGCCAGCTGCAGCGCGCGGCCTGGAGAACCCTCAGCGAGGCGGATCAAAACCTGCCGGTCCAGCCGCGGCAGGTCGGGGAACCATTCGGCGAGAAGGGTGTCCATCAATGGCTCGTCCAGGGCGAAAAGGTCCAGGCGTCTGCAGCGGCTGCGGATCGTGGGAAGCAGCCGGCCGGGCGACGAGGTCACCAGCAAAAGGACCGTTTGCGGGGGCGGTTCTTCCAGGGTTTTCAGGATGGTGTTGGCCGAGGCAGCCTCCATCGCCTCCACCTCATCCATGACGATCACCCGCCAGCCGCCCTCAGCCGCGGTGAGGTTGAGGAAGCCCCGCGCGGCGCGTGCTTCATCCACCTTGATGATGCGCCGCTTCCCGGGTTCGGCCTGCGGTTCCAGGACCATCAGATCCGCGTGACTGCCGGCCGCGACCCGGCGGAAGGCAGGATCATTTTCCGGCACATGAAGGGGCAAAGCGCCTGCGGGCTGACCGGCCAGAAGCCAGCGCGCGAAGCGATAGGCCAGGGTTGCCTTGCCGATACCAGGCGGTCCACAGAACAGCCAGGCGTGATGCAATCTTCCGCTACGCGCGGCCGAGGCCAAGGCAGCAGACGCTTCGTCATGCCCAAGGAGCCCGGGATTGGCGCGGGGGGGGGGCGGTATCACGGCGAGCCAAAGCGCTTTTGACAGATATCGAGAATGGCGGCGCTGACAGCCTCCTCCGGCGCCGCAGCGTCAATGATTGCAAAGCGCGCTGACTCCTGCGCGGCTTGTGCCAGGAATGAATCCCTGACGCGCTGGTGGAAGTCGGCCCCCAGCAATTCATAGCGATTGGTCTCCCCGCGGCGGGCAGCCCTGGCGAGACCGGCGGCAACCGACAGGTCCAGCAGCAAGGTCAGATCGGGGGTGATGTCGCCGAGAGTCGCTTCGCGCAGGGCCGCCCAGCATGGCCTCGGCGCACACTGCCCCCCTACCTGATAGGCGAGTGTGCTGTCGAAGAAGCGATCGCAAACCACCCAGCTACCGGCTTCCAGGCAGGGCTGGATGCTGCGCGCCCAGTGTTCGCGCCGTGCCGCGAAATGCAGCGTCATCTCTGCCAGGGGATCCCAGCCTGAGCGGCTGAGCAGCAAGCCGCGAATGGCTTCCGCTCCCGCAGATCCACCGGGCTCCCTCGTTCTTAGGACTGAAAGCCCGGCCTGAACCAAGCGGTCGCTAAGAATTCGGCACTGGGTTGATTTTCCTGCCCCTTCTCCCCCCTCCAGGGTGATGAACCGAGGAATCAAGTCCTCCCTCCCAACAGGCGGCTCACCACCACCGGGATGCGTGAAATCATTCCCAGCCGCTCTACGTCCGCGCCGGCATAAAGCGGCAAGCTCATTGGCGGTACGCCCCGGCCAGACACTTCCAACCTGCCGAGTTCCTGCCCCTTGACCACTGGCGCCGACACAGGCGCGTCGTAGCGAATGCGGGCCTGCAAGGTGTCGCGCCAGCCGCGCGGGACGGTGGCCACCACTTCACGCCCGCCGATCAGGGGCACGGTGCGCCGTTCGCCCAGATGGACGGGCACGTCCTCGATCGTGTCCGCAGCGCGGAAGAGCACGACATTGTCGAACTCGCGAAACCCCCATTCGATGAGGCGCTCGGCCTCATCGCCGCGCGCGCGCATGGTTGGAAGGCCACCGACCACGAGGATCAGGCGTCGCTCACCGCGCTTTACGCTGGCAGTCAAGCCAAAGCCCGCCTCGTCAGTGTGGCCGGTCTTGAGCCCATCCGCGCCGGCAACACGCCCCAGCAAAGGGTTGCGGTTCTCCTGGGTGATGTTGTTCCAGCGGAAGCTGCGCTCGGAGTAGAAGCGATAGCTTTCTGGGTGATCCACGATGATCCGCCGCGCCAAACTGGCCAAGTCGCTCGCGGTCATGCGATGTTCTGGGTCGGGCCAGCCGGTGGAGTTCCTGAAATTGCTGCTGGTGAGGCCGATCTCGCGGCCCATGACGTTCATCATATCGGCGAAGGCTCGCTCGGAGCCGGCAATCGCCTCGGCCAGCACGAGGCAGGCGTCGTTGCCGGACTGCACGATGACGCCGCGGGCCAGTTCTTCGACGGTCGCGGTGGTGTTCCGCTCCAGAAACATCTTGGAGCCACCCATGCGCCAGGCCGCGTCGCTGACGGGCAGCGCCTGGTCCATCCGCAGCCGGCCGAGTTTGAGCTGCTCAAAAACCACATACATGGTCATGAGTTTGGACATGGAGGCTGGCGGCATGCGCTCATCCGCCTGCTTGTTCAAAAGGATCGCACCCGTTTCAAAATCCACCATCACCGCGAAGCGTGCCGCGGTATCCACCGGCCCGATAGGTGACTGGGCCGGGGTGCTGGTGGGTGCCGCAGGCCGCGGCGCGGGGCGCGCAGGTGGGGCGGCTGGCCGGTTCTGGGCCTGGACCAAAGTTGGGCTCGCCAAGGTTGGGCTCGCCAAAATTGGGCTCGCCAGCCCGAAGGCCCCGATCAGACTGCGGCGGAACATGTCAAAACCCCTTCAGGCAGGGTGCACGGAATACGCCGCGGCTCTACTCCACCGCAAGCCGGAGATCGGGTTGGCCCTGTGCGAGCGCCCTGGCCAAAGCGACGTCGGCCTCGGCGATGCTGGAATAGGGGCCTGAGCGAACGCGCCATTGCTGCTGACGCCCTGACGCCCCCCCTGGCCCCCCCGCTAATGGCCCCCCCGCTAATGGCCCGCCTGCGCTCCCAAAGGGTTCCGCCCTGCCCCCGATGCGCGACGCCTGGGCCTGGGCGAGGTCACGACGGAAGAAGCGCCCGGCCTCCAGCCAGATCCGGCCTGGGTTGGGCGCGCCCTGCGTCACCTGCTCAGGGAGGCGTTCGGGCTCCCGGGCCAGACTGGGTGCCGACTCTGCGATTGCCCGCGAAGCAGATTCGGTGCGAGTCACGACTGCCCGGGCGCCTGGCGGCGGCGCCAGGCTCTCCCGTTCGACGCGGCCCACCGGTGCCGTCTCGATGGGAAGAGGCGCGGATTGGCCGGCCAAACCCTCAATCGCCCGCCGCGAGGCCGGACCATCCACGACCACGCGGACACGAAATGGCCCCGTTGCCCCCAAAAGCGCGCCAGCCCTGGGCGAAACAGCGACCACCCGGCCCGCCGCAGCAGGCCCGCGGTCATTCACACGCAGCCGCAGGGAGCGCCCATTGTCCAGGTTCGTCACCGTCACGATGGCTGGCAGTTGCAGTGTCCTATGTGCGGCAACCATGCCCTGCGCATTGCGGGCCTCGCCATTTACGGTGAGCCCGCTGAGCGAAAGGAGGATGGCTGCGACGCCTGCCTCATCCAGCGCGAAATCTTCCCGGGGGTAGGACCACAGTCCGCCTTCCTGATAAGGCTCACCTAGGAAATAACGTGATGGCGGTGTTGGGACGGGCGCGCAACCGGACAGTACAATAATCCCAAGGACGAAATACCTCACGCTACCCTATCCGACAAAAGTCCTACTGCCGTTGCGTAGAAGTTGGAGGGGTTGTAGCGCCGGATGGCGATGAAGTTCTGCCCAACCATAAAGGCCTGGCTGTCCCCGCGTGACAGCCCGGGAATCACGACCGCCCATTCGCCGTCATTTGCCGGCAGTCCGCCTCCGCCCGTGCGGATCACGCCCATCCGGCCCCAGTCGCGCATGGGCCGCATCTGGCGGTGATCGGCGATGCTCGTATCGAATCCCGAGGGCAGCAGGACCTCAAAGCCCCAAGCCTCGCCCTCCCGCCAGCCCGAGCGCGCCAGGTAATTCGCGATCGAGCCGAGCGCATCTGCGCGGCTGTCCCAGATGTCGCGCCGGCCATCGCCGTCGAAATCCACCGCAAGGCGCTCGAAGCTCGTCGGCATGAATTGTGGGTGCCCCATGGCGCCGGCATGGCTGCCGCGCATGCGCTCGAAGCTGACGTTGCCGGCATCCAGGATACGCAACGCAGCCAGGAGCTCCGCGCGGAAGAAGGCGGCGCGCCGCCCCTCCCAGGCCAGCGTCGCCAGCGCCTCGATCACGTTGAAATTGCCGGTGAAGCCGCCGTAATTGGTCTCCAGCCCCCAAATGGCCACCAACACCCGCGCAGTGACCCGCAGCCGCGTCTGAATCGATTCAAGGAGGGCGCGGTGGTCTCCATAGGCGCGGCGTCCGGCCTCGATGCGCGCCGGCGAGAGGCGGGCATCGCGGTATTGCGGCCAGGTTTGGGTGAATTCAGCCTGACGGCGATCCAGCTCCAGGACGCGATCATTTGGACGAAGGCCCGCGAAGGCTCGGCTGATGGTCGCAGAGTTGACCCCTCCGCGGCGGGCTTCAGTGCGAACCCCATCAAGGAAGGAGTCAAAACTGCCCTGGCCGCGGGCATTGCGGGCGAATGTGGGGCTGGCTGCCAAGGCCAGGACTCCGGCCGGCAGGGAACGGCGCGTGAACATGTGCGCTTCGTGCCATTTCCTGGGCCGCGCCGCAACGAAGAACCGCGAGCGGCCGTCATCCCTGTCGCGCATGACGGCTGGCGCGGGCACCGCCCCTCTGATTTACTCCGAACAAATTCGCCGAGGACATTGCCATGACCGCGCTCACCGCTCGCTTCGCGCAATATGCGGCGACCATCCATCACCATGACCTCCCCGCCGAGGTCGAGGCGCGCACGCGCTTCCTGATCCTGGATTTGCTCGGAAACATTGTGCGCGGCCGGCACGATGCGGAAAGCAGCGCACCCTTGATGGCCGCTGCCCGCGCCATGGGTTTAGCGACCGGCAACCACGCCGTGTTCGGCGAAAGCAGCCGCTGGTCGCCTGCCGGCGCGGCGCTGCTCAACGGCGCCTTCGCCCATAGCCTGGATTTCGATGACACCCACGCGGCAGGCACGCTGCATCCCGGCGCCCCGGTGATCCCCGCCGCGCTGGCAGCCGCCGAATTGACCTCCGCCTCTGGCCAGGATGTCATCGCGGCCATCGTCGCGGGGTATGAGGTGACGAACCGCTTGGCCCTCGCCCTGCCGGGTGGCGATCATTATGACCGCGGCTATCATCCGACGGCCACTTGCGGGGTCTTTGGCGCCGCTGCGGCGGCAGCACGCGTGATGGGGATGAGTGCCGCGCAGATCGAGGATGCGCTGGGCATTGCGCTCAGCCAATCGGCCGGCAGCCTGCAATTCCTCAAGAACGGCGCCTGGACCAAGCGTTTCCAGGTGGGTTGGGCCGCGATGGCCGGGCTGTCCGCCGCCCTCTTGGCGCGCGAGGGGTTTCGCGGCGCGGCGGAGGCGCTGGAGGGCAAGGCCGGTTTCCTGCGCGCCTATGCGCCCAACCCCAATCCTCAGCGGGCACTCCAGGGCCTGGGCACGCAGTATGAGTTGATGGAAACGGCGGTGAAGCCCTACCCCTCCTGCCGCTATGGCCATGCCAATGTGGATGCGGCGCTGGCACTTCGCGCCGAGCATGGGATCCGCGCTGAGGAGATCGAGAGCGTCACCATGGGCCTGCCCAACAAGGGCATGATGCTCGTGGGTGCGCCTCTCGCTTACAAGCAGAACCCGCAGAATGTCGTGGATGGACAGTTCAGCGGCCCCTTTGTCGTGGCTTGCGCTCTGGCGCATGGCCATTTCGGTTGGGACAGCTACCCGCAGATGAATGCGCCTGAACTTCGCGCACTGATGCCCAAGATCAGCTGCGAGGAAGACCCGGACATCCAGGCAGAGTTCCCGGCCAACATGTCCGGGAAACTCACCATCCGGGCGCGGGGCCAGGTCTTTTCAAAGACGGTGGTCGTGCCCAAGGGCGAGCCAGCGAATTTCCTGACTGAGGAAGAACTCCGCGCGAAGTTCCACGGCCTGGCCGATGCTGTGCTGGGCGCGGATGGTGCGAGGCTTCTGGCCGATGCCGTGGTGGGCTTGGCCGCCGCGCCCAATGTGAACGCCCTGATGCGCCTGGGCGCACCGCGCATCGCCGCGCGGATGGCCGGCGAATGAGCGCGCGCGTCGCCCTGGTGACAGGGGGCGGCCGCGGCATCGGCCTGGCCACCGCCCGCCGCTTCCTCGATGAGGGATGGCGCGTCGCGCTGATCGAGGTTGACGCCGACGCACTTGCCTCGGGCATGGCGGTGCTGGCGGCGCCTGAAGCCACGCTCGCCCTGCCCTGCGATGTGTCGGATCCGGGCCAGGTGCGGCAAGCGGTGGAAAACAGCGCCGCGCATTTTGGCCGGATTGATGCGCTGGTGAACAACGCCGGCATCGCTGTGTTCAAGCCACTGCTGGAAACCACGCTGGAGGAATGGAACCGCATTCTGGCAGTGAACCTGACCGGCCCCTTCCTGATGACGCAGGCCGTCGCCCCGGTGATGGCCGAGGGAGGTGGCGGGGCCATTGTGAACGTCACCTCCATCTCAGGGCTGCGCGCATCCACGCTGCGAGTCGCTTATGGAACGAGCAAGGCCGGCCTCGCTCACCTGACGCAGCAGCAAGCTGTGGAGTTGGCGGGCCTGGGCATCCGGGTCAACGCGGTGGCACCCGGGCCGGTGGAGACGGCCATGGCCCAGGCGGTTCATACGCCCGCCATTCGCGCCGCCTACCACGCGGCCATTCCGCTCGACCGATATGGGTTGGAAAGCGAATTGGCCGAAGCCATCTTCTTTCTGTGCAGCGAGCGCGCCAGCTACATCACCGGCCAGGTGATCGCGGTGGATGGCGGCTTTGCGGCGACTGGCATTGGCCTTGCCACAATGCGCGCTGACCGACGCAATCGGTGAAATTCGCCCTTGGTGAAAGGGCGGGTGGGTGGTTGACGGAACGGGGCGATCCGCGCCACGAGGGGGCTGCGGGACAGGTGGCCGAGTGGTTGAAGGCAGCGGTCTTGAAAACCGCCGAGGGGGTAACTCCTCCGTGGGTTCGAATCCCACCCTGTCCGCCATACATCGGCCTTTTCTGCGGGCGCGCGGGTTATTGGCAAGCGCGCAACCGCCTGAACCTCAAAGGCGGGCGACAGCGTTCGTTCCATTTCCTGCTGAGCGACCGGGTCGCAAGTTGGAAGGGCAACCCTCCCCCGTTGTTTTGGACCAATCCCGCGCGTTTTCACCCAACAGCAATCAAACCGTCACAGCAACGAAGAGATGATTGGGTACGCAACGTCCCTCAATTGGGGATGTCGTATGATTGCGGTGGAAGGCGCTCGGGTGATCTACCCAAATGGGATGGAAGCACTGAAGCCCTGCACGCTTCGGTTCGAGGGGGGCGCATTTACCGTGCTGCTCGGTGCCTCGGGGGCGGGGAAGTCCACGCTGCTGCGCAGCCTGAACGGGCTGGTCCCATTGAGCGAAGGACGAGTGATGGCGGAAGGGCTCGGCGAAATCTCGCACAAGCTTCGCGCCCATCGCAGCCGTACAGGCATGATCTTCCAACAACATCAGCTGATTGGACGCCGTACCGTCCTGGCCAATGTATTGATGGGCCGGCTTGGCCACCATTCGGGATTGCGTACGCTGCTTCCCTTCAGCGAGGCCGAAAAGCGGCTCGCTTTGGCAGCAATCGAACGCGTGGGACTGCTGGACTACGCCCTGCGCCGCGCCGACCAGCTTTCGGGCGGGCAGCAACAGCGCGTGGGCATTGCCCGCGCCCTGGTGCAGCAGCCACGCATCATTCTCGCTGACGAACCTGTCGCCTCGCTTGATCCCGCGACTGCCGAGCGCGTGCTGGGCCTCCTGCATGGTATTTGTCGCGATGATGGGCTGACGGCCATCGTCTCGCTCCACCAATTGGACCTGGCGCGCCGCTTCGCTGACCGCATCATCGGTATCGCCGGTGGTGAGGTGGTGTTTGACGGCCCACCCCCCGCACTTTCCGCCGCCCATGTCGCACGCATCTATGGCGGCGCGCCGCAACCTGACCTGCATCTGGAGCTCGCTTGATGAACCGCCGCGCCCTCATCCTCGCTGGACTTGCCGCCCCTTCCCTGGCCTTCGCCCAAACCCGGGACCCGCGCCGGCTGCGCGTGGCACTGCTGCCCGATGAGAATGCATCCACCATCATCCAGAACGCGCAGCCCTTGCGCGCCCATCTGGAGCGCACGCTCTCGCGCGAGATCGAGCTGGTGGTGACGACGGACTACTCCTCCATGATCGAGGCGATGCGCTTCGGCCGCATCGAGATCGCCTATTTCGGCCCCTTCTCCTATGTGCTGGCCAAGTCCCGCGCCCCGGCGATCGAGCCCTTCGCCGTCGGGATCGAGCGCGGCACGCCCACCTACAATTCCATTGTGATCGCGGGGACGGAGAGCCCGGTGCGCGCGCTGGCAGACATTCGCGGCCGGCCCTTCGGCTTTGGCGACCAGGCTTCCACATCCGCTCATCTCGTGCCTCGCGCCATGCTCCTCACGCGCGCCGGCTTGAACGGCGAACGCGATTATCGGGTGGTGCATCTGGGCACGCATGACGGTGTGGCGCGCGCGGTGCAGGCGGGGCAGGTGGCGGCCGGCGCGCTGTCACAATCCATCCTGCGCACGCTGATCACCCGCAATGTGATTGACGCCGCCCGCATCCGCGAAGTGGCCATCAGCGACCCCATCCCGAACTACCCGATGGTGATGCAGGGCAACCTCGCCGATCCTCTCAAGGCCGCCATTCGCGCCGCCTTCCTGGAAACACGCGATGCAGAGGTGCTGCGCGCGTTCCGCGTCGAAGGCTTCGCGCCAACGACAGACGCCGCCTACGACATCCTGCGCGAGACCGCACGAGTGCTGGACATGGACCTGACCCGGATGCGCGGATGAGCGCTACCGCAATCCTCGCCGCGGACCGCTCGGCCGGGCTGCGCGGCACGGCATTGGCCGGGATGATCATCGTAGTCTGCCTCGCGGCTCTCACCATCACAGGCTTCTTCGATGGCGAGCGCTTGGCTGACGGCATTCCCGCCATGGCGCAGCTCTTCTCCGAGATGATGCCACCCGATTTCTCCCGCTGGCG
>JBBRVI010000045.1:0-16733 GCA_038247025.1 Acetobacterales bacterium
AGCCTCACTCTCCTCGCACTGCTGGCCGCCTGCGCGACCGAAAGTGGCGAGCCGGTCGTGGCTCCAGTCCCCGTGGTGTCCGCTCCGGCAACGCTGGCCGAGCGGTTGCCGGCCCAGGCGGGCACCTTCCAGCGTGGCACGACATCGCCCATCCAGCAGCCCTTGCCGGGGGTCGAGGTTCCTTATGCCACCGCCGGGCGCACGGCAGCGGGCTTCGTTCAGGTGGTGCGCCCGTCCGGAGCGGCGCTGCCCGATGGCCCCGGCAGCGCGGAGGTCCAGCAGGAATATCAGCGCGTTCTGGCTGTGGCGCAGCGCGGTTCTGGCCCACATCGGCGGCTGCGACTCGTGAATGAATCGGACCAGCCGCCAGGGGCGCCGCTGCTTCGCTGCGCTGAACTTGAAGGCACCTACGGCCGCACACCCGTCATCAGCACCAATTGCGTGGGCGCTGCCGGCGGGCAATTGATCCGACTTCGGGTTTCCATGCCGCGCCGCGATCCGCCGGTGGCGGACCCGCGCGCCTTCGTTCTTGACATCGCAGCGGCCCTGCGGACGGGCAATGAAAGCGCGATTCGTTGACTCACCCCACGGGATTGATCAATTCGCCAATGCCCTCAACGCTGATCCTGACCACATCGCCGGTCTTGAGAACCTGGGGCGGAACCATGGCGTAACCCACACCCTCGGGCGTGCCGGTCATGATCACGTCGCCCGGCAGCAAGGTGAACCCCTTGGACAGGTGATGGATGATCTCCTTCACGTCGAATATCATCTTGCTGGTGCGGCTGGACTGGCGCTGTTCGCCGTTGACCCAGAGTTGGATGGCCAAGTCGCTCGCATCCAGCTCATCGGCCGGAATGATCCATGGGCCGAGCGGACAGGAGCCGTCCAGCGACTTGCCCTTGAACCATTGCCCGTAGCGGCGCTGCAGGTCACGGCCTGTCACGTCATTGGCGATGGTCCAGCCAAAGACGTGGCTCAGCGCGTCTTCCTTTTCGATATTGGCACCTGGCTTGCCGATGATGAGGGTCAATTCGGCCTCGTAATCGAGCCATTGGGTCACGCCCGCGGCGCCATGGTCGGGAATTGTGTCGCCGGGTGCGATGACGGTCTCGGGCGCCTTGGTGAAGAATTGCGGGAATTTCGGCAATTCGCTGTTGGTGACGCCACGGGTGCGGTCGCCCTCGGCCACGTGGTCCATGTAGTTGCGGCCGACGCAGAAGATGTTGCGCGCCGGGCGGGGCAGCGGCGCCAGAAGCTTCACGGCGGAGAGTGCCAGGCGCGCCGTGGCCGGCGGATTGGCAACCAGGGCGCGAATTGCGGCCAGCGCGGGGGCGCCCGCGGCGATGATCTCGGCCATCGCGCCGCCCCGGGCGAGGCCAGCAACGTGAAGACCTGCAGCCTGAAGACCGGCAGCCTGAAGACCGGCAGCCTGAAGACCGGCAGCCTGAAGATCCAGCAACTCGCCATCGCTCAACATCGCGCCCGGCCGCACATCGGAACCATTCGTAAAGGTAATCAACTTAAGAGGCATTTCTGTGTCTTCCTTTGTCCTTCGAAGCAGGGGAGGCTCAGCAATCCGGTTTGACAAGCCCTTCCCTGGCAGGTCGAAAAGCCAGGCGAATCCAGTTTCTGAACGTTTGAGTGAAGAGTTCGACCACCCCTCCCTGCTGCTGTGCGAAGGACCTTGACGCTTGATGCTGGACCAACCCCCATGCTGACGCGCCGCGCCATCGCAGCCATGCCCACACTTGCGATATTTGGCCGGGCTCCCGCGCGCGCCCAGAGCCCGACGGACCTGCAAAGGGCCGAATGGCTTGCCTTCCGGGAGCGCTTCATGGCCCCCGAGGGGCGTATCGTGGACACGGGCAACCGGGGTATCTCGCACACGGAAGGCCAGGGCTGGGCGCTGATGTCGGCAGTCCGGGCGGATGATCGCGCCTCCTTCGACCGCATCCTGAGCTGGACCGTACAACTCCTGAAGCGCCCGCAGGATGAGCTTTTCGCCTGGCGCTTCCGTCCGAATGCCAGCATTCCGGTGGACGACCCCAACAATGCGAGCGACGGAGATCTCTTCATCGCGTGGGCCCTGCTGGAGGCCGGAGAGCGTTGGGGCAGCCGCGATCATGTTGCGCACGGACATGCCATCGCGCGCGACATGCTGCGCCTGTTGATCCGGCGCGCCGGTCCCTACACGGTGCTGCTTCCCGGGGTGCGCGGCTTCGAGCGCTCTGATCACACCGTGATCAATCCGTCTTATTATGCCTTTCCGGCCATCCGGGCGCTGGCACAGGTCGCCCCTGATCCGGACTGGCTGCGCGTCGCGGCCGATGGCGTGACGATTTTGCGCCGGGGCCGTTTTGGCCGTTGGGGCTTGCCGCCGGACTGGCTGGCCGTGCGCGGCAACGACGGCCTCCTGACCATCCCTGGCGACTGGCCCCCGCGCTTTTCCTATGACGCGGTCCGCGTGCCGCTCTACCTGTCCTGGATGGGGCTCGGAACTGAGCCTGGACTCGTCGGCGCGGCTGAATTCTGGAACGATCCCCGCCATAGGCGATTGCCGGCGTGGACAGACCTGACCACCAACTCGGTTTCCCCCTATCCGGCATCGCCGGGGATTGGGGCTGTGGCCGCTCTCGCCACGGCCCATCGGGTGGGCGGTAGCGGCGCCACAGGCCGAGCCGGGCGCCTTGCCATGCCCGGTACAGGCATTCCGGCCATGCCCGATTATTATTCCGGCGCACTGAGCCTGCTATCCACGCTCGCAGCGCGCGACTCTGGGCTGATTTAGTGCAAATTTCGGTAAAAATCCTGAACCTGGCGTAAAAGAAGGGTTTCGCGCGCCAGGATTTGCAGGCATCTTCCGGCCGGTTCGCAACAGGAGTTCAGCGTTTTCATGGGCCAGGAGCCAGACGTCGCGCGCGTCGCCGCGGCCATGAACACGCCCGGTTTGAAGTACCGCAGCTTCGGCAATTTGCCGGTACGATCCGAATCGTTGCGCGGTGCGGCCGTGGCTGCAGATCCGGAAACGGTCCTGCGCGAGTTGCGCTCCTCCGCTGCCGCCGCCCGCGCGGCCGCGGCAGCTGAAGGCCCGTTGGTGATGGCGTTGCAGCGGGGCGAGGAGCGTGTTGACGCCGTCCCGGTCGTCCTCATGCCGATCATGGCTGTACCGGAGATCGAGGACGCGCTCGGTGCGTATTCCCCGCCGCCGGCTCCGCGCATTCGCTCGCCGGCCCCTTCTGCCCCCTCCGCGGAGGCAGCGCCTTACGTGCCGTTGCCCACGGCGCCGGCGCCCCGGCTTGGCATCCCGGCGCCCGTTGCCGGCGATAGCCTGCCGCGCCGCGTCACGCCTCCGGTCGTTTCCCCTCCGTCAACGAACTTCGTGCCTCCGCCATCTGTGCAGGCCAGAGTACCGCCGCCGGTCATGACGGCTCCTGCTGCGGTGATGCCGCCAGCGCCTGTTCCGGGCAGGGTGCCACCGCCGGTCATGACGGCCCCGGCTGGGATGACGCCGCCGGCGCCGGTTCGGGGCCAGTTGCCACCGCCGGTCATGACGGCTGCGGCCGCGGTGATGCAACCGGCGCCTGTTCCTGGTAAAGCGCCTCCACCTCCAGTCATGGCGGCCCCGGCCGCTGCGATGGCGCCACCGCAGCCTCCCGCCAAGGCGCCTCCGCCGGTCATGGCTGCGCCGGCTGCAGTGATAGCGCCGCCGCCTGTGCTGGCGAGGCCGATGCTGCCTGTCATGGCAACTCCTACCGCGGTCATTGCGCCGCCGCCCGCTCCTGCTAACGCGCCGCCGCCGGTCATGGCGCCATTTCCCATGCCAGCCGCAGCGCCACCGCCAGTCCAGGCTCAACGCCCTGCGGTGATGGCCGCGCCGGCCACGCCAACCAGGGTGCCGGTTTCTGTGGTTGCCCCGCCATCTGCCCCCATGGCGAGGGCGACGCCTGAGATGCATGTCGCGCCTGCTGCGAGAGTGCAATCGCCAGAGCCTGTGGCCTCAGCGCCCGATCCCCTCGCCTCACTGAGCGCATTCATTTCGGCTGCACCAGCGCAGCGGGCTGAGGCGGAGACCCCAATCGGCGGGATTGACTGGGCTTCGCTGGCCGGTGTGCCCCTTTCCCAACCCCTGACACCGCCCAATCCCGGCGGGGCCGCCCCGGCTCAGCCAGCCTCCGGGCCGGTGGCATATGGTCTACGGTTAAGCCCGCATGCCGCCTCCGCCTCGGCAGCCGATGACTTCGCCCTTTTCGCTTCCATCGGACAGGTGCGCGAAGCTCCGCCTTCGCCGCCGCCTCCGGCCGGCAGCACACTCACGAGATTGCGCCATGTCATCGCCCAGTCGGGCGAATCCATCCTGCCTCACCCGGTCTCCACACCGCTTGTACGGGGCGGCAATTCAGAGTCTTTTGCATTCGGCACAGCCGCCTCCGGCGTCATGCCGGCCGCAGCCGTGACAGTTTCCCTGGGGGAGGTTATGCGTCTGATTGCTGCGAGCGGCCCGCCCTCGGCATCCCCTGTTGACACGTTCCGCGCCGCCCTGCGGTCGTCGTCACCCTTCTAGGCTACCGGAGGCTGCATGCCCCTCATTTGCTTCGCGTCCCCTAAAGGCGGTGTCGGGAAGACCACCCTGGCCGCCAATGTTGCCGATGCCATGCGGCGGCAGGGGCGGCGCGTGCTCGTGATTGACTTCGACCCGCAGAATACGCTGCGCCTGCATTTCGGCGTGCCACTGAGTGACACTTCCGGGTTCATGACGGAATTGCCGAAGCGCCCCGATTGGCGTGAGCTGGTGCGGCAAACTGCGTCGGGTGTGATGCTTCTGCCACACGGCTCCATTGATATTCGCGGCGCCCTGGGCCTTTCGCATGCGATGGAACGCGACCCCGAGCTGCTGGCAGCCCCTCTGCGTGGAATCCTCACCGATCCAAGCTTGCTGGTGATTGCCGACACCCCGCCTGGTGCGTCGCACGCGCTCCACATCATCGCGCCCATGTCCGCGATGGTCTGCGCAGTCCTGCTGGCCGATGCGACATCAGCCGCGCTGGTGCCAGACATTGACAATGGCCGCTTTCTTGGAGCCGGCACCATGGCAGCGCTTTTCGCGGGGCGGTTGCGCGTCGTGCTGAACGGGGTGGACCCGAACACGCGTCTCTCGCGCGCAGCAGCCGAGACGGTGGCGCGTCACCTGGGGCCACGCATGCTTGGCGCTATCTGCCGCGAAGAGATCGTGGCCGAAGCTCTCGCGGCTCAGCGCCTGGTGCTGGACATCGCGCCCAACAGCCAGGCGGCCGAGGATTTGCGGGAGATCGCCCGTGGCATCGAAGCCGCACTGCCGCCGGTGCCTGAGCCTTTCAGCGCAGGATGGGGTGCACGATGAGCGACGTTGCCGCACACAAGGAGCATCTGGCGCGCCTGCCACTGATGCGGAACAAATGGGTCGGCTGGTTGCTGGTGCTGGTGGGCGTCAGCGTCAGCCTGGCGATCATCACCGTGCCAATGGCAGCCGGGCAGCAGGGAATTTTCGCGATCGGCGCGATCTTGCTGTTCCTCCTGTTCAACCGTCTGCAGGGGCGCACCATCACACTGCTTCTGATCCTGCTCTCCACCCTGGTCTCGCTTCGCTATATCTCCTGGCGGATCACGGACACGCTGGATTTCAGCACCTTCCTGCAAACCTTCCTCGGCGTCGGCCTGATGCTGGCCGAGCTTTACGCCATCATCGCCCTCATCCTCGCCTATTTCCAGACGCTCTGGCCGCTTGACCGAAAGCCGGCGCCTCTGCCGATGGACCCAGAGGAATGGCCGGAGGTGGATGTCTTCATCCCCACCTACAACGAGCCGCTGGACGTGGTGCGACCGAGCGTCTTTGCGGCACTCGCACTCGACTGGCCCGGGCACAAGTTGAACGTCTTCCTGTTGGATGATGGGCGGCGTGAGGAGTTCCGCCGCTTCGCTGAAGAGGTGGGCTGCCAGTACATCGTCCGCCCCGACAACAAGGGGGCCAAGGCCGGCAACATCAACCACGCGCTGGCGCAGACGACATCCGAATACGTGGTTGTTTTCGACTGCGATCACGTAGCCACGCGCGGATTCCTGCAACTCAGCTTGGGTTGGATGCTACGCGATCAAGGGCTGGCGATGGTCCAGACCCCGCACTATTTTTACTCCCCAGACCCCTTCGAACGAAACCTCGCCGCCGGCCAGCGCGTGCCCAATGAAGGGCTCCTCTTCTACGGCCTGATCCAGCAGGGCAATGATTTCTGGGGAGCGACCTTCTTTTGCGGCTCCTGCGCGGTCATCCGGCGCACGGCGCTCGAATCGGTGGGTGGCGTGCCCATCGAGACGGTGACGGAAGATTGCCATTGCTCGCTCAAGATGCAGAAGAAAGGCTGGCGCACCGCTTATCTGCGCGTGCCGCTGGCCGCTGGCCTCGCGACGGAGCGGTTGATGCTGCATATCGGCCAGCGCATGCGTTGGGGGCGCGGGATGATTCAGATTCTGCGCCTGGAGAATCCGCTGTTTTCCGCGGGCCTCAACCTCGCGCAGCGGCTTTGCTACTTCAATGCGATGTTCCACTTCCTGTTTCCATTGCCACGCTTTGTGTTTCTCACGGCACCGCTCGCCTTCCTCATCTTCGGCGAAAGCATCATCGCCGCCTCGCCACTCGCCATCGTGGCGTATGCAGGCCCGCATATCGTGCTCTCCGTGGCCACGGCCTCGCGCATCCAAAAGACTGTGCGACATTCCTTCTGGTCTGAAATCTATGAGACGGTGCTGACGGTTTACCTGCTGCCCGTCACGCTCTCCACGCTGCTCGACCCCAAGCGGGGACGCTTCAACGTGACCGACAAGGGCGGCACGCTGGACGAGGGCTATTTCGACCTTCGCGCCGTGGGCCCCAACATGTTCCTCGCCGTTGCGCTCCTGGTGGGGCTGCTGCTGGGGATTTACGGCCTCGCTGCCAATGCGCCGCAGACACTGGAATTCCAGGCCTTCGCGCTCAACGTCATTTGGGCGACCTTCTGCCTCATCGCAGTGCTTGCGGGTCTCGCCGTGGGCCGGGAGCGGCGCCAGGTGCGCTCGCGCGCCCGCGTCTCGGCCGAGGTGCAGGCCGCGGTCTTGCTGGCCGATGGTCGGCGTATCGAAGGGCTCTCCGAGGATCTCTCGCTGGGTGGGGCCGCGCTGCGCATTCCCGCTCCTGAAAGCTGGGGCGACGACAATCTCGTGATGGTGGAACTCGATGCCGGCTCGCAGCGCGTGACCGTGCCTGCCGAAGTCCTGCGCTGGCAGGGCGACCGCCTGAACCTGCGCTTCCTGCCACAGGACATTCAGGATGAGGGCAGCATCGTGATCGCCACCTTGTGCCGTGCCGATGCCTGGGTGGATTGGGACACCATCCGTGAGGACCGTCCGCTGCGTTCGTTGAAGGAAGTGCTCGTGTCCATTGGTGGTCTTTTCGCGGGAGGCTCCCAGTTCAGCTTCCGCAAGCGTTCGGCTCTGGGCCGGTCGGTCCAGGCGCCCGACACCATGCCGGACCTGGCTCCGGCCCGAGCTCCACTGAGTTCGGCTCCCGCTGGCTCGGCCAATGCGCCGGGCCAGCGCGCCGGCATCCGCCCCTCGGTGACAGCCGGGCTGGCCCTGCTTCTGCTGCTGGCCCCGGCCACGGCCTGGGCGCAGACGCGGGGAACGGCGCCGCTTGCGCCCACACTTTCGCCCGCGCCACCCCCACTCTCACCGCCGCCGCCCTTCTCGCCGGCGACCTCGCCTTTCTCAGCGCTTCCGCCCACTCTGCCGCCCCTGTTGGGGGCGCTTCCTGCAGGCGGCGCCAGTCCGCTGCTGATGACCGAGGGGCAGGAAGCGCCCGGCACGCGAACGGAGACGCGCACCCTGCGCCAACTCGGCCTGCGTGGGCCCATGCAGATGCGGGGCGTCAATGATCTGCAGGGGTTGCTCTTTGGGGTGCGCGGCGATGAGGTGGTCACTTCCGCGCGGCTGACGTTGCAAGGCGCCACTTCGCCCGCGCTGATCCCCGAGCTGAGCCAGATTGCCTTCACGCTGAACGAGCAGTTCGTTGGCACCATCCAGCCTGACCGCATTCGCCCTGCCTTCGGTCCCCTGGAATTCCCGATCAACCCCTTCTTCTTCGCCGATGTGAACCGGCTGAACTTCCGCTTCACCGGCCGCTACGCGATCGAGTGCAACGACCCGCTCTCTGGCCTGCTCTGGAGCACGATCTCCGACAATTCCACCGTCTCGCTGCGCTTGGAACGCCTGCCGATCACGCGCGATCTCGCCCGCCTGCCCGAGCCCTTCTTCGACCCCCGCCAGCTGCGTGAACCGCTGGTGCTGCCCTTCATCCTGCCGCAAACGCCGAGCAACGACGCGTTGCGTGCAGCCGGCATCGTCTCCTCCTGGTTCGCGGTGCAGGCGGATTATCGCGGTGCCAGCTTCCCGGTGGGCAATGTGATTCCGGCGCGCGGGAATGCGGTGGTGGTCTCGGCTGGCCTGGACGGCGTTCCCGGGCTCATTATGCCGCGCCTCGAAGGTCCGACGCTGGCCATCCTGCCCAACCCCAATGACGCGATGGGTTTGCTTTTGGTGATAGGCGGCCGCAACGGGCCCGAGGCCGTGGCCGCTGCCACCGCGCTCGGTGTGGGGCGCGAGGCGCTGAGCGGCGAGCTGGCCACCATCACCTCGCAGGACGTGCCACCGCGGGTGGCCTATGATGCGCCGCGCTGGGTGCGCACGGACCGCCCGTTGCGCTTCGGCGAAATCATGGACCCCTCGGAGCTGCAGGCCTTCGGTTATGTGCCCGGCCCCATTGCCGTGCCCTTCCGCACGGCGCCCGATCTCTATACCCCTCGTGAACGCACGCTTTCCTCGCTGGTTCGCTTCCGCGCCCCTCCCGGGCCCATCATGGATGTGGCCGTCTCGCGCCTCGACATTGCAATCAACGACATCTACCTGCGCTCCGCGCCTCTGCGTCGGGCCGAGCTGAACTGGCCCTTCAGCTGGGTCCAGCGGCAGATTGCTCCAAGTGAGGCGGATGAGGTGACGGTGGGGCTCCCCGCCTTCATGCTCTTTGGCCAGAATGAAATGCAGCTCCGCTTTGACATGCGCCCGCTGCACCGGGGCGACTGCATTGCCGTCCCTGGTGATATTCGCGCCTCCATTGACCCTGACAGCACCATTGACCTCACCGGCGCCTACCGCTTCACCACCCTCCCCAATCTCGCTTTCTTCACCAGTTCGGGCTTCCCTTTCAGCAAATTCGCCGACCTCTCCCAGACGGCGGTGGTCCTGCCCGAGCGCCCTTCTCAGCAGGAGTTGGAAGCCTTCCTGACCATGCTGGGGCGGATAGCGGCGTTGGTGGGGTATCCGCCGGTGAACATGCAGGTCATTCGCCCCGACGCATTGCAGAGCATGGCTGACAAGGACCTGATCGTAATCGGCCCAATGGGCCGTCAGCCGGCCCTGCAAACCTTGCTGCGCGACACTCCGCTCCAACTGGAAGGCAACCGCCTGACGGTTCGCCTGAACGACGGCCTGGGCGATTTCCGCAATCTCTTTGGCGGTGAGCGGCGTGGCGAGTTGGAACGCGTGGCTGCACAGCTTGGTGCGCCCGGTGAATCGCTCGGCGCGCTCATCGGCTTTCAAAGCCCACTCAATTCCAGGCGTTCTGTCGTGGCGCTGACCGGCTCCAGCCCCGCGGGGATGGAAGCGATGGTCACTGCCCTGCGCGACCCTGAGCAGGTGCCGCGCGTCCAGGGGGACACCGCCATTCTCAGCGGCGGGCGAATTCAGGCTTTCCGGGTGAACAACACCTATACGGTGGGCACATTGCCGCCGTGGCTCTGGCCGGAGTTCTACCTGCGCGACAATCCCTGGGTGTTGTTGGGTGCGCTGTTGCTCGTGCTGCTGATCATCCCCGCGCCCATTTACTGGGTGCTGCGCCGCCGCGCAGCCCAACGTCTGCGGGAGCGTTCGGCATGATGCGGCGCGACGGATCGGGGCGATCTCAGCATTGTCGGATGCCGGCCGCCCATTCCAATAACGGGCAGTTCGCATGAGCATGGACGTTTCCCGACGCAGTGTTTTCGCGGCTCCGCTCCTCGCGTCGGGGATTGGTGTGCAGGCTCAGGCACAACAGCCCACCCTGGTTGAGGTCGGCACGCAGGGATGGTTGTTTCCGGTTTGGGACCGCGTGGCGCGTGTTGATCTGGCGACGCTTCGTATCTCGCTGCAACCTACAGTAGAGGCGATAGGCGTGTTGCGCGCCGCACGGATTCAGGTGGCGATTTGCCTCATTCCCTCCAAGAAGCGGCTCATGCGACAGTTCCTGCCGGCTGGCGCTGCAGTGTCGCCGGATGCCGCGCAGCGCTACAGCCTGACACTCTCGGAATCGCAGCGCGCAGGTGCCCTCGTTCCGGACCTTGACGTACTGTTTCGCGAGCGGATCCAGCGTGACCCAAGCCGCCCCCTGTTTTTCCAGACCGACACGCATTGGACGCCGATCGGCGCGGAAGTCGCCGCGGTGGAAATTGCGCGCCAGATGCGCGCGTCTTTCCAATTCCCCGTCAGCTCGCGCCCTGGAACGCGCCTGGGCGATATGCGCCCCATGGTGCTCGCCTCTGGCGACCTCACGCCTTATCTCACCGCCGCGCAGCGCCGAAGTTTCGGTCCGGAGGAATCGCTGATTCGTCAAATCCTGGCAGCAGAAGGGCCAGGAGCCCTCCTTGAGGACGACAGTCATGACACGGTGGTGGTCGGCACCAGCAATGTGCAGCCACGCTTTGGCTTTCAGCCCGTGCTGTCCAACCAGTTGGTCCGTCCCGTTGGCCTGTCGTGGCGGCCGAATAATGTGGGGCCCTATTTCGCGCTGCTTGAATATGTACGCAGCGAAGCATTCAGGCGACAGCGCCCGCACGCGCTGGTCTGGAACCATCTGGAGCAGGACGTGCTTAGCCCCACGAACAACCCGGCCTGGGGCACCGGAGCAGTGGCGCCGGCCGAGTTTCTCTCGCAGCTGCGCCGGGCCGTAGCGTGAGGACGAAAACTTGATGAAGCACCTTCTCGCAGCACTAGGAAGCGGTTTCCTTGCAGTCGCCGGGCAGGCTCCTGCCTGGGCGCAGGGCCAAGTTTATGATCCTGTGCCGCCCCGTGGCTCGGCCTATGTGCGCCTCGTCAATGTGCTGCCCGGCGAGGTCACGGCACGGCCGGACTTCCTGCCGCAGCAGCGCCTGGGCACAGTCCCTGCGCAGCGGGTGATGGCCTTCACGACGGTAGAGAATGTGGCCAACCGACAGCTGCGCCTCGAATTCCAGGAAGGCGCCCGGCGCGGCCAGGCGACATTGCGGGTCGAGCCAGGCAGCTTCGTCACCGTGCTTCTCCATGCCGGCGCCAATGGCGCCCTGACGGCGACCCCCGTGGTGGATGCGGCCGATTTCAATCGCGCCCGTGCCAGGCTCGCCTTCTACAATGCCATGGCCGATTGCCCGTCCGCGAACCTTTCGATCAACCCATCCGGGCCGGCTCTCTTTGAGGGCGTCCCGAGCCTGGCGACGCGAGCGCGCAGCGTGAACCCCGTCGCTGCTGAACTGCGCGGCCAGTGCGGCGAACGCGCCAGCGCCCCCTTCGCTCTGGAAGGCCTGGAAGCGGGCGGGATGTACAGTATCTGGATGATCAGTGGCGCGGCCGCGCCCACGGCTTTCCTCACGCGTGACGCTACGGCGGTTTATCGGCCATGACGGGATATGGGGCATGATGAGCGGTAAATTCCCGTTGACAAAGGGCAAAGTGGCTCGCCGGCAGCGGCAGGAAGCAGCTCTGGCAGTGGCACTGTTGTTGGCGGCCTCTGCCGCCTCGGCGCAGCAGCCGCCGGTGCTTTCCCCCATCCCTGGGCTATCGTCTCCAACCGCTCTCCCGCCTGCACCCGCCGCGGCGCCTGCTCCAGCGGCGTCTCCAGCGCTGAGCGTGCCCGCGCTGAGCAACGCCCCGCGCCTGCCTGGCGCGGCCGCCGGCGCTCAGACACGGATCGGCGGAGGCGCCGCTGCCTCCAACCTGCTGGAGCAGGCCGCCTTCTGGCAGCAGCAGGGCCAGCCCGAACGCGCCTTGCAGACCCTGGACCGCCTGCTCGTCGTTGAGCCGAACAATGTGGATGCGCTCGCCACCGCAGTGGAGCTCGCCTCGACCAGCAACCAGGGGGCAACCGCACAGGGCTACCTGACCAGGCTCAGGCGCATCGCCCCTGATGATCCGCGGATCGCGCGCGGCGATGAGCTGATACGGCTGCTCGGGGAAGATTCGCAGCCGCTCATCTCGGCACGGCAACTGGCGGCGTCCGGGCGGAGCAATGAGGCGGTCGCGCGTTACCGGCAGCTCTTTCGCAATGGCCGCATTCCCGCAGCACTGGCACCTGAATATTATCAGGTGCTCGCCGGCGCCTCCGAGGGTGGCTACCGTGAGGCGGTGCAGCAACTGAGCAGCCTGGTGGCGGCTTCCCCGCGCGATGCCCGGCTGGCCCTGACCTATGCGCAAATTCTGACCTACCGCGAGGAGTCGCGGTCGGAGGGCGTGGACCTGCTTCAGCGGCTCCACACCCAGCGCGGTGTGCGCGAGCCTGCGCGGCTCGCCTGGCGGCAGGCGCTGCTGTGGTCCGGCGAGGAACAGGAGACCGCTGCCCGCATCCAGGCCTATCTCGCCCGCAACCCCACTGACCCCGAACTGGAGGCCAAGCTGCGCGCCTCGCAGGTGACCATTTCGCCCGGTGCATCGGCGCGAATCTTCGGCTGGGCATCCATTGATGGGGCACGACTATCCGACGCCGACCGCCAGTTCACGCAGGCCATCGCGATTGACTCGAATGATGCGGAGGCAAATCTGGGTTTGGCTGTCTTGCGCAAAATGCAGAACCGCATGCCAGAAGCGCGGCGCCAGTTGGATCGGGCGATTGCTCTCTCCCCGGACCGCGCTGAGGAATTCACCCGCATGGTGGGTGACCTTACGCCATGGGCCACGGGTGGCGTTGGTCGCGGCGGCGGGGGCGGCTTCACTCTCGGGCCGAGCGGCCTCGCTTGGCGCGCGCTCGAACGCGGCGACCTGGACCGCGCGGATGCTCTGGCCCGTCGCGGGTTGAACACGCGCGGCCAGGAGCGGCTGGAGTCCGAGCTGATCCTCGGCCAGGTCGCCGTGCAGCGGCGGGATTTCGTGGCTGCCGAGATGCGTTTCCGCAACGCGCTCACCCTGCGGCCGCGTCAGCGCGATGCTCTGAATGGCCTTTATCTCTCGCTGGTCGGCCAGGAGCGCATTGCCGAGGCCGACGCCTTCCAGCGCGAAATGGGCCTGCCCGTCAACACCGATGCCGCACTTGGCGCACGCGCCTTCAGCCTGCGCGACCGCGCAAGCCTGGCCACCGGCAGTGAACAGCGAGAGCGGTTGCTGCGCGAGGCGCTGGCCCTGGCCCCGGGCAATCCCTGGCTCACCCTCGACCTCACGCGCGCCCTGCGCGCCAATGGGCGCGACGAGGAAGCGCGGGAGCTTCAGGCGCGGCTGGAGGCCGACACCACAGCCGACGGTTCGACGGCGGCCGCCCTGGTGGCGCTGGACCAGGAGCGTTTCGGCGCCGTGGTGGCCCTGCTGGAGCGCGTCCCCCAGCGGGTGCGCAACCCTGACCTCAACCGCCTCCTGTCGCAAAGCCGCCGCGAATTCGAGATTCGCCAGATCGAGATGCAGGTACGAGAGGGCCGCCCGGGCGCGATGGACGCGTTGCTGGCCGATGCAGGGCGGAGGGACCCCGGCTTCACAACGGGCCCGGCCGTGGTGCGTGCCTTTGGTCGGCTGAACGACCCCCTGAGGGCCGGCATGGCTGCGCGAGCAGCCCTTGCGGCCAATCCCCGCACCACCGCCAATGACCGCATCGCGCTCGCCTCTGCGCTGCTGGAGGCGAACCGGCTGGAGGATGCCAGCGCCCTTGCCACGCCGCTCCTGGCCGACCGCAACCTGCCCGCCGAAACACGGCGCGAACTCTCCGCCGTCATGGAGACGGGTGCGGTGCAGCAATCCGATGCGCTCGCGCAGCGTAGCGCGCCGGAGCAGGGCTATCAGGTCCTCGCCCCCGCGCTGAACGCCGCACCGACGTCTGTGCCGCTGAACATGGCGCTGGTCCGCCTCTACGTCGCGACAAACCGCACGGCCGAGGCGCGGCAGTTGGTGGACGCGGTTCTTGCGCGGGATCCGCGCAACCTCACTGCGCGCCTCGCCAAGGTGGATCTGGCCCTGGCCGAAGGGCGCAACCGTGAGGCCGACGCGCTCATCACGGAAACCGCCTTCCTCCACCCCAATGAGACGCAGGTTTCGCTGGCGGAAGCGCGGGTGGCCCGCGCGCGGGGCGATTACGTGCGCCAGCTTCGCCTGGTCGAGAGTGTCGCGGCCCGCCGCATTGATCATTTGCGCCAAAGCGGCCAATTGGCCGAAGCGAACTTGACACAGCAGGCGATGCGCCCCACGCGCACCGGACCCACACCGGCGCAGCTGCATGATCCACTGACCGCGCAAATCGCGCAGGAACTGGTCCGCGCTCGCGACGAAGCGGCAACCTGGTTGCAAACCGGCGCCTTCATACAGTCTCGTGACGGTGATCGGGGGACCTCACGCCTGCTCAACGTCACTGTGCCGACCGAGGTCAGCACTCCCATGCGCGGCGGCATTGGTGGACGCGTGACGGTGGGCTTGGATGCCGTGTCGCTCCACACGGGCAACCTCAGCTCGAACCAGCAGACTGCGCGGCTTTTTGCCTCCAATCCTCTTACGACGTCCGACAATTTCCAGGCGGCGCGCACCGCCATGCAGGGTGTCGCCATGCGGGCGGCGTATGTGAACCAGAATATCCGGCTGGATGTCGGCACCACGCCGCTTGGTTTCTCACGCACGAACGTGGTCGGCGGGGCGGAGATCGTGCCGCGCATCAACGAACAGCTGCGACTGCGACTGAGCATGGAGCGCCGGGCCGTGACGGACAGCCTGCTCTCCTATGGCGGGCAGCGCGGCACATTCTTCAGCCCCAGCTGGGGCAATGTGATCCGCACCGGAGGGCGCATCCAACTTGAATACGCGCCGGTGGAGCGTTTCGGCGCCTATGCGGGTGCGGGCTACAGTATTTATCGGGGCAACAACGTCGCCAATAACTGGCGCGTGGAGGCCGGGGTGGGCGCCTATTACGCGGTGGTGCGTGAGCCCGACCAACAGCTGACCATGGGCGTGGATCTGCGCTATGTCAGCTTCGACCGGAATTTGAGTGGCTTCACCTTCGGCCAGGGCGGGTATTTCAGCCCACAGCAGCAGGTCATCGCTTCGCTCCAGGCGGAATACATCCGCCGCTGGGGCGACTGGTCGCTGCGCACGATCGGTGCGGTAGGCTATCAGAATTTCCGCACGAGCTCCTCGCCGCTTTTCCCCAGCAATCCCTCGATGCAGGCGCAGCTGGTGAGCCAGGTCAGTGGGGACCCCACGCAGTCCACCTCGATCGGGTCCACGCGCAGCAGCGGACCGACCGGGTCCATCTTTGCCAATCTGGAATACGCGGCCACGCCGAACCTTCGCCTGGGCGTTGCCGGGCGTTATGAGCGTGTGGGTGACTTCCAGGATACCGTTGGCCTTTTCTACCTGCGCTGGCGTCTGGACCGCCCGCGTGAGGATTTGCTGCCGCTTTACGCAGGCCAGCGCTATCCGACCTTGAATGTGAACGACCCGATCAATTCGAGCTTCGGCCAGGGCCGGCCCGAATGGGTCCAGTTGCCGGGTGGTCAGGGGCGTCCGACCTGGTAGCGCGCCCGATGCTGCAATGGCTTCTTGCCCTCGGGCTCCTCTTGGGCCTGGCCATGCCGGCCACTGCGGCCTGCCCCGCACTGGTGCGCGGGCAGGCCTTGCCGGCCGAAGCGACGGGAAGTCCTCTAGGCTGGCAACCCTGGCAGTATTCGGTGGACGCCATGACCGAAAGGCTGCGCCGGGCCGATGTCTCGCGGGTGCGCTTGGTCTTCATCGGTGATTCCATCACCGAGGGCTGGCAGACTGAGATCTTTGAGCAATTCTACGGTCATCGTCTGGCGCTCAACCTCGGCGTCGGCGGGGATGCGACGCAGGGGCTGCTTTGGCGGATTGATCGCGGCCACTGGCCGGCCAGTTTGCGACCGCAGAGCATTGTCGTGCTGATCGGCACCAACAATCTCGGTGCCGGCGCGAGCGCCGAAAATGTCGCTCAGGGCATCTTCCAGATCGTCACCCGGCTGCACCAACTTTCGCCACGGTCGCGCATCCTCTTGCTGGGCATCTTGCCGCGCGGCGCCACCGCACAGGACCCGACCCGCGCCTCGGTGGCCCGGGTCAATCGCCTGATCGCAGCATGCGCCGATGGTCAAAGGGTGTTTTTCGCCGATCCGGGATCCATGCTGGTTGATGCCGTGGGCAACCTGCCCGATTGGGTCGCGTATGACAGGCTCCATTTGTCCATGGTCGGGTACGCGCTCATGGCCGCCGCCATTGAGCCACGCCTGCGAGAGATCATCGGCCGCTAGCAGCCTGTCGGACTTAACGCGCCGCCTCGGCCAGAGGTAGAGTGTGTGGCCGCTGATTCTTCCCCCTCCCTTGGATCCTGCCCTGCATGAGCAACTTCCGTCCCGTCGACCGCGACACTGGCTTCCTGATGCCACCATCGGTGGACGAATGGCTGCCGGAGA
>JBBRVI010000046.1:0-16554 GCA_038247025.1 Acetobacterales bacterium
CGAAGACCGGCGTGATGACCGTCACATCGGGCAGATGCGTGCCGCCATTATAGGGGTTGTTCAGCGCCACCACGTCGCCGGGCCTGAGTGTCGCCGCGCGCGAACGGATGACGGTGCGCACGCTCTCGCCCATGGCACCCAGATGCACGGGCACATGCGGCGCATTGGCGATGAGTTGCCCCTCCGCGTCGAAGATGGCGCAGGAGAAATCCAGCCGCTCCTTGATGTTCACAGATAGCGAGGTGTTTTGCAGCACCACGCCCGTCTGCTCGGCAATGGACATGAAGAGGCTGTTGAACAGTTCCAGCATCACCGGGTCCACGCGCCCCGTCTCGGCGGTGCAGGCAGCGGCTCGGGCCTCGATCCGGCGGATCACCATGTGGTTCAGCGCGGTGACGCGCGCTTCCCAGCCGGGCTCAATCACCGTGGTCGCAATCGCCTCGCGGATCAGCGCCGGGCCGCGAATGGCATCGCCTGCGCGCAACGCCTCGCGGTCATGGACCGGCGCTTCATGCGCCGCACCTTGCGCAAAGAGCGTCACGCGATCCAGCAGCGGGATCGCCTCGCCCGGGGTGCGGTCGGCGAGTTTTTCTTCTTCCACCGCCTCACCCGGCATGGTGATTTCGGCCAGCGCCGCCTCGACGATGACTTCACGCTCGGGGGTGGCGAAGCCGAAGCGCGAGCGATGCGCCTCGGTGAAGTCGGCCAGCACGCTGGCATGGTCACCGGAGGCGACGGGCAGGAAGGCATCCGTGCCGGCATAGCGCAGATGCAGCCGGTGGGTGGCCATCAGCCGGGCGGCATCGGCGCCCTGGCGGATGAGTTCAGCGCGGCCGGCGGCTTCCAGCTCGGCCAGCTTCGCAGCCAGCGCGCCCATGCCCTCGGGTGAAAGCGCGCGTTCGATGGCCGCCTCGCGGATCACAGCTTGATCGGCCAGGCCCATGCCATAGGCACTGAGCACGCCGGCGAAGGGATGGATGAAGACCGTCTCCATGCCCAGCTCATCGGCCACCAGGCAGGCATGCTGCCCACCCGCGCCGCCGAAGCAGGTCAGCGCGTATTTCGTTACGTCATAGCCGCGCTGGAGCGAGACCTGCTTGATGGCATGCGCCATGTTGGAGACGGCGATGCGCAGAAACCCCTCGGCCACGTCTTCGGGCCGTGGCGTGGTGCCTGTGGCAGCGCCGATCTGCGCGGCGAGGACGGCGAATTTCTCGGCCACCACTCCCGCATCCAGGGGCTGGTCGCCGCCGGGGCCAAAGATCGCCGGAAAATGCGCGGGCTGGATTTTACCCACCATCACATTGGCGTCGGTCACGGTCAGCGGCCCGCCGCGGCGGTAGCAGGCGGGGCCGGGAACCGCGCCCGCGCTTTCGGGGCCGACGCGATAGCGCGCGCCGTCGAACTTCAGGATAGAACCGCCACCCGCCGCCACCGTGTTGATTGCCATCATGGGCGCACGCATGCGCACGCCCGCCACCACCGTCTCGAAAGCGCGCTCATACTGGCCGGCGTAAAGCGCGACATCGGTGGAGGTGCCGCCCATGTCAAAACCGATGATCTTGTCGAAGCCGGCCATGGCGGAGGTGCGCGCCGCACCCACAATGCCTCCGGCCGGGCCGGACAGAATGGCATCCTTGCCCTGGAAGCTGGTGGCCTCGGCGAGGCCGCCGCTGGACTGCATGAAATACAGTTTGGTGTTGCCGCCCAACTCCTCGGCCACCTGCGCCACATAGCGGCCCAGGATCGGCGAGAGATAGGCATCCACCACCGCCGTATCGCCGCGCGGGACGATGCGCGGCAGCGGGCTCGCCTGATGGGACAGGCTGATCTGGGAAAAACCTTCCTCGGCGGCGATCTGGCCGATGCGGGTTTCATGCGCGGGATGCGCCCAGGCATGCATCAGCACCACCGCCACGGCACGAATGCCGTCAGCGTGCGCTTCACGCAGGGCTGCGCGTGCCGCCGCCTCGTCGAGGGGAGCGAGCTCCTCCCCATCCACGCTCACGCGCCCGCCGATTTCGGCCACGCGCTCATGCAGCAATTCGGGGAGCTTGACGTTGAGGTCGAACAGGCGCGGGCGGGCCTGGTTGCCGATGCGCAGCATGTCGGCGAAGCCGTGCGGGACCAGCAGCAGCACGCGCTCGCCCTTGCGTTCCAGCAGGGCGTTGGTGGCCACCGTCGTGCCCATCTTTACCGCCTCGACCACGCCCTCGGGCAGGGGCGCACCGGCGGGCAGGCCGAGAACCTGCCGGATGCCCGCCACGGCCGCATCCTTGTAACGTTCCGGGTTCTCGGAGAGCAGCTTGGTGGTGGAGAGCGAGCCATCGGGGTGGCGGGCGACGATATCGGTGAAGGTGCCGCCGCGATCAATCCAGAATTGCCACTTGCCCAAGCTCATTCGCCCACTCCTTGACCAGCCCCTGGTTTGCAGGCGCAGGGCTTGGCGCGCAAGGGGGTTCACGTGCTACCAACCGCCTCTGGAGATGAGGATTCGCGTTGAGCGTCTGGGGTAAGATCATCGGCGGTATTACCGGCTTCGCAACAGGCGGGCCGGTGGGTGGGCTTTTGGGCGCTTTGGCCGGCCATGCGGCCGATACCGGGCGCCGCGGGCTGCCCAATGCCGCCGAGTTGGCCAGCATGCTGGGCTCGAAGGAACAGCTTTTCGCCATATCCGTGGTCGTGCTTTCGGCTAAGCTCGCGAAATGCGATGGGCCGGTGACGCGCGCCGAGATTGACGCCTTCAAGCGCGCCTTCCGAATTCCCCCCCAAAACATGAAGGATATCGCCGCCCTTTTTGATGAGGCGCGCGAAACTTCAGAAGATTTCGAACCCTTCGCCGATCACCTGGGGCAGGCCTTTGCGGCCCATCGCCCCATGCTGGAAGATGTCCTGGGCGCGCTATTCAGTATCGCCCGTGCCGATGGCCCGCTGACCCGTGGGGAAGTGCGCTTCCTGCAACGCGTCCAGACCGGGTTCGGGTTGCAGGCGCGCGAATGGGAACGCGCCCGCGATGGCGAGGCAAGGCCCGGGGCGACGCCAGGCCAGGCGCCCGGCCTTGATGCCTATGCCGTGCTGGGGCTGCCAGCCAATGCCACGGATGATCAGGTGCGCGCCGCCTGGCGCAAGCTCATGCGCGAAAACCACCCCGATGCGCTGGCCTCACGCGGAGTTTCCAAGGAGTTCATTGACCGCGCGACCGGCAAAGTGGCGGAGATCAACAACGCCTGGGACCGCATCAAGCGCGAGCGCAAGCTGTGAGCGTCCGGCTCATAGAAGCCCCCTCTCCCAACACCGAATCACGCCCCGAAGGCGCGGCGGTTGACACCTTGATTCTGCATTACACGGGCATGCAAAGCGCTGACGCGGCCATCGCCCGGCTGCGGGACCCGCAAGCCATCGTCTCCGCGCATTACGTGGTGGAGGAGGGCGGCACGATCTTCCGCCTGGTGCCGGAGGGTTTGAAGGCAAGGCATGCCGGCATCTCCCATTGGCGGGGGCGCTCGGCACTGAACGGCAACTCCATCGGCATCGAGATTGTCAACCCTGGCCATGAATGGGGCTATCGCCACTTCCCCGCCATGCAGATGGCGGCGGTTGCGGATCTCTGCCTGGAGATCCTGGCCCGCCACCCCATTCCTGCGTGCAACGTGGTGGGCCACAGCGATGTCTCGCCCGACCGCAAGCAGGACCCGGGCGAATTGTTTGACTGGGAAGGGCTGGCCGCCAACGGCATCGGGCTCTGGCCCATCGACGATGGCCCGGCTGAAGGCGATCCGCGCGAACTCCTCGCCCGGATCGGCTACCGGACGGACCTGCCGCTGGCGGTTCTGCTCACGGCGTTCCAGCGCCATTGGCGGCCGGAATGTGTGGACGGCGTGGCTGATGGAGGGACGCTCGCGCGCCTGCAGTCCGTCGCAAGGCTTGACCCGACGCGCCCTTGAGGCGCAACACCCCCGCGGTGCGGATGGCTGGACGGCCGCTGGACCCGCGAGTGATCGCGGGGCTGGAGGAAAGTCCGGGCTCCACGGAAATACGGTGCCGGCCAATGGCCGGCGAGCGCAAGCTCAGGGAAAGTGCCACAGAGAACAGACCGCCGGTCCAGCTTCAAGCGCGAGTTTGGGGCTCGGCCGGCAAGGGTGAAACGGTGGGGTAAGAGCCCACCGCGCTTCCAGCAATGGCGGCGGCACGGCAAACCCCACCGGGAGCAAGGCCGAATAGGGAGGGCAGTCGCACGCTTCGGCGAGGCGACGGGGGTGTTTCCGCCCCGCTCTCCGGGTTGGCCGCGCGAAGCCTGCGGCAACGCGGGCTCCAGAGGAATGGTCGTCCATGGCCCAAGGGGAAACCCGAAGGCCAAGACAGAACCCGGCTTACAGGCCATCCGCACCAGCTCTCGCGCCCAGGCGCCGCCATCCCCGCAGTGTTGCTGGATTGCAACAGCCCATGGAAAACCAACAAGCTATCATCAACCATTTGTCAATAAAGGGCCTCAAGTCCCTGTCTGTACTCAGTAATGGGCCGCCGGACCGAATGAACGCGGCCAGATTTACCCTTGCTTACCCATGTTAGCCCATCTAGAACCACTCCAGCCCAATGCGGATGCTGCAAGCTCGGGGGGGCGAGCGCATCCGAAGGAGGGCTGGTCGGGCGAGCCGACGAGGTTCCGGGGGGGACCTCGTCGGCCGCTGCCACCACCTGAAAGCGAGCGCCGACACGAACTTCCCCCCGGTAACGCCTGAGCGGGGGCATCCAGCGGCACGATGACCCAGTTCCGGGGCAAATTCATCAACGGACTGGACAAGAAGGGGCGTTGCAGCGTGCCTGCCCCCTTCCGTACGCGTCTTGCCGGTGATTCCCTGGTCCTGCGACGCTCGGTCCATGCCGAGCACCGTTTCATCGAGGCGTGGCCGGCCGGCCATTTCGATTCCGCACGCCGCGATGTGACGCCACTCATGCAGCTTTCCGCTGAGCAGGATGCCGAGGATTACGCGTACATCGTGGATGTCACCGAGGTCACCCCCGACCCTGAGGGGCGCATCTACCTCCCGAAGGACCTCATGGAACACGCAGGTCTCTCCGACGGCATCGCCTTCCTCGGTCGCCTCACCCGCTTCGAGATGTGGGAACCCGCCGCCGCCGAACGCCGCATCGAGGAAGCCCGCCGCACCATTGCCGCGCGAGATGGCACATGACGCATATCCCCGTCCTCCTCGCCGAAGTGCTCAAAACCCTGGCCCCCCAGCCGGGAGAGGTGATCCTGGATGGCACCTTCGGCGGCGGCGGCTACGCCCGCGGCATTCTGCAGACCGCCCCCTGCACCCTCTGGGCTTTGGACCGCGACGCGGACGCGATCGCCCGCGGTGCCGCGCTGGCCATGGAATTCCCCGGACGGCTGCACCTGATCGAAGGCCGCTTCGGTGACATGATGGCGCTGCTGGCCGAACAGGGCGTCACGCAGCTGAATGGCGTGGTGCTCGATCTGGGCGTCTCCTCCTTCCAGATTGATACGCCCGGGCGCGGCTTTTCCTTCCGCTTCGACGGCCCGCTCGACATGCGCATGGGTCAATCCGGCCCCACCGCCGCTGATCTGGTGAACACCCTCGGGGAAGCCGAACTGGCCGACCTCATCTGGGAATTCGGCGAAGAGCGCTTCTCTCGCCGCGTCGCGCGCGCCATCGTGAAGGCGCGCACCGAAACCTCGTTCACCACCACGCTGCAACTGGCCGAGGTGATCCGCCGCTCCGTCCCGCGCGACCCGTCCGGCATTCATGGCGCGACGCGCAGCTTCCAGGCGCTGCGCATCCGCGTGAATGACGAGCTGGGTGAAATCGAGCGCGCTCTGGACCAGGCGATGCGGCTGCTCGCACCTGGCGGGCGGTTGGTCATCGTCTCCTTCCACTCGCTGGAGGATCGGCTGGTGAAGCGCGCCTTCCAAAAGGCGACGGGCCGCACGCCCGGCACCTCGCGCCATGATCCCAGCATGCTGATGGCGCCGCGCGCCGCCGCGCCGTTCACACTGCTCACGCCGCGTTCCATCCGCCCTGGCGGCGCTGAGACTGCGGCCAATCCCCGCGCGCGTTCCGCCCATCTGCGTGCCCTACAGCGCCTTCCGGAGAACCGCGCCGCATGATCCATCCGCTGTTGCTCATCACCTTCGCCGCTTTCCTCGGCTCGGGACTGTATGTCTTCCAGACCAAGGAGGCAGTGGCCAAGCTTGACCGCGAATTGCGCGAAATACGCCGCGAAACCGAGGCCGAGCGCGGCCGCACCCAGACGCTTTCAGCCGAATGGGCGCGGTTGAACGACCAGGACAGGCTGCGCCAGATGGCAGCCAGCCATCTGCGCCACTTGCAGCCCATGGAGCCTGTGCAGTTCCAACGCCTGGAAGACGCATTGCGCCGCATGCCGCAAATCGTGGCCTTCGCGCCGCAGCCCTCCGGCTTCCGCCCCCGCGCCGATGCACCCTCTGCCCCCGGCGATGTGATAATCGTCACCGTCCCGCGCGAGCAGCGCGTACGCATCGCCGAGGCTGCGCTGCGGCCGCCGGCCGTGGCGGCGGCCCCACCTGTGCCCGCCCTGGCGCCAGACCACGCAAATCCAGCCCCTGTCGCCGCACCGGGCCTGCTTGCGCCAACGGCCCCCGTCGCAGCAGCAGCCCCAGTTGCAGCAACAGCCCCTTTCACGACAATGGCGCCTGTCTTGCCCTCCGTGGTGGCCGCCGCCGCACCGCGCGCGCCGCAACGCCCCACGTCCCGTCCGGAGGTTGCGGCCCTGCCGCCCATCGCCGGCCCCGCCTCCCGCGCCGGGCGCGAATATGCGCAGGGCAATATTCCCACGCCAATCGCTGCCCCGCCGGCGGCGCTGCGAACCGCGCTGCACGTGCAACCCATGCAAGGCGGCTCCATGCTCGGCGGTGGGGCGGGCAGCCTGCCCCCACCGGTGCCTTTTAACCGATGAGTGACCTCCCTCCACCTTCCCCCGATTACGTCCCGCATCGGCATGCTCAGGCCGGAATGCCGCGCGAACCTGGCCGCGCCCTCCTGCGAATCGCGCCAAATCAGGCGCTGCATCAGCGCCGGATGCGCGGGCGGCTGTTCATGGCCTCGATCGGCTTTGGCGTGCTGTTCATCGCCATTGCCGTGAAGCTGACAGACGCGACCGTGCTTTCGCCCGCCGCCTCGCGCATTGCCCAGACGCCCCGCCTGCCTCCCGCCGAGCCCCCGGTCAGCCGCGCTGCCGTGACCGATCGAAATGGCGAGATCCTGGCCGTCACCGTACGCGGCACCGCGCTCTACGCGCGTCCCGGCGAGATCGAAAACCCTGCGCGCGTGGCCGATCAGCTCGTCCGCATCCTGCCTCATCTGGAACGCGAGAGGCTGTTGCCCCGCCTCAGCCCGCCGCGCCAATTCGCTTATCTCGACCGCTTCATCACGCCTCGCCAGCAACAGGCCATCAACGACCTGGGCATCGTTGGCCTGTACTTCGAAAACGCCGAACGCCGCACCTATCCGCGCGGGCGGGACGCTGCCCATGTGCTGGGTGCCGTGGATGTGGATGGCGAAGGCATCGCCGGCGTCGAGAAGTGGTATGACGAGCGCCTGCGCGTGACGCGCGACGCGCTGCGCCTGTCCATAGATATCCGCATCCAACGCGAGCTGCGCGAGGCTCTGGAATGGTCCATCGAGCGCTTCAACGCCATCGGCGGCTCGGCCATCCTGATGGATGTCCGCACGGCTGAAGTTCTCGGCATGGTCAGCCTGCCCGATTTCGCCGCGGCCGATCTCGCCCGCGCGCCAGCGGAGCAACGGTTCAACCGTGCCGTCACCGGCGTCTATGAGCCTGGCTCCACCTTCAAGCTGTTTACCGCGGCCATGGCATTGGAGCTTGGCACCGTCACGATGACGGGCGGCTTTGACGCCTCGCGCCCCATCCGCATCGGCCGGCACGAGATCAATGATTTCAAGGGCAAGAATCGCTGGCTCGCCCTGCCTGAGATCATGGCCTATTCGTCCAACCTGGCGAGTGCGCACATGGCGATGTCCGTCGGCGCCACGCGGCACCGGGAATTCATGGGGCGGCTGGGGATGCTCAGCCGCACCGGGATCGAGTTGGCAGAATCCGCGGCAACCCTCGCCCCTTCAGTGCGGAATTGGCGTGACATCAACACCATGACCATCGGCTTCGGGCACGGAATTTCCGTCACACCCCTGCACATCGTCAATGGCGTCTCGGCACTTGCCAATGGCGGCACGCTGCGCCACCCCACCGTTCTGGCGCAGGCCCAGGGGCATGAACGCGAGGGCGTGCGCGTCATCAGCGAACGCACCTCGGAACAGATGCGCCGGTTGATGCGTGTGGCTGTGACCGATGGCTCCGGCCGCCAGGCGGAAAGCCCGGGCTACTTCGTGGGCGGCAAGACCGGCACCGCGCAAAAAGTGGGCGAGCGCGGTCAATATCTGGAAAACCGGCGCATCTCCTCCTTCGTTGGCGCCTTCCCGATGAACGCGCCGCGCTATGCGCTGCACGTCCTGGTGGATGAGCCCAAGCCTCGCGCCGATACGGGCAATTATGCGACCGCCGGCGTGGTCGCCGCGCCGACAGCACGGCGCGTCGTGGAGCGCGTGGCGCCCATCCTGGGCATGGTGCCCGAGACGGACCGCATCGCGCAGATCCAGGCCAGCATTGCCCTGCCGCTCAATGGCGGCGGCCGGCCCCGCGCCACCCAAGCCGGCGCGCCTGCCCCGCGCAGCCCCGCAACCCCCGCCATGCTCCCGCGCAGCCCTCTCGACGCAGCACCCGCTCCGATACGGCGCACCGATGCGAATGATGGCATCGCCATGCCGCGGCTTGTTCTCGCCCCAACCCCTCCCGAGACGGGCCGTGCGGCTCGATGACCTCGGCGCGCTGTTCTCCGGCCTGATGGCCGGGGACGCGCAAGAGATCCTGGGCGTCACATCGGATAGCCGCGCCGTGCGGCCGGGTTACCTGTTCGCCGCGCTGCCGGGCAGCCGCGCCAATGGCACGCGCTTCATCCCAGATGCGGTCGCCGCGGGTGCTGCAGCCATCATGGCGCCTGAGGGCACTGCATGGCCTGAGGGCGTGCCAGCTCGGCCGTTTTTGCAATCCGCCGACGCGCGCCGGACCCTCGCGCTGATCGCCGCCGCCTTCCACGGCGCGCAGCCCGAGCGCGTGGTTGCCATCACCGGCACCAATGGCAAGACGAGCACGGCGGACTTCCACCGCCAGATCATGGGCGAGCACGCCGCCTCCCTGGGCACGCTGGGACTGGTCGCGCCCGGCTTTCCACGTGGGGAGAACCTCACCACGCCCGACCCCGTGGCGCTGCATGCAACGCTGGCTGCGCTGCATCGCGCCGGGGTGCGGGACCTGGCGCTGGAAGCCAGCTCACATGGGCTGGAACAGCGGCGGCTGGATGGCGTGAAGCTGGCGGCGGCGGCCTTCACCAACCTCACCCGCGATCATCTGGATTATCACGGCAGCATGGCGGCCTATCGCGCGGCCAAGCTGCGGCTTTTCAACACGCTGCTGCCGGCAGGCGCACCCGCCGTGATCCATGGCGGCATGGACGCCGAGACGCTGCAGGCCTTGCGCGCCGTCATCGCCGCGCGCGGGCTGCGGGGCATCGAAGTGGGTGGCGACATCCGCCTGGTGAGCCAGCGCGCCCTGCCATCGGGGCAGGCACTCACGCTGGAGGTTTTCGGCACGCGGAGTGAGCTCGCTCTTGCCGTACCGGGTCGATTCCAGGCTGACAATGCGCTCGTTGCGGCGGGGCTGGCCATCGGCCTGGGCATGAGCGTGGCCGAGGTGCTGCAACGCCTGGCCAAGCTCGCCCCCGTGCGGGGGCGAATGGAACTTGCCGCCACGCTGACGAATGGCGCGGCGGTCTATGTGGATTACGCCCATACACCCGATGCGCTGACGCGGCTGCTGGACGCGCTTCGCCCGCATGTCGCGTCAGGTTCGAAGCTGCATGTGCTGTTCGGTGCGGGCGGCGACCGCGATCCCGGCAAGCGCCCGCTGATGGGCGCGGCCGCCGCCCAGGCTGCCGACGTGCTGTGGATCACGGATGACAACCCGCGCAGCGAGGATCCCGCCGCGATCCGCACAGCGATCCTCACCGCCGCTCCCGGCGCGCGCGATGGGGGAGAACGTGAGGCCGCCATCGCCCTGGCACTCGCCGCCCTCAAGCCCGGCGACGTGTTGGCCGTCGCCGGCAAGGGACATGAAACCGGGCAGACCATCGCGGGTGTGACCACGCCCTTCGATGATGTGGACGTGGTGCGCCGGCTGGCGGGCATTGGCGCATGAGCGCGCTCTGGACCGCGCAGGAGTTGCGGGATGCGACGGGCGGAACCTGCGCCGATTCGCTCAACGTCACAGGCGTTTCGATTGACACGCGCAGCATCCAGCCGAACGACCTGTTTGTGGCCCTGCGAGACCAGCGCGATGGCCATGATTTCGTGCCTGATGCTCTCAACCTCGGTGCTTTTGCCATGGTGGACCGCGCGATGGATGGCGCCGTTCTAAAGGTGAGCGATACGCTGATGGGCCTCAACGCGCTGGGCGTTGCAGGCCGCACGCGCATGGCGGGGCAGGTCATCGCGATCACCGGCAGCGTGGGCAAGACGACCACGAAGGACATGCTCAAACGTGCCTGTGCAGCTCTGGGAGCCACCCATGCTTCGGCCGCCAGCCACAATAATCAATGGGGCGTGCCTTTGACCCTGGCGCGCATGCCGCGCGCAACGCAATGGTCCGCCGTCGAAATCGGGATGAATCACCGCCACGAGATCGCGCCGCTTTCGCGCTTGGCGCGGCCGCATGTGGTGATCGTCACCAGCGTCGGCACTGCGCATATCGGCCATCTCGGCAGCCAGGAAGCGATTGCCGAGGAGAAGGCGGATATCGCGGCTGGGCTTCTGCCTCGCGGCTTTGCGATTCTGCCGCAGGATTCGCCGCATTTCGGGCGGATGGCTGCGATCGTACGCGGGCTTGGCGCGCAGGTGGTCGGCTTTGGGGAAAGCCCTGAAGCCTCGGCGCGCATGCTCGCCTGGCGAGGTGATGCGTCCTCCAGCGAAGCGGAGTTCGAGTTATCCGGCCGCCATGTCGTGGTGCGTCTGGAACAACCTGGCAAGCACATGGCCTTGAACGCGCTGGCCGCGCTGGCCGCCATCCAGGCGGCAGGTGGCGATACGGGTCTCGCGGCCGCAGCGCTTTCAGGCTTTGGCGCGGGCGCAGGGCGCGGCGAGATGCGCCGGATTGCAACCCCCGACGACGGCACGGCCCTGCTGCTGGATGAGAGCTACAACGCCTCGGATTCCTCCGTTCGCGCGGCCTTGCTGGTGCTTGCGGCGCAGAAGGCCCGGCGGCGCATCGCGGTGCTGGGCGACATGCTTGAATTGGGGGATTTCGGCCCTGGCCTGCACCGGGCGCTGGCCTCCGATGCGGCGAACGCGGCCGATCTGGTTTATGCTTGTGGACCCCTGATGGGGCATCTTTTCAACGCCCTGCCGGAACGTCGGCGGGGATTTCACACCGAGGACGCGGCCAGCCTCGCCCCCCTGATCTCTGCGGCGTTGCGTGATGGCGATGCGGTGCTGGTCAAGGGCTCGCTCGGCATGGGCATGGCTGAAATTATTCGTGCGCTGCACCGCGCTGGGGATAAGAACACATGATTCCGCTGCTGCTCTCACCCCTCGCGGATGAATTCATCCTGTTCAACCTGGCGCGTTACCTGACTTTCCGCGCGGGTGCGGCCTGCATGACGGCCCTCTTCATCGCGCTCGTCTTTGGCAAGACCGTCATCGCCTGGCTGCGCAGCTTCCAGCGCGGTGGCCAGCCGATCCGCGAGGATGGGCCGGAGAGCCACCTCATCACCAAGAAGGGCACGCCCACCATGGGTGGCGTCCTGATCCTGCTGTCGCTTTCGGTATCGGTGCTGCTCTGGGCGGATTTGCGCAATGGCTTCGTCTGGGCGGTGCTGTTCGTCACACTGAGCTATGGTGCACTGGGTTTCGTGGATGACTGGCTGAAGGTGACCAGGCGCAACAGCAAGGGCGTGTCCGGGCGCGCGAAGCTGATTGCCCAGGCGGGCATCGCTTTCATCGCGGCGCTTTGGTTCATGTATCTGCTGCCGGCTGGCCTTTCGGACAAGCTGGCGGTCCCGTTTCTCAAGGAAACCCTGATCCCGCTCAGCATCCTGTTTCCCTTCGTGGCGGCCTTTGTGATGATGGGATCAGGCAATGCGGTGAACCTGACCGATGGCCTGGATGGGCTGGCCATCGTGCCGGTGATGATCGCGGCCGCCGTCTTCGCGCTGATCGCCTATCTCGTCGGCAACCGCATCTTCGCCGATTATCTGCAACTTCATGCCGTTCCCGGCTCGGGCGAATTGGCCGTGTTCTGCTCGGCGTTGATCGGCGCCTCGCTGGGGTTCCTTTGGTTCAACGCGCCGCCGGCGGCGGTCTTCATGGGCGATACTGGAAGCCTCGCACTTGGCGGGGCGCTGGGTTCCATCGCGGTGGCCACCAAGCATGAGATCGTGCTGGCGATTGTGGGCGGGTTGTTCGTGGTGGAGACGCTTTCCGTCATCATCCAGGTGTTCTGGTACAAGCGCACCGGGCGGCGGGTCTTCCTCATGGCACCGCTGCACCACCATTTCGAGAAGAAGGGCTGGGCTGAACCGACCATCGTGATCCGCTTCTGGATCATCGCGATGGTGCTGGGGCTGATTGGGCTTTCGACGTTGAAGATCCGATGAAGCCGTTTTTGGGTTTGCGCGTCGCTGTTGTTGGCCTCGGCCGCGCCGGGCTTCCCGCCGCACGCCGCCTCTCCCAATGGGGTGCAGTCGTCACTTGCTGGGATGATGGCGTGGCCGCGCGCGCTGAGGCCTCTGCGGAGGGCCTGAACGTCACTGAGCCGCACGATTTTGACGCGCTGCTGCTCTCGCCGGGCATTCCGCATCTTCTGCCCAGCGCACATCCGTCTGCGCTGGCCGCCCGCAAAGCTGGCAAGCCCATCCTTGCCGATGTGGAGTTTCTCTTTCGCGCGGTCCGCGCCGCCGGCAGCCAGGCGCGCTTCGTCGGCATTACCGGCACAAACGGCAAAAGCACGACCACAGCGCTGCTGGCGCATCTTCTCAGGCGGGCAGGCATTGCCGTCGAAGTGGGCGGCAATCTCGGCCCCGCCGCGCTGGATATGCAAATCCTGCCTGATGACGGCGTTTATGTGCTCGAAATGTCCAGCTATATGCTGGAACGAATCGACACACTTCGATTCAATGTCGCAGCGATGCTCAACCTCAGCCCCGACCATCTGGACCGCCATGGCGACATGGCAGGCTACCGCGCCGCCAAGGCGCGCATCTTCGCCGCGCAGCAAGCCGGGGATGTGGCCGTGGTTGGCCAGGACGATGAGGCGACGGCGAGTCTCGGCCAGGGCGTTGCGGCGCAGCTGGTGCCGATCTCGGGCCAAGCGCAGCAGGCGATTGGCGTCTGGGCCAAGGACTACAGCCTGCGCGACACGCAGGGCCCCATCGCCGATCTTTCGCGCAGCGCTACCCTGCCCGGCACCCACAATGCCCAGAACGCCGCCGCCGCCGTGGCCATGGCACTCGCGCTTGGCCTGCCGCGCGAAGGTCTCGCCGAGGGGCTGGAGACCTATCCCGGCCTGCCGCATCGGCAGGAGATGGTGGGCCGCATTGGCGCCGTGCGCTTCATCAATGACAGCAAGGCCACCAATGCCGACAGCGCAGCCCGCGCGCTGGCCAGCTATGATCGCGTGATCTGGATTGCGGGGGGCATAGGCAAGGAGGGCGGCATCGCCCCGCTCACCGAATTCTTTCCCCGCATTGCCGAGGCATTTCTCATCGGCCGCAACTCGCCCGAATTTGGCGCCACGCTCAGCGCCCACGCTGTCCCGAACCGCATTTGCGGCACGCTGGCCGAGGCCGTTCCCGCCGCCGCCGAGGCCGCGCTGGCCGGCGCGGCGGATGTGGTGCTGCTCTCGCCGGCCGCCGCCTCCTGGGACCAGTTCACCGGCTTTGACGCCCGTGGCGACGCCTTCCGCACCATGGTGCGCGCCCTGCCAGGAGCCAAGTTCTGATGGCCGTCTCCCGCACCGATACCTCGACGCTGGGCCGCTGGTGGTGGAGCGTGGATCGCTGGACGCTCGCCGCGCTGCTGGCCCTGATCGCCATTGGCTATGTGATGATGCTCTCCGCCTCGCCAGCCGTGGCAAGCCGCATCGGTGCTTCGTCGCGCATGATGTTTCTGGAGCGCCAGGTCTTCTACTCGACGCTTGCAGTGCTAGTGATGGTCTGGGTCTCGTTGTTTTCACCGCGCTGGGTGCTGCGGTTCGCCATACTGGGCACGCTCGGCGCGCTGGCCTTGACGGTGCTCACACTCGTCATCGGCACGGAGATCAAGGGCGCGCGGCGCTGGCTTTCGCTGCCGGGCATGTCGCTTCAGCCCTCCGAATTCCTCAAGCCCTGCCTTGCCGTCGTCTGCGCCTGGTTGATGGCCGAAGGCAAGCGGACCAGGCACTTTCCAGGGTTGATCCTGGCCGTTCTGCTCATCGGCGTCGTCAGCTTTTTGCTCAAGCAGCAGCCTGATATCGGCATGCTGGCGGTGATTGTCGCGGTGTTCCTGGCGCAGGTCTTCGTCTCGGGCATCAACCTCATGTGGGTGGTGGCGGGTGCCGGCGGCGTGGCGGGCCTCTCGGTGCTGGCCTTCACGCTGCACGGGCATGTGCGCTCGCGCGTGCAGCGCTTCCTGGACCCCGAGGCGGGCGACAATTTCCAGATCCGCATGTCGCTCGAAGCCTTCGGCAATGGCGGGCTTTTGGGCCGTGGCCCCGGCGAGGGCCGCGTGAAGGACGCCCTGCCCGATGCCCATGCGGATTTCGTCTTTCCCGTCGCCGCCGAGGAATTCGGCCTGGTGGCTTGCCTGCTCATCCTTGCCATCTTCGCCTTCGTGGTGATCCGCGGGTTGCTGCGGCTGATCAATGAGCGCGATGTGTTCGTCTCCCTTGCGGCCGCGGGCCTTCTCGTGCAGTTCGGCTTGCAGGCCTTCATCAACATGGGCTCCTCGCTGCACCTCATCCCGACCAAGGGAATGACGCTGCCCTTCGTGAGTTATGGCGGCTCATCGGTAATCGCGCTGGCCATTGGCATGGGTTTCCTGCTGGCACTGACGCGCCGCCGCACCGCGCGGACTGAGGGTTCGCAGCCCTTCCCCCTCGCTGAAGGCGCGCGCGCGCCCGCGATGACATGAGGGGCCCTGCCTTGCGCCCCATCGCCATCGCCGCCGGGGGGACCGGCGGGCACCTGTTCCCCGCCGAAGCGCTGGCGGCGGAGCTTTCCGCGCGCGGCGAGCGCATCGTGCTCTTTACCGATGCGCGATCCGCCGCCTTTGACAGCCCCGCCTTCGCCGGCGCCGAACGCTTTGTCCTCAATGGCGAGGGCATTGCCGGGCGCAACCTGCTGCGTGCGGCGCGGGGCGCCGCGCTACTGGCTTCCGGCACGCTGACCGCGCGCGGCCTGCTCCGACGCCTGGATGCTTCGGCGGTGGTAGGCTTTGGCGGCTATCCGGCCATTCCGCCCGCACTCGCCGCGCTCACCCTCGGCGCGCGGAAGCCGGCTTTGATCCTGCACGAGCAGAATGCGGTGCTGGGCCGCGCCAACCGCGCTCTTGCAACCCGCGCCGATGTCCTGGCGCTGGCCTATGATGATACGGCGCGCGTACCGCCAGGGGCGCGCACGCAATGGGTGGGCAATCCGGTGCGTCCGGCACTCGCAGCGCTCGCCGGTGGGGGCTATCCACCGGCCGATGGGGCTTTGCGCTTGCTCGTGACGGGCGGCTCGCTTGGGGCGCGGATCTTCGCCGATCTCGTGCCGGCCGCCATTGCGGCACTGCCGGACGGGATCCGCGCCCGCCTTCTCATCGCGCAGCAGT
Source organism: Acetobacterales bacterium (assembly GCA_038247025.1). Taxonomy (GTDB): domain Bacteria; phylum Pseudomonadota; class Alphaproteobacteria; order Acetobacterales; family Acetobacteraceae; genus Roseococcus. Next base: position 15,975 of record JBBRVI010000046.1, read on the forward strand.
GCCGTGTCGAAGATCTGGAACGTGTCCGCGCCGCCTATTCCAAGACCGGCATTCCTGTCGAGCTTTCCCCCTTCTTTCCAGATATCGCGGGGCGGCTGGACGGCGCGCATCTCGTCATTGCGCGGGCAGGAGCTTCCACAGTCGCTGAAATCGCCTGCGCGGGGCGGCCTTCGCTGCTGGTTCCGCTCCCTTCGGCCATCGACAACCACCAGGTGGCCAATGCCCGTGCCCTCGAATCGGTGGGTGCGGCGTTGGTACTCGCGCAGGGGGCCACAACGCCCGCGCGCCTGGCCGAACTTCTGGCGGAATGGCTGGGTTCTCCGGAAAGGCTTGCGCAAGCGGCCCGGGCTGCTGCATCCCTCGCACGTCCACAGGCCGCGCGTGATCTTGCCGACCTTGTCCTCGCCCATGCTGCCCGGGCCAATTCGCTGCAGGAACCACGCTGATGCGCGCGCTGCCACTATCCATCGGGACCATTCACTTCGTCGGCATTGCCCGCCGCGGCGCGGCACAAGGAAAGGGCCGCTGATGCGCGCGCTGCCACTATCCATCGGGACCATTCGCTTCGTCGGCATTGCCC
>JBBRVI010000047.1:0-16552 GCA_038247025.1 Acetobacterales bacterium
AAGCCACGCCCCGGCTTTTTTACCAGGCCCGTAGGTGACAAGCTTGTCGGCTGGCTGACGGTCTATTGCGCGCTCATGCTCATTCTGCCCGGGCCTGGCACCAATGGGCCGCCGGCCTTCGGTAATATTGTCATGGCGCTGGGCGTTGTGGAATCCGACAACCGCGTCATCGGCATCGGCGCAGCGTTGACCCTGCTGGGTTGCATCTTTGCAACCGTGGTGATTGGTGCGCTCATCTGGGTGGGCATCAAGGCCCTTGGCTGGATGCTTTAAACCGGTCTAGTCTTTGCCGCATGTGAAGGTGACCCGATGAGGGTTGAAACGGGAATGCGTGAGTGGGGCTCCTCCCCCAATCCGCAGCTGCCCCCGCAACTGTAGGCGGCGAGCCTCGGTCCATCAGCCATTGCCCCTTTGGGGTGAGAAGGCGGACCGAGGCAACGACCCGCGAGCCAGGAGACCGGCCTTCACAGAGTGTTCTTGCGCGTACCGGGCGGGGTGCACCGGTGCCACGGACTTGTTCCGTTTGCGAGCTCCACGCCAGTCGTCGTGCGGGGCACTTCTCCCTGTGCGGCATGTCGTCACGCGCAACACGGGAGCACCCCATGCGCCGCATTCTTTTGACCTCTGCTGCCATCCTGGCATCAGCAACGCTTGCCCATGGCCAAACGCCCATCGCCCTGCCTGACACGATTGTCACCGCCACCGGCGTCCCTACGCCGCTGGAGCGCGTGCCCGCCTCCATCACTGTTATTAACCGCCGCATGATCGAGGAGCGCGGCTACACCACCCTGGCCCAGGCACTGGAGAGCGTGCCCGGCCTGCGCATCGCCCAATCGGGCGGGCCTGGCCAACAGGCCAGTGTCTTCATCCGGGGCAATTCCAGCCGATCCACGCTCGTGCTCATGGATGGCGTGCCAGTGAATGACCCCTCCGATGCCTCCGGTGCCTTCAATTTCGGCAATGAAACGCTGTTCGACATCGAACGCATCGAGGTGCTGCGCGGCCCGGCCTCCTCGCTTTATGGCAGTGCGGCGGTGGGCGGGGTGATCAACCTGGTCACGCGGCGCGCGCCGGTGGATCGGACCTTCATGCCCTATGGCGAGGTCGCCGGCGGATCGCAGCGCACGCTGCGCACGGGTGGCGGCGTGGCGGGCACGGTGGGCGCCTTTGATTATCTGGCCAGCCTGAACAACGTCTCCACCCAAGGCTTCAACGCCACGGCCTCGCGCTTCTTCCGCACCTTGGGCGAGGCGGATGGTTTCCGCGGCACGAATGCCACGGTGCGGATCGGCTACACGCCCATCGCGGGAACCCGCATCGAGGGGCTGGTGCGCTGGCGGGAGAACCGCATCGGCATTGACAATGTGCCGCGCGATGACCCGAACTACACTGCTGATGATCGGCGTTGGATGGGTCAGTTGCGCGGCGAAACAACGCTGCTGAATGGGGCATGGACCTCGGGCTTGCGGCTGGCCGCCACCGAGGACCGGCGCACCTTTTCCAACCTGCCCGACATCCTCAGTCGTTCGGCAACGCAGGATTACTTTCGCGGCACACGGCAGAGCGTGGATTGGGGCAACGTGGTGCGCTTGCCGGGCTTCGGCCCTGCCACGGACGGCGCCGTCACTTTCGGCGTAAATTTCGCGCATGAGGACGTGTCGAGCCAGGCCGGTAGCGCGCCCTTCCGCACCCTTGTCAACGCCAAGCAGGACACGTCGGCGGGGCATGTGGCGGTACAGTATCGCTTTTGGAACCGCCTGGATGTCACGGGCGGATTACGCCATGACTCTGTAAGCGGTTTTACGAGCGTGACCACGTGGCGCGTTGGCACGGTCTACAGCATTCCCGAATTCAATTTACGGCTCCGGGCCTCGGGTGGCACGGGGTTTAACGCTCCCTCGCTATTTCAGCGCTTCGGGCAGATCGGCACAAGCTTCCGCGGCAATCCGAACTTGAAGCCTGAGAACACCATCGGCTACGAATTCGGGGCCGAGCTCGACATTCCCGCCTTTGGGATCGAGCGTTTCTCGACATTTGGATGGACGTTCTTTCAGTCTCGTGTGACGGATCTCATTGTTTCCAACGGGCGTTTCACGTCGTTGATAAATGTGAACCAGGCGAACCTGAAGGGCATTGAGTTGATGTACACGCTACGGCCGGCGCCCTGGCTGAGTATGGATCTCGCATGGACCATCACCGACGCTGAGGATGCCTCCACAGGCCGCGCGCTGCCCCGCCGGCCGGAGAGTGTGATCAGTTGGACCGGACGGATCGCGCCCGTCGCGGGGCTGGTCATTTCGCCACAGGTGCAGTTCACTGGCCGTTCGCCGGAGGGTGCCTTCGCCAGCTATCTGAACAATGGGTCGAGCGTGAATCGACCTACCAACAACAAGAGCGGCACCATCCTGAACATAGCGGCGAGCTACGCTTTCAATCCGCGTATCACGGGGTTCCTGGAGGCGCGGAACCTGACCGACAGCAAGTTCGAGCCGGTGAACGGGTTCCAGATTCCCGGACGCAGCGTGTTGGTGGGGTCGCGCTTCGTGTTCTGACCGTCAGGGACGCCAGCGCCGATGCATCCAGAGCCATTGCCCTGGATGCTCGCGCACCCAGCCTTCGATGATCTGGTTGATCATGGCCGTCGCGGCGTCGGTATCCACCTTGCCCTTGGCGTCGCGCGGCAGGTCCAACGCCTCGGTCAGTTCCAGGCTGAAGCGGTTATTCGGCAGGCGGATGGCGCGGATGCCGTGCACAGGAGCTTCAAAGCGCCGCGCCAGCCGCGCGATGAAGGGGTTGGCTGCCACGGGATGCCCGAAGAAAGGGACGCGCGGCCCCCGCCCGAAGCGCTGATCCACCAACATGCCGAGATTGATGCCGGAATCCAACGCCTCGGCCATGCGGATGGGCGCCGAGATCCCGGCCGGGATCAGCGTGCCCATGATGGGCTCGCGCATCTTCACGATATCGGCGGCGATGAAGGGATTGTTGGGCGTGCGGTAGAGGATGGCCGCGCGCTGCCCGAAAGCATGGGCAATGACGGCGGGCAATTCCCAATTGGCCAGATGCGCGCCGAAGATGAGCACCGGCTGGCCGGCCTCACGCATCGCAGCCAGGCGCTTCTTGGTCGCATCATGCGATTCCACGCGCAATCCATCGCCGTCATAGAGCACGTCTAGATGCGGATACTCGCAGACGGTGCGGCCCAGATTGGCCCAGGACTGACGCGCGATCATCGCACGTTCGGCCTCGCTCTTTTCGGGGAAGGCGAGACGAAGATTTTCCAGGGTAAACCGGTGATGCGGCAGCCAGCGGCCAATCCTGGGCGCGAGCCAGGCGCCGAGATTGGAGGCGCGGTCCGGACCCAACAGCCGCAGAGCGGCAAAGACCTGGCGGGACAGCCAGGCCACCAGCCATTCGCCCACCCGCTTCACAGCTTGATGACGATCTTTCCGAACACGTTGCGCGCTTCAAGCCGCGCAAGCCCCTGCTCGAACGCCTCCATCGGCAGCACGGTGTCGAGCACGGGGCGAATCCCGGCGGCCATCTTGTCGAGGCCTTCGGCGATGTTGCGCATGGTGGCGCCGAAGCTGCCCTGGATGCGCAATTGCCGCTGGAAGATCATCATCAGGTTGGTCTCGGCCGAGACCCCGCTGGTGCTGCCGCACGTGACCAGCCGCCCGCCCATTTTCAGCGCAAGCAATGAACCGGCCCAGGTGGCGGCCCCCACATGCTCGAACACCACATCCACGCCCCGCTTGCCGGTGACGCGCCGCGCCAGGCTTTCGAAGCGGTCGGTGTTGTAGTTGACGACATAGTCCACGCCCTCGGCGCGGGCCTTTTCTGCCTTGAACTCGTCGCCGACAGTGCCGATCACAGTGCAGCCGATCGCTTTCGCCATGCGCACAGCGACCGTGCCGATGCCAGAACCCACGGCATGGATCAGTATGGTCTCGCCCGGCTCAAGCTTCGCATTGTCGAACAACATATGCTGGACGGTGGAAAAAGTGATACCCGCACAGGCTGCATCCTCAGCCGTTACACCCGCCGGCACCCTCATGCATTGTCGCGAAGGTATGTTGATCAGGCCGCGCGCGAAGCCATCCACATGGAAGCCGCGAATGCCCTTGATGTTCTCGCAGAGATTGTCGCGGCCGCGCAGGCATTCTTTGCAGGTACCACAGGTAAGGCCGCCATAGGGCACGACAAGCTCGCCAGGGTGGAAGTCCTCCACACCCTGGCCCAGGGCCGCGACTTCCCCCACGCCCTCGGCGCCGACGCTGATGGGGAGATCGCGCTTGGCGAAGGCCATGCCGCGCCAGCCCCAGACATCAATGTGGTTGAGTGCGACGGCCCGCATGGCGAGTTGAATTTCACCCGGGCCCGGTGGTGGCGGGGGGGGGATTTCGATGAGGCGAAGGTCACGGTTGGCGAGAAGTTGGAGTGCGCGCATACGAGGCGGATAGCAGGGTTCGAGCCGACGCCCAAGCTAGGGCCGTCCGTCAAGCATTTAACCATTTAGGGCGGCCGAAGCCGCCCCTTTCCCATCAATGATAGTCAGCGCTTAGATATCTTCGTCGCCATACCCGCCGCCAGCATCGTCGTAGCTGCCCGACGCATCATTGGCGCCGCCGCCATTGTCATAGCCTCCGGAAGAAGCGTCATTGCCGCCCCAGCCGGAATTGGACGCGGCCGTTCCCGGATCGGTCCAGGCAGAAGAGGTCGGAACCGCCTCCTGGCCAAAGCCGCCGCCACCCGTGGCCGCTGCGGCGGAGCCGCCGCTGCCGGAGAACGCATTCATCAACATGTTGCCCAGCACGAGACCACCGGCCACGCCAGCCGCCGTCATCATGGCCGTTCCCAGGAAGCCCGGACCTTGCCGCTGTGGCATTGCGCCGCCGGGGGGCTCCATCGGCGTGGGTCGTGCCGGCATGGGCGCGGGGCGCGAGCCGCCAAGGCCGAGGAAACCGCGGCTGTTTGCGGCCTGCGCTTGGCGGGTGCTGGCCTCCAACTCCCACTCCAGTTCCTGGATGCGGTTCTGCGCCTGGACCAGGGCGTGCTCCTGGACGAAGGCGGTTTGGGTTAGACGGAAGCGTGCTTCCGGATACTTCGCGAAAAGCTCCGAGATGAAGGCATCTGCCGCAGGCTCGATCGGCGGCAATTGCTGCGCGGCGCCAGTCTGTGGCACCCGGCCACCCCAGGGGCCGCTTGCGGCGGGGGCAGCGGATTGCTGTACGCCTGCCACGCGCATCACATAATCGGAAATGATCCGGCGTTCGTCGTCAGTCATATCGTCTTTCCCTCCAGCGAGGGGGCGATTCCGGTCGCCCCTGGATGGAGCGGGACATGGCCTGCCCAGCGCTAGATTTCAAGAAGTTTAACTGCGCGTCATGTTCCGACTGGGTCTGGCGGCGAGCGGACGGCGCCACCGCGCCGGACCGTTACCTGGCCGATCTCGGGATTGTCGAAACAACGGGCCCTGCGAATCGTATGCTCGCGATCAACACAGATTGCGGGCGAAAGGGCCAAACGCTGGAACTTGGGGATGCTACACCGCTTAGATGCGCCGAACCTCTAGGGGCATTCCACCCTTAGGACGCAAGGTCAGGCGTGCCCGGGGTACTGGCACTGTATCGTTTGGGACGCTGAATTCCAGTCGGGGAAGCAGAACCGCCAAGAAAACCATCATCTCCGCCATGGCGAAGGAAGCCCCGGCGCAGATGCGTGGGCCGATTGAAAACGGCAGATAGCCGAATTGCGGCGGCTTCTGAGGTGCATCGGGCAGAAAGCGCTCGGGACGGAAGGCGTGCGGGGCTTCCCAAAGATGAGAATTGCGATGCAGCAGCCAGGGCATGGCCATCACCGTCTCGCCCGCCTTCACCTGAATGCCGGCGATGCGTTCAGTCTGCGCTGCCTCGCGCGAGAGGTAAGGCACGGGGGGGTAGAGGCGCATCACCTCCTGGATCACTGCTTTGGTGAACGGCAAGGCGCTGAGATCCGCCACATCAGGCAAGCGGCCGCCCAGCACGGTCGCATGCTCGGCGCGCAACCTTTCGCGCGTGGGTGCATGGCTCGCAACGAGATACAGCGTCCAGGTCAGCACATTGGCGCCGGTCTCGCTGCCGGCCAGCAACAACATCGCCACCTCATTCACCAATTGCGTCGCGTCCAGCAGCGGCGCGCCATTCTCGTCCAGCGCGGTGCGAAGCTCACCAAACAGACCTTCCGGCTTATTGCCGGCTTCGGCGATGCATCTGGCGCATAGGGCGCGAATGTCGCGCGCGTGGCGGCGGGCGGAACGCAGTTGCCAGCCGGTCCAGCGTTCGGGCAGGCCAAAAACATGCGCGAAATCCACCGCAAGAACGCTGCCTTCAAACGCGGCGAAGCTTGACGCGAGCCGAGCCGCATCCGCTGGCCGCGCGGCCTCGCCGAAGAGTGCCCGCATGACGGCGAGTGCCGTGGCCGCAGCGAAGCCAGCCGCCACATCCACGCGGCTGTTCCAGTCTGCGGCCAATTCCTCCGCACCTCGCACAAAAATCGGGTGGAAGCCTGCCGTGCGCGAGGGATGCAGCAGCCTGGCCATAAGCGTACGTCGGGTGAGCCAGATGTTCCCGCTGTTGAGGAACATGCTGTCACCGATGACGGGCTCCAGCGCCTGGCGGAAATGCCGACTTTTCGCCTCGAATTCGGCGCGGCCGGTGATGAAGACGCGGCGTACCATCTCTGGCTCGTTCACCACAAGAACGCGTTGGGAGATGGCACTGAAGGGCAGCATCCGGTGGCGGAAGGCGGACTCGGGGAAAAGCCTCAACAGATCCGTCGCTGAGGCGCGCAGCGCGCGAAGCCCGCTCGGAAAGCGCGGGGGCGAGGCGGGGCGGGGGGGGATGAAATCCTCGGAAGCGGTCATCGGGGCTTGTGGACAGCCGCGTCGCAGAGCGTCAAGCGGAGCGCCCCATTAGGTTGAGTTCGTCCGTCACGGGCCCTTCGATCATCTCCTGGATCCCGCGCAGTGCCATAGCACCGTCCGCACCATCCATGACGCGGTGATCGAAGATAAAGCAGACATCTACGCCACCCTCGCCGTCCATTGGGCCATAAGTGATCAGCACTGGAAGGATGTTGACGCTTTCCAGTATCTGCACCCCCTGCGCGCCGAGGCTGGAGACGGCGAAGCTGCCGGCATAGCGGGCAAGCGGCGTAGCGAAGGACAGGCCGACCTGCATCATCAGCCGCCGCAGGGGCCAGGGAAGCTGGGTAAAGCGCAGCATTCGATGGAAAGTTTTGTTGGCTTCGGGCGGCGCAGTCTTGGCGTGTTCGAGGATGGCCGCAAGTTCGGTAAGCGTCATGGCATGCGGCTGGACGAAGCGCGCCAGGGTCAAGGTCGGCTCGTCCCTGTGCTGCCGCTCGACCATCACGCAACCGATAGCGTGATCCAGCCGCAGGAGGCGCGGACCTGGCAGGGTGGCGTGTAACTGCCGCAGCACGGGATGATTCTCGGCGAGCAGCGCGAAGCCCTTGGCAAAAATGGCTGTCCAGGGCGGGCGGGGTGCTGCCAGGGCGCCGCGAGCGGATAGTGCCCGGGGCACGCGCAGCCGGGCCGCGATGGCGCAGCGAGGCACCCGCAGGGAGGCCCAGGAGAGGTCCGCGACCATTCGGCGCCCGGGCGAAAGTGGCACCCAACTACGATTCATGGCCTCCCCTTTGTCGTGGAACCCTGCGACGGGATCACCGGGCGATCACAAGTGCCACATGGAGACGCCCGCGTCACGTCAGGCGGTGGCAATCAATCCATCCAGCGAGGTAAATCGCATGGCCAAGGCGCCGCGGCGGCAGCAGTTGAGAGCGCGTCATCTGCACTGCCTTCGTAGCGCGCGAAGAGTAGGCTTGCTCTTGCCTGTTCTTTGGGTGGCCCATGCGAAAGCAAACGGGTGTTGTGGGGTGTGTTCGTGACCCGCTTCGAGAATGCGCTGGATGGTTTTCGGTGGCGTTTGATCGGGGCGGAGCGGGCGCGTGAATACTGCGCCTTTGCGGCTGGCAATTCATGCACCTTAGCCTACGCTCTGACAACGAGGGGGCGGACGGGCTGCGCGACCGCCGGATAGACCGGGTCTCGCCGGGGCGGTCGGATCATGGCGGCAAGCATCGCAGGAAACGGGTGCGCGGGCCAATGCAGGGCATGTTCCTGTTTCAGGGCGGTTCTATCCATCCCTACGTGACCGAGATGCTCGACAAGCGGGACCTGACCGTGAAGCCGCCGACCGGAGCGTGACTTTTCAAACCGGGAATGACGAAGAAACCGGTCCGTGCCAAACCTCGGCTGCTCGACAGCATACCCGCTGGCGTTGCTAAGCGGCCTGCAGCGCCTTCCACACAACTTCCGGCGTGGCCGGCATGTCAATTGCTGTAACTCCCGCATCGCTCAGAGCATCAATGAGCGCGTTCACCACGGCTGGCGGCGACCCCACCGCGCCCGCCTCGCCCGCACCCTTCACACCGAGAGGATTGGTCTCGCAGGGCACTTCAATCAGATCCACTTCAATATCAGGAAGGTCTTCGGCGCGCGGAAGGGCGTAATCCATGAAGGAAGCGCTGAGCAGCTGGCCGCTTTCGGCGTCGTAGGAAGTGCGCTCCATGAACGCCTGGCCGATGCCCTGTGCCACGCCGCCATGCACTTGGCCGCGAACTATCAGCGGATTCAGCGCGTGGCCCACATCGTCCACAACGATATAGCGCGGGATGGCGATGCTACCGGTATCAGGGTCCACTTCCACCTCGGCCACATGACAGCCGTTGGGGAAGGTGTGCGCTTCGATCTTCGCCGTCTCCAGCGCGTCGAGCAGGATGGTGTCCTCGCCCGCCGCGATGCGTTGGCGCTGGCGCGCGGCCAATGTGAGGATATCAATCCCCCGATCAGTGCCGACCACGTCGAACCGGCCTTTGGTGAACTCGATGTCAACGATGGCGGCTTCGAGGATCTCGGACGCCGCCTGCTTACCCTTCTCAATTACACTCGCCGTGGTGATGAGAATGGCCTGACCTTCGGAATATAGGCTTCGCGCTCCACCGGTGCCGCCGCCGGCCGGTAGCGAGTCACTATCTCCCTGCTGAATGCGGATTTTCCCCATGGGAATCCCGAGCTCATTGGCAGTGAGCATGGCATAAGCCGTCTCATGTCCCTGGCCAGTGCTTTGCGTGCCGACATAAACATCCACCATACCGTCATCGGCGAATGCGACCCTTGCGTTCTCTGTCGGCCCACCGCCAGTGGCTTCGAGGTAATAGGCTATGCCGATGCCGCGCTTCTTGCCTCGCTGGGCTGCTTCCGCGCGCCTTGCGGGGAAGCCGGCCCAATCAATCTTGCCCAAAGCCGCATCCATTACCCGGGGGAAATCGCCGCTGTCATAGCGCTGGTTCATCGCGGTAAGGTAGGGCATGGCGGATTGCTGAACCATGTTGCGGCGACGCAGCTCGATTCGATCAATCTTCAGGTCGCGGGCCGCCTGATCAATCAAGCGCTCGACCAGATAATTGCTTTCTGGCCGGCCGGCACCACGATAGGCGTCAACAGGCACTGTGTTCGTGACGATGCCTAACACGCGCGCATGGATGGCCTGAAAATCATAAACGCTGGCGAGAACCTTGGTGCCTGCACCGGTCGGGATGAATGGGGCGAAGGTCGAAAGATACGCGCCCATATTCGCAACGTTTTTGGTGCGCAGCGCTATGAATTTGCCATTTGCATCCAGCGCAAGTTCGCCAAGCGTGATGTTGTCCCGCCCATGTGTGTCTGACAGGAAGGCCTCGGTCCGTTCGGCTGCCCATTTAACCGGCCGACCCGTGGCGCGGGCGGCAAGCGCGCACAACGCATATTCCGCGTAAAGGTAGAGCTTCATGCCAAACCCACCGCCCACGTCTGGCGTGACCACTCTCACCTTCTCCGGCTCGACCTTAAGCACAGAGGAAGCAAGGAGGTTCTTCACCAGCCACGAGCCCTGAGTCCCGGCGTAAACCGTGAAATGGCCGCTCGCCGCATCATATTCGGCCGCGCAGGCGCGCCCTTCCATGGATGCGACGACCACTCGATTGTTCACCACCGTCAGCCGCGTGACATGCGCGGCGCCTGAGACCAGCGAATCAGTGCGCGCCTTGTCGCCTACTTCCCAGTCGAAAACGGTATTGTTCGGTGCGGATTCCCAAATTTGCGGCTGGTCCGCCTCGGCCGCCACGGCGAGATCGGTGACAGAGGCTAGGACCTCATATTCCATCTCGATCGCCTCACCAGCATCGCGCGCTTGCTCGACCGTTTCGGCAACGACGAAGGCAACCGGATCGCCCACATGGCGGACGGCATCGGTAGCGAGCGGCAGGCGCGGCGTGTTGGAGCGGTCTGAACCATTGCTGTTTTTGAGAGGGATCACGCAGGGCACTTCGCCCACCCCAAGCGCGACGAGATCAGCGCCCGTCATGATGGCCAGCACGCCAGGCATCGCGCGCGCGGCGGTCACATCCATGGAAACGATCTTCGCATGAGCGTGAGGGCTCCGCAGAACATGGCCATGGGCCTGGTTAGCGAGAGCAATGTCATCCGTGTAGCGTCCATTCCCCAGAAGCAGGCGGGGATCTTCCACGCGTCGTACCGACTGACTTAATCCGAACTTCGCCATGTGTTCGTCTCCGTTAAGGCCACCTCTGCCATCATCTGACCATGCGGGCCAAAAGGGGAAGAGGGCGACTCATGTATTTCGGGGGCACAAACCGTGATGCTCGGATGGTGCACCAGTGCGGACTTCAATGATGCGCGAGTTCACCCGCGCCAAAAATGTAGATGGAGATAAACAAGAAGAGCCATACCACATCCACGAAATGCCAGTACCAAGCGGCGGCCTCAAAGCCGAAATGCCGCTCGGGCGTGAACTGGCCCGCCATCGAGCGGAAGAGGCAAACTGCCAGAAAGATAGTGCCCACCACAACGTGGAATCCGTGGAAACCCGTCGCCAGATAGAAGGTCGAGGAATAGATGCCACCGCCATTCAGGGGAAAGGGCGCCATTGTATATTCCCAGGCCTGAAGCCCGGTAAAGGCAATCCCGAGCATCACCGTCAGCGCAAGGCCGCGGACCAGATTCTTGCGATCATCAACCATCAGCGCATGATGCGCCCAGGTCACAGTGCAGCCAGAGAGCAGCAAAATCATCGTGTTGAGGAAGGGCAGATCCCACGGATCGAACGTCTTGACACCGGCGGGCGGCCAGATGGCACGCTCGGCGCCAGAGACATGCTCGGGGAATAGTGCGAAGTGAAAATAGGCCCAAAAGAAGGCCACGAAAAACATCACTTCGGAAGCGATAAAAAGGATCATACCGTAGCGCAGCCCCAGGCGGACCACAGGTGTATGAAGACCGGCAATCTGGCTTTCCTTCAGCACGTCACGCCACCAGCCGAACATGCAGGCAAGAAGGCCGACACCGCCGATGCCCAAAACCCATGATCCGCCGTCATGGGCCATCACGATGACGCCAAAAAGCATGGACCCCGCCGCAAAAGCGGAAAGTATAGGCCAAGGGGAGGGTTCAACCAGATGGTAGGGGTGTTTGTAAGGGCTTGCGCCCCCCGCGTTGCTAGCCATCGAAAAATCCTAGTTTTTTCATGCCTAAACGCTCCAGCGACCTGTATTTTTTGGCCGCCTGACGTCTTCCAATCATGACGGCTTATGATCCCTTAAACTCGGGGACGAATCAAGGTATTCCTCGTGAAAAGCGGCTCAGCGATTCGTACGAGCAGCACCGACGTGTGGCCCGGCATTGGCCAAGGCCCCTGCCCGCTCCGCGTCGTTCAAGCTGCGGAAGAAACTATAGCTGATGGTGATAGTGCGGATGTCCCGCGTGGCAGGGTCCTGGGCAATACGTGGATCTACCCAGAAGGCGAGTGGCATATCCACCTGCTGTCCTGGCTCCAGTGTCTGCTCCTCAAAGCAGAAACAAGCGGTCTTGTGAAAATACTTAGCCGCAATGTCGGGAGAAACATTATAGGTCGAGATACCCGTAGACGGCCCGCTGCCCATGTTGCGTGCAATATAGAAAGCCAGCGCCTCCTCACCAACGCGCATTTGCATGGATGTTTGCTGGGGGTTGAAGCGCCAAGGCAGGTTGGCCTGGGTCTGCGCATTAAACCGCACGGTAACCAAGGCGGTTCCCGGCGTAGTGGGTGCGGGTTGGCCGATCATTGGAGTGCCACCGAACCCCGTCGCCCGGCAAAACAGGTCATAAAGTGGCACTGCCGCGAACGAGACGCCCACCATGAAGGCGACGAACCCAAAAGCAGCAAACCCCAGGCGGCGGTTCTTTCGAGCGAGAAGTTCGTGCTGCGTCATGCTCAATGAGGTGGTCCCTTTGGGCGAGGTCCGCAAGCCTCCAACCGACCCAGTTTGTGCGCGTGTGCGCTCAAGTGCGGAGCAGCCGGGCGACGGATATGAAGTAGAAAAGCACCGATAGCCCCGCGAGGGCAGCCAAAATGGCCCAGTTTCGCGTCCGGCGTCGGCGCTCGAAGATAACCTGTTCTTCGGGGGTCATGCCAGGATCAACCGGTCCAGCGCCAGAACCCCGAACAAGACAAAAAGGTAAGAAATGCTGTATTTGAAGCAGCGTTTGGCCGGCATGTCTTTGGTGAGGGAGACACCCGCCTCGTCCTGCTCGTCGCGCCATACCAGCCAGGCATGTCGCAGGAAATTCGCGCCGAGTACCGCAGCAACCGCGCCATAAACCCAGGTGTTGAAGCCCATAAGCCACGGCACGAGCGTGAGTGGCACCAACAGAACCGTATAGATGACCACTTGCCGGCGCGTTTCGCGCGCGCCATGGGTCACCGGCAGCATGGGAACGCCCGCTCGCTCATAATCGGCGTGAGCAAAAAGGGCGAGCGCCCAGAAATGTGGCGGCGTCCACATGAAGATGATGGCAAACAGCACCAGCGGCAAAGCGTCAATGCTTCCTGTAGCGGCTAACCAGCCGATGAGCGGCGGGAAGGCACCAGCCGCGCCACCGATCACAATGTTCTGCGGTGTTCGGCGCTTGAGCCACATGGTGTAAATGACGACATAAAAAAAGATCGATCCGGCCAAGACCCCGGCCGCCAACCAATTCGTGGCGAGACCCATCAGCGCGACAGAACCAACGGCGAGAACAATCCCATAGGTGAGTGCGGCGTCGGCACTGATGCGACCGGCGGGGATTGGCCGTTTGATAGTCCGGCGCATTATCGCATCAATGTCACGGTCATACCACATGTTCATCGCACCAGCCGCACCAGCGGCGATGGTGATGCAGAGCACGGCGGCGACGGCGAGTACCGCATGGAGTGTGACAGGGGCGACCAGCAACCCGATGATGCCCGTATATACTACGAGGCTGAGGACGCGCGGCTTGAGCAGCGTGATCCAGTCGCGAACTTCCGAAGCCCCGGCGAGCGAGGATGCATCTAGGGGGGCTTTCGCCCCCCCCACGACAGATGCCGTCATGTCACTCATGAGGAGTCCTCTTCCCGCCACAGGTCAGCGGATGCGCGGCAGTTCGTCAAAGGAATGGAACGGAGGGGGGCTACTGATTTGCCATTCCAGTGTGGTTGCACCTTCACCCCAATAATTCGCGGGGACTGGCGCGCCACGCCTCAACGTCACGTACATGACATAAAAGAAAAAGATGAAGCCCGCGACCGAAATGTAGGCGCCCATTGAGGCCACAAAGTTCCAGCCCCAAAAAGCGTCAGGGTAGTCGGGGTAGCGGCGTGGCATACCCTGGTTTCCCAGGAAGTGCATCGGAAAGAAAGTCAGGTTGACGCCCACAAAGGTCAGCCAGAAATGTATCTTGCCGAGCCTCTCGGGATACTGCTTCCCGCTCATCTTCCCAATCCAATAATAGATGCCGGCATAGATTCCAAACACAGCTCCAAGGCTGAGCACATAGTGGAAATGCGCCACCACATAATAAGTGTTGTGCAATATTTGGGTGATGCCTGCATTGGCCAGGACAACCCCCGTCACACCACCCAAGGTGAAAAGGAAGATAAAGCCAATGGCGAACAACATCGGCGTATTCATCGTTATGGATCCGCCCCACATGGTGGCGATCCACGAAAAGATCTTTACGCCAGTTGGCACGGCAATGACCATTGTCGCCGCCATGAAGTAGGCGCGAGTGTCCACGTCCATGCCAGAAGTGTACATGTGGTGTGCCCAGACAACGAAACCAACGACGCCGATCGCCACCATCGCGTAAGCCATCCCGAGGTAGCCGAAGACCGGCTTCTTGCTGAAGGTCGAGATCACATGGCTGATGATGCCAAAGGCGGGGAGGATCATGATGTAGACTTCGGGGTGGCCGAAGAACCAAAAGAGATGTTGAAACAGAACGGGGTCACCACCACCGGCGGGGTCAAAGAAGGCCGTGCCGAAGTTTCGGTCGGTGATCAGCATGGTGATGGCACCACCCAACACTGGCACCGCCAGTAACAGCAGGAAAGCTGTCACCAACATTGACCATACAAACAGCGGCATTTTGTGCAGCGTCATGCCGGGGGCGCGCATGTTGAAGATTGTGGTGATGAAGTTAGCGGCACCCAGGATGGAAGAAGCGCCAGCCAAGTGGAGGGCGAATAGCGCCATGTCCATGGCCGGGCCCGTTTGATAGGTGTCGTCTGAAAGCGGCGGGTAGATGGTCCAACCCGCACCCGCACCGCCGCCGACGAAAAGAGAACCACCCAGCAGCAGGAAGGCGGGAACCAATAGCCAGAAGGAGATGTTGTTCAGCCGCGGGAAGGCCATATCCGGCGCACCGATCATAATGGGTACGAACCAGTTGCCAAATCCACCGATCAGCGCGGGCATGATGACGAAGAACACCATGATCAACCCGTGGGCCGAGACATAGGCATTCCACATTTGCCCATCGGCAAAAATCTGGAGGCCCGGATGTTGCAATTCCATCCGCATCAACACCGACAAGCCGATGCCGATGATCGCCGCAAAAAGCGAAAAAAGGATGTAAAGCGTGCCTATATCCTTGTGATTCGTGCTGAAGAGCCAGCGATTCACGAAGTTCGGCTTGTGGTCGTCATGCCCATGCGCGTCCGCGTATGCCATGTCGGAATGCCTTTCTGTAAAGCTTCGCGGCCGCGTTACTGACGCGTCGCCGCCATATGAATGGTGTCGTTGTCGGATGCTGCAACTGCCGGCGTGCTGTCGTCCACTCGGGCAAAGCGCGTCCGGGCACTCTCGACCCATGCATCGAACTCAGCTTGCGGCACAGCCTTGATCACGATCGGCATGAACCAGTGGTTCACCCCGCAAATCTGGTTGCATTGGCCATAAAAGGTACCGACACGGTCGGCGCGCATCCAGGTCTCCAGCGTTCGGCCGGGTATGCCATATCGCTGCACTCCCAGGCTGGGCATGAAGAAGCTGTGGATCACATCAGCGGCGCCAGTCATCACGCGGATGGTACGGCCCACCGGAATGAGTAAAGGTTCGTCAACCTCCAGATTACGAAACTGGCCGGGGCGAATTTCATCATCCTGCAGCGGGCGGCTGTCGAAGGCGAAGTTGCCATGATCGGGGAAGCGATAATTCCAGTACCACTGATGGCCTGTGACGTTGATCGTCAGGTCAGCGTCGCGTGCCCGGTCCTGATAATAAATCAGCCGGAACGAGGGGATCGCGATGACCAGCAGGATCAGCACTGGAATGACGGTCCAGGCGATCTCCAGCGGCGTATTATGCGAGTTCTGGGAGGGCACCGGATTACGGGCTGCGCTGTAGCGCCACACGCACCAGGCCAGGAGGGCTGCCACAAACACCGTTATCCCGGCCATCAGCCAGAAGACCAGTTCATTGAAGCTGCTGATGGCGTCCTTGATGGGGCCACCCGAGCTCTGCAGGCCCATCGCCCAGGGCTGCGGGGCCCCCACCATGGGAGGGGCCTGGGTCTGAGCCAACGCCATGTCCACTGCGACAAGGCTCAACACACAGGAAATTCCGAAGATTTGTCCGATACGCCAGATCACGCGTCGCACCTTGCCCTGAACTCAGAAGCAATGGCGCGAGGGCCATCGCCCGGCGACCACATCGGCCACCTGTTGCGTAGAACGGCATGTCCCCAAAAGGAAAGGCCCGACGTCGCTGCTAGGATATAGGCTCGGCCCGCAAACGCCACAAGCCTTGCGGCGCTGCAGCATGAGGTTTTGGGCCGCTATCCGCCCTCGATGATCTCGCTCTCGACGCCCTCGGCCACGTGATCAACCATGTCGGTCAGCATGGAGCGAATATGCGGGTCTCCCACCATGTAAAAGACCTGCCTTCCCCGGCGGTCCGCTTGAAGCAGCCTGGCCGCGCGCAGCAGGCGCAGATGATGCGAAACGAGACTCGGGGAAATGGAGAGCATCTCAGCCGTGGCACCAACCGAAACCGGCTGGTCCAGGCAGGCGAGGATGATTTTGAGGCGCGTGGGATCGCTCATAAGCCGGAACATTTCCGCCAGTTCGACCACTTCATCCTCGTTGATCCGAAC
>JBBRVI010000048.1:0-16516 GCA_038247025.1 Acetobacterales bacterium
ATCGCCTTCACCGACCGGGCAGGTGATGGCCAGCGCGGCACGGGTGATACGGTGCTGGCCGGCACCCGGGTGACGCTGCTCAATGCCGATGGCTCGACCACGGGCCGCACGGCCACCACGGCGGCCGATGGTTCCTACCTGTTCGACGGGCTGATCCCGGGCGATTATCGCGTCCGCTTCGACGAGAGCGCGGGCAACGAGCGCACGCTTGGCAATGTCGGCGCCGACACGACGGATAGTGACGCAGAGCAAGACACCGGCATCACACCGATCTACACGCTCGCCAATGGCGACAATGTCCGCAATGTGGATGGCGGCTTCTACAGGCTTGGCACCATCGGCGACCGCGTCTGGGAAGATACCAACGCCGATGGCCTGCAAAATGACGGAGCGACCGGCATAGTCGGCGCCACCGTCATGCTGCTGGACGGCGCTGGCATGGAAATCACAACCACGACCACAGGGACGGACGGGTTTTACCAGTTCACCGGGCTCATTCCTGGCAACTACGCCATCCAGGTGCTTCCGGCCGGCTTTACCGCAACGACCCGAAATGCCGGTAACAACGCCAACGAGGCGACGGACAGCGACGTTCTCGCGACCGGCACCAGCAGCTTCTTCGAACTGATCAGTGGCCGGAACGAGACGCGCCTCGACGCCGGCTTCTTCAAGGGCGCGATGCTGGGCGGCACGTTGTTCGAGGATGTGAACGGCGATGGCCTGCAAGGCGGCCCCGGCGAGGGCGGCATTTCCGGCCGTGTCGTGCAACTGCTGGACAGCGCGGGCAATCCCACGGGGCGGACCGTCGTCACCGACGCGAGTGGCAACTACCTCTTCGACAATCTGGTGCCGGGCACTTATGCGGTGCGCTTCGTCCCCGATTCGGCAACGCCCTTCACCACGGCCAATGTCGGCGGCAATGACCTGATCGACAGCGACGCCAACACCACCACCGGCGCGACCGCCACGGTGACGCTGGCCTCGGGTGGCGATGACCGTTCGCTCGATGCGGGCGTCTATCGCCCTGCCTCGATCGGTGATCGCGTCTGGGAAGATGTGAATGGCAATGGCCAGCAGGATGTGGGCGAGCCCGGCATCGTGGGTGCCAGGGTCCGCCTGCTCGACGCCTCGGGCGCTGAGCTCCAGAGCGTTCTCAGTGGCGCAAACGGCGTCTATTCCTTCACCGGCCTGGCCCCGGCCGATTACCGGGTGGAAGTCACCCGCGCTGGCTTCACGCCGACGCGGCAGGACCAGGGCGCCGATGGCACGGATAGCGATATCGCCAGCAATGGCAGCACCGGTCTCGTCAACCTGATCTCCGGCGAGACGGACAACACGGTTGATGGCGGCCTCTACCGCCCCGCCTCGGTCGGCAACTTCGTCTTTCTGGATGCCGACAATGACGGTGTGCAGGATATGGGCGAGCTGGGTGTTGCTGGCGTGACCGTGCGGCTGCTGAACGCTGACGGCACGCCGACCGGCTTCACCACCACGACCGATGGCAGCGGCGCCTACAGCTTCACGAACCTCGCCCCCGGCGATTACCGAGTGGAGTTCGTGGCCCCTGCGGAACGCGCCATCGGCAAGCAGGACCTCGGCGGCAACGACGCGTTCGACAGCGATGCGGACGCCACCACGGGCCGCACCGGCATCATCAACCTGGAATCGGGTGAGACCGACAACAGTGTGGATGCCGCCATCGTCGAACTCGGCGCGCTGACCGGGCGCGTCTGGGTGGATCGCAACGGCAATGGGCTTGAGGAGAGCGGCGAAGCCTCTCGCGCCGGGATCACGGTCAATCTGCTCAATCCGAATGGCACGCCGACGGGCCGCACCACCACGACCAACGCGGCTGGCGAATACCTCTTCGACAAGGTGGTGGCCGGCAATTACCGCGTGGAGTTCGTGGTGCCCCCGGGCCTGAAGCTCACCCTTCAGGACCAGGGCGGCAGCGACACGATTGACAGCGACCCCGATGCCACGAGCGGCGTCACGGGCCTCGTGAACGTGGTGCCGGCAACGACGACGCGCGATGTGGATGCGGGCGTCTTTGTACCCGCGAGCCTCGGCGATCGCGTCTGGATTGATCTGGACGCGGACGGGATCCAGGACTCGGGCGAGGTGGGCCTGGCCAATGTCACGGTACGGCTGCTCGCGGCAGATGGCGTAACGGAGATCGGTAGCACCACCACCAATGCCTCCGGGATCTACAATTTCGGCGATCTGGCACCGGGCCAGTATGGCGTGCAGGTCGTGCGGCCCGCCGGCTTCGAAACCTCGCCCATTGATCAAGGCGCCAATGATGCACTCGACAGCGATGCCAATGCCGCCGGTGTGATCGCGCCGACCATGATCTTCTCCGGCGATGCGCGAACCGATCTTGATGCCGGCTTGTTCCAGCGCGTGGCCATCGGCGACCGTGTCTGGTTCGACACGAATGGCAACGGCGTCCAGGATGGATCAGAAGCCGGGGCGCGTGGCGTGACCGTGCGGCTTCTGGATGCGGGCGGGGCGGTCGTTTCCTCGACCGTCACCAATGCCTCAGGGAATTACAGCTTCGCCAACCTGCTGCCGGGGACCTACAGCGTCACCTTCGTCGCGCCCGGCGACACCATCTTCACCGCCCGCGATGTCGGCAATGATGGGTTGGACAGCGACGCCGCCACCAGTGGCCGGACCAGCCAGATCACGCTGACCTCGGGCCAGGTGAACAACACCCGTGACGCCGGGCTTCTGCTCGCCGCCTCCATCGGCGACCGCGTCTGGGCCGATCGTGATGGCGATGGACGTCAGGACAGCGAGGAGCCGGGTATCGGCAATGTCACCGTGCGCCTCATCAGCGTGGTTGGCGTTGTGCTGGCCACCACGACGACGGATGCGGGGGGCTTCTACAATTTCGGCAACCTGCGCCCGGGCAGCTACAGCGTCGAGTTCGTGACCCCCACTGGTTTCACCGCCTCGCCGCCCGACATCGGTGATGACGCACTGGACAGCGACGCGGGTGTGGGCGGCCGCACTGGCAGCTACACGCTGGTGCAGGACCAGGACATCACCACGGTGGACGCCGGCTTCATCCCGAATGTGGTGGGCGCTTGTGACCTGCCGACCACGACGCTGACCCCTGGCAATGATGGCCATGTCGGCACCAACGGGCCCGATAACATTGATGGGTTGGGCGGCAACGATGCCATCATTGGCCTGGCGGGCCATGACTGCCTGCAGGGCAATGATGGCGACGACGCGATTGTTGGCGGCGACGGCAACGATACGATCCAGGGTGGCAACGGCAACGACAACCTGCACGGCAATGCCGGAAACGACTTCATCTATGGTGGTGAAGGCGACGACATCATCGAGGGCGGCGACGGCAACGACTGGGAAGAGGGCGGCGCCGGCAACGACAACATGCAGGGTGAACTGGGCGACGACACCATGTTCGGAGGCGCCGGCGACGACATCATGGAAGGCAATGAAGGCGATGACATCATGCAGGGCGGTGCGGGCAACGACACTGTCGTCGGCGGCTTCGGCAATGACATTGTCTCCGGTGGCCTGGATCGCGGAACGGTGAACCTCGTCGCTGGGCGGATCACCGGCCTCGTGGTGGGTGACTGGGTGATCGGCGATATTGGCGCCGACCAGGTCATTTATCAACGCGGTGACGGTGTGGACCGTTTGGACGGCTTCAACCCCGCCGAAGGCGACACGCTGACCATCTACGGGCATAGCGGCTTTACCTCCGTCCAGAACGTGAATGGCCAGACGGTTCTGTATTTCAGCACCGACAACGCCATCATCATCAACGGCAACTACGCGAACAGCGTAAGCGGGCCGTTCCCGGGGATCACCTTCGTTCCCGGCATCTCAGTGGCACCCCTGCCTTCCGAAATTGGCGCGATCCAGGGGGGCGTTGGCAATGACAGCATCACTGGAACCACGGGCAATGACCTGCTGGCAGGCTTGCAGGGCAATGACACGCTGGTGGGCAATGCGGGCAACGACTCGCTGCTCGGCCAGGCTGGCGATGATCTGCTGATCGGCGGTGCGGGCGGCGATGTGCTGAACGGCGGCGCCGGCAACGACACGGCGAGCTATGTGGGCGCGACCGCGGCAGTCACGGCCTCACTGGCCACCGGTGCCGGGACAGGCGGCTTTGCCGCTGGTGATAGCTTCATCGCGGTCGAGAACCTTGTCGGGTCCGGGTTTGGCGATCGCCTGACAGGCGATGGCGGAGCCAACCGCATCGAAGGCGGTGCCGGCAATGATACACTCCTGGGCGGTGGCGGAAACGACACCATCCTGGGTGGTGTGGGGCAGGATTTGCTGACCGGTGGGACGGGTGCTGACCGCTTCGTCTGGTCGGCCCTGGCGGAGAGCGCCACCGCAACGCCCGACCGGGTGTCGGACTTTGCCTGGACGGCGGGCGACCTACTCGATCTCTCGGCGATCGATGCCAATACGGGGCTGGGCGGTGATCAGGCCTTCTCCTTCATGGGCAGCGCTGGCTTCCTGGGCGGCGGGCAAGGTTCAGTGCGTTTCGCAGCGAGCGGCGCTGATACGCGCATCGAGATTGACCGGGGCGACGGCGGTGCCGCAGATGCCGTGATAATGCTTACCGGCATGCACACGCTGCTGAACACCGACTTCGTGCTCTGAACGGTGCTGGCGCGGGCCAACAAGGTCCGCGCCGCGCCAGACGATGCTGGAAAGACAATGAGCCAAGGGAGGCGGCTTGAGCCCTTGCGAATGCCACCAGCTTTAGGGAAGCCGAAAGAGGAATTCGCCCGGTTCAGGCCGGCTTCGGCCCGTTCAAACGAAGCATCGTGAAATTGAGCCAGCCTGCGAAGCTGACCCAGGAAATATAGGGCACCATCAGCCATCCTGCTGTCGCACTGATGGGCATGAAGACGAAAATGCATGCAAAAATCGAGAGCCAGAGCAGGATCAGATCGTACAGCGCCAGTTCGAGCCGACGCATGCCGAAGAAGAAGGCCGACCAGAGGAAATTCACAACCAACTGCACGCCGTAGAGCGCGAGGGCAAAGCCAAAACCGACCTCCTCCCAGATCAGCCAGCCGCTGAAGGCGATCATGATGAAGATCACCGCCCAGGCTGGTCCGAACAGCCAGTTGGGGGGCCGCCACCAGGGCTTTTTGAGCCCCTCATACCAGGCGCCCGGCGTGAAGATCGCTCCCGAGCAGGCGGTCAGGAAACAGGCCCCCATGAAGGCCAGGAGGGGAAGATATTCGCTCATGCGGGCGCGTTCTCCTGCAATCCGGCGCAAACCGCCTCGAACACCTTCAACGCCTGGACTGTCTGCGGGACGTCATGGACGCGCAGGATATGCGCCCCTGCGGCAGCAGCTGCCAGCGCAGCGCCAAGACTCCCCGCCATTCGCGCGGTCCCGCCCTCCGCCACGCCCGAGACGCGCCCGATAAAGGCTTTTCGCGAGGCGCCGACCAGAATTGTGCAGCCGAGATTGGCCAGCAGCGGCAGGCGGGCAATGATGGTCAGATTATCCTCGATGCGCTTGCCAAAGCCAATGCCCGGATCCACGCAGATGCGCGTGCGGGGAATGCCCAGCGCCTCCAGCGTGGCCACGCGGCCTTCCAGGAATTGTGCCACTTCGAGCGCAGCATTCTCATAATGGATGTCCTGCTGCATGCGACGTGGATCGAGGTCGCGCATGTGCATCAGGATCACCGGGCAGCGCGCCTGGGCCACCACGCGCAGCGCATCGCCATCATGGCGCAACGCGCTCACATCGTTGATGATCTCGGCACCCGCATCCAAAGCAGCGGCCATGGTGCGGGCATGGCGCGTGTCCACGCTGACGGGCGCGGAAGTGGCGAGCGCTCGGATCACTGGCAGGATACGCGCCTGCTCCTCATCTGGCGTGACCGGCACTGCGTCGGGGCGCGTACTTTCACCACCGATGTCGAGGATATCGGCACCGGCTTCCAGCATCGCATGACCTTGTGCGATGCCGGCGGCGTGGGTGGCGCCCAGCCCATCTCCGGAGAAACTATCGGGCGTGCAGTTGATGATCCCCATCACCAATGGCCTGGCCGGGTGACGGGTGATGCCCGCGAAAGCTTGCACCGGCCGCGTCAGGCGCTCCAGCGCCGGGTGGTCCTCCGGCGGGGGGATTATGGCACCGGCTGGTTCTCGAACCAGTGCGAACGCAAAAGGCCCGCCCTGCAAAGGCAGGGCGAGCCCATCGCGCATCGCGGCAAAAGCCGCCGGCCCGTTCAGAAAGGCCAGCGGCTCAAGCCATTCGGATGGCATCAGCCGGCCGGTTGAGGGTTCATCCCACCACCGGTATCCGGACGGGGGTTGCGCCCCGAGCTTGGCACGCTGCCACGCCCGGCATTGGTCGGCTCATCGGGGCGAGCGCGGACCACCCGCTCGCCGCGCATCACCATGCGGATTTCATCGCCCGAGAGAGTCTCGTATTCGAGCAGCCCCTTGGCGATCAGTTCAAGTTCGTCGCGATGGTCGGTCAGCAATTGCGTGGCGCGGGCGTAGGCGCGGTCAATGATCCCGCGGATTTCGCTGTCGATGATCCGCGCTGTCTCCTCGCTCAGGTTCTTCGACTGAGTGACGGAATGGCCGAGGAAAACCTCCTGGCTATTCTCGCCATAAGCAACCATGCCGAGCTTGTCGGACATGCCCCATTCAGTGACCATCATACGGGCCATGTTGGTGGCCATCTTGATATCACCCGAGGCGCCGTTGGACACCTTGTCGCGGCCAAACACCACCTCCTCCGCGACACGCCCGCCCATCGCCATGGCGAGTTCGGCCGTCATCTTGGAGCGGTGCTTGGAGTAGCGGTCCCCGGCGGGCAGGCTCATCACCAAGCCCAACGCACGGCCGCGCGGGATGATGGTGGCCTTGTGCACGGGGTCGCACTCTTCCTCATGCATCGCGACCAACGCATGGCCTGCCTCATGATAGGCGGTCATGCGCTTCTCGTCCTCGGACATGACGAGGCTGCGGCGCTCCGCACCCATCATCACCTTGTCCTTGGCGGCCTCGAACTCGGCCATGCCGACTGTGCGTCGGCTGGTACGCGCTGCCAGCAGGGCGGCCTCGTTCACCAGATTGGCCAAATCAGCACCCGAAAAGCCAGGCGTGCCGCGTGCGATGGTCTTGGGGTCAACGTCGGACGCCAATGGCACCTTGCGCATGTGGACGCGCAGGATCTTTTCGCGCCCACTCACGTCGGGGTTGGACACCACCACCTGGCGGTCGAAGCGGCCCGGACGCAGCAGTGCGGGATCCAGCACATCGGGCCGGTTGGTGGCTGCGATGATAATGACGCCCTCATTGGCTTCAAAGCCGTCCATCTCGACCAGCATCTGGTTAAGCGTCTGTTCGCGCTCATCATTTCCACCGCCAAGGCCCGCACCGCGATGACGGCCGACCGCATCGATTTCGTCGATGAAGATCAGGCAGGGAGCGTTCTTCTTGCCCTGCTCGAACATGTCACGCACGCGGCTGGCACCCACACCTACGAACATCTCGACGAAGTCGGAGCCGGAGATCGTGAAGAAGGGTACATTCGCCTCGCCCGCGATGGAGCGCGCCAGCAACGTCTTGCCAGTGCCCGGAGGCCCGACGAGCAGCACACCCTTGGGGATCTTACCGCCCAGCTTCTGGAACTTGGCCGGATCGCGGAGGAAATCCACGATCTCCTCCAACTCGGCCTTGGCTTCATCAATGCCGGCGACGTCCTCGAAAGTGACGCGCCCTTGCTTCTCGGTGAGCAGCTTGGCCTTGGACTTGCCAAAGCCCATTGCCCTGCCGCCGCCGCCCTGCATCTGGCGCATGAAGAAGATCCACACGCCAATCAGCAGCAGCATCGGGAACCAGCTGATGAGGATCTGGAAGAGCGGGTTGACCTCGCTCTCCTCAGGCCGCGCGACAACCCGCACACCCTTTTCCGTCAGCCGCGAGATCATCGCGGGGTCTTCGGGGGTGAAGGTGCTGAAGCTGCGCCCATCGGTCAATTGGCCGGAGACGATGCGCCCCTGGATGACCACATCGCGGACTTGGCCCGCGTTCACCTCGTTCAGAAAATCACTATAGGCCACCTGCATCTGGGCACGGCTGCTCTGGCCCGAAGGCTGGAACAGGTTGAACAGCGCCACCAAAAGCAGCGCCACAATCACCCACAAGGCCAGGTTGCGGCCGAAATTGCTCACTTCGCGCATTCCCCTTTGCCGGACATTGGCCGGTACTTGGTAAACATGGTGTGCTCGCCGCCCGAGGTAATGACCGGCCCGCAAGAAAATCACCCCGGAGGATACCATTCCGTGACGGGACCAGCGAGCGGCGCAAACTGCAGCGGAAGGAAGGTCGCTACTTGATGTCCATGATAAGACAGATGCGGGATCAGGGCCAGCTTTCCCGTATCCGCATGCCGCAACGCGGGCAGCGCGGCCAGCGCGGCCGCAGGGAGGTGCCGGTTCGCAGCGCGGAACTGGGCTGAATCCTGGTCCGCGGCGCCCAGGGCCAACCCGGCTGGCGGTGGCGGGCAGCGGAATCGGCCGTCCCAGACGCCATCTTCCCAGCTCCCCTTGGCGGCCTCTCGTACCAACCATCTTCCGCCGCGCAGCCACTGTGTACCGCCCAGTGTGCCTGAGCCACGGGCCAGCAGCGCGCGCACCGAGGCGTCCGGCGGCATGTGCCCGCCACCTCCGATGGCGCGGATCAGCGCCGCCATCACCCGCCGCGCCACTGCGTCCTGGCCCAGGAGTTCCGGCGCGATTGCTGCGCAGCCCTCGGGCAGCAGGCGCACGGCTTGGGACATGCGCTGCGCCTCTGCCTTGGCCAGCCGGCTGCGGCGGCGCGCGAAGCCCGGCGCCGCTCGGCCCAGGGCCAGCACCTCGCCGCTGGCGCGCAGCCTCGCCCGCGCGAAGCGCGGATCGTCGTTGGATGGGTCGTGCGATGGCGCGATGCTCCAGCCCCACAGTGTCGCTGCCAGCCGGGCGCGGGGCAGAGCGAGCAAGGGGCGCAGGATCAGCGCCTCGGCAGCGGGGATGAGTGGCGCCATTCCCGCAAGCCCCCGCGCGCCGCTGCCGCGAAGGGCGCGAAATGCCAGTGTTTCGGCCTGGTCCTCTGCGTGATGGCCCAGCAGCAGATGCAACGCCCCTGCCTCAGCGCAGGCTGCGAGAAGGGCGCGGCGCCGTGCCGACCGAGCGCGCTCCTGCAAGCGCGGGCCGGGCAGCAATCCGAGCGGGAGGATGCGCGCCGCGATGCCCTCTCGCGCCAGGCCCTCGGCCAGGACTGAAGCTTCGGCGGCGGAATGCGTGCGCAACCCATGCTCGACGATCAGCGCCAGAACCCGGCCGCCGCGGGCGCGTGCCCAGTCTTCCGAAAGGCGAGTCAATGCCAGCGAATCAGGACCGCCGGAGCAGCCCACCGCGACCAGGGAAGGAAACGGTCCGTGGGGCGCCATCAGCGCGGCGAATTCACCCGCGCAGACCGGGGTCACCTCAACGGCATTGGCTGCGCTGGCGTGCGCCATTGGCCCGTTCCAGCATGGCGCCGGAGAGGTTGGGGAATTGGCTGCGCAAATCATTCAGCGTGTCACAGGCTTCCCGACGATTGCCGAGCCCCTGAAAGGCATTGGCCAGGCCGACCATGGCTTCCGGTGCGCGCGGGCCGGTGCGGGCACGGGTGAATGCCTCGTTGAAGGCGATGGCTGCGTTGCCGAACTCCCGCTTGCCGTTCAGGGCTTCGCCCAGAAGCATCTGTCCTGCCACAACCGGCGCGTTCTGGCGCGCTGCCAAGGCTTCGCGTGCGGCGGATTCGGCAGCTGGGAAGTCGCGCCGGCTGAGTGCGGCTTGGCCCTCGGCCATTGCGCGCTCAGGCGTACGGGGGGCGGCAGCGCCCGTGCTGGTGGTGGGCGGCCCCGGCGGCAGCGCCAATAGAGGGCCTGGAGAGGCGGCTGGGCGTGGAGGACTGCCGCCACCCTGGCCAAGCCGGAATTCCATATCGCCACGCAGTTTCTCGATATCCTCGGCGAGGCGGCGATTCTGGTTCTCCAGGACCTCCACCCGGCCGCGTTGGCGGCGGATCTCCTCCTCCAGAGTGCTGACGCGGTCGAGCAACTGGCCCACCAACTCACCCCCGCCTGCCGGAGCGCGGCCGGCTGCCACCGGCGGTGGCAGGCTTCCGCCGCGGCTTCGAAGCTGCTCCAACTCCTGCCGCAATTGCAGGAGCTGATTTTGCAGCGCGATGCCCTCACGGCTTTCCATCTGCGCGAGGGCCGGCTGGCCCGCGAGGATGCAGAAAGTCAGAAGAAGGACTGCGCGCCGCATATCGGGCCTCAGCGGACGGCCGTGACGGCGCGTCGGTTGCGCGCCCAGGATTCCTCGTTGGAGCCCAGCGCATCCGGCCGGTCCTTGCCGAAGCTGATGGTCTGGATGCGCGTGCCTGCCACACCCCCGGCGACCAGCACGTCGCGCGCCGCATTGGCGCGACGCTGGCCGAGTGCGAGGTTGAATTCGCGGGTGCCGCGCTCATCCGCATGGCCTTCGACCATGACCTGCACCTGCGGGAAACGGCCCATCCAGGCGGATTGACGGTCCAGGACGGTGCGCTGATCCGCGCGGATATTGCTGCGGTCCGTGTCAAACAGAACGCGGTCCCCCACATTGGCGACGAGGTCTTCCTGGCTGCCGGCGCGAATGCCGGAACCCGCCCCCGCGCCGCCGGTGGTGGCAGTCGGCGTCGGGTCGGATGAGCAGGCGACAAGAAGGCCTGCGGCCGCAAGGGCGGCGAGAAGGGGATGTGTGACGGCCATGATGATCTCCTGGGCTACGGGTCTTGCTGAACGGTAGAATGCTGGCCTTCGCAGGTGCAGCACGCGTGGATTCCTGCCTAATCCTGTGGCGTGGCGCAATCAAGGCGGAGGCCAACAATGCGCCCAAACGTTACAATCAGCTGATGAGAGGCGACCAGCTTGGGTCCGTCGCATCCGTGGGTGTGATGGTCTGCCGCTCGTTGAAGCCGGCGATGTCAATCGAGGAGATTCGTGCCGAATAGCCCGTACCGCGCTGATCGCGCGATTGGGTCTCGCGGTAGAACATGAGCACGCGTCCATTGGGCGCGAAGGTCGGCCCTTCCATGGACCAGCCTTCGGACAGGATACGCTCGCCAGATCCATCGGGGCGCATCACGCCAATGGCGAACTGCCCGCGTGCAATGCGGGTGAAGGCGATAAGGTCCCCCCGCGGCGACCAGACCGGCGTGGCATAGCGCCCATTGCCGAAGCTGATGCGCCGCGCCCCGCCGCCGCCAGCATCCATGACATAAAGCTGTTGGTCGCCGCCGCGATCGGAGTTGAAGACGATCTGCGCCCCGTCAGGCGAGAAGCAGGGCGACACATCCAACCCCGGCGAATTGGTCAATTGCCGCTCCCGCCGCGAGCCGAGATCCACGACGAAGATGTTCGCATCCCCGCCGCGAATGGCGCTCAGCACCACCGAACGCCCATCGGGCGAGAAGCGCGGGCTGAGCGTCATTCCACCGAAGCTGCCGAGCACCTCCTGCCGCCCGCTTTCCAGGCTGAACAGGTACACGCGCGGCTCGTTGCGCTGGTAGGACATGAAGGCGATCTGCGTGGCATTCGGGTGCCAGCGCGGGGTCAGCGCCTGAAACTGGCCATCGGTGAGGAAGCGGTTATTCTCGCTATCCTGGTCCATGATGGCCAGCCGGCGCGTGCGGCGGTCGCGCGGGCCGGTCTCGGCGATATAGGCGATGCGGGTGTTGAAATACCCGTTCTCGCCCAGCATGCGCTTGTAGATGTCATCGGAGATGATGTGCGCGATCTGGCGCCAGTTGCTGGCCGTCGCGTTGTAGGCCGTGCCCAGCGCCTGCTGCTCGGGGAGAATATCCCATAGGCGGAACTCCACGCGCAGACGGTCCCCGCTGCCATCCACGCGGCCGGTCACCAGCGCTGCGGCGCCGATCACGCGCCAATCCTGGAAGCGCGGCGTGGCGGCCGCGGCCTCCGCCGACTGGATGAAGGCCGCTCGCTCCACCGGCCGAAACAGGCCGGAGCTGCGGAGGTTGTTGGTGATGACCTGCGCGATCTGCTGGCCAAGCCGCGTGCCTTCACTGCTGGTACCCGCCATGTGCGGGATGGCGATAGGAATGGGCTCAGTGCGCGCGCGGGTGATGTCCACGATGGTGGGCTGGCCGCTTTGCGCGGCGGCGGGGAGCGGGGTGGCCCAGATGCCAGGCGCGATCATGCCTGCGGCTGCACCAACCAGGAGAGAACGGCGATTCATCGGAAGCGAGGTCACGGGGCAATCACTCCGGGCAAAGTCTTGGAAGGACTTGTGCCCCATTTTGGTTCAAACGTGAATCCTGAAGGCTGCCTGCGCCCTCAATCACTGGTATCGGCCCTGGTGTCGGCCTTGGCATAAAAGTTACCGCAAGCCGAGTTCCCTCGGATTGAAGCGGAACACCGTGTTTCGCAGCGCTTCCAGCCTATCGCGCGGCAGGGGCAAAGGGTTGCAGCGCGGATCCAGCAAAGCGCGGCGCGCGGCCTCAAAGACCATCCGGGCGCGCGCCTCGGTGGGAATGGCGCCATTGGGGCGCACCACCCTGACCGTCCCGCCGGCATCCACCTCGATACGGAGCTCCACGATGATGCTCTGAATGTTGGGCGCCCCCGCATCCACCGCCCAGCATTCACCGATCTTGTCGGCCAGGCCGGCGCGCTCGGCGGCGGTCAAATTGGCCGCGCCCTGCGGTACGCCGCCGCCCTGCTGGGGCGCGCCCGCGGCGGGGTTGGGCCGCGCGGTCGGGGGCTGTTGCTGTTGTTGCTGCTGACGCAGGCGCTCCAGCGTGTTCAGCACGGATTGGCTGCGCTCCTCCGGCCGCGCCACAGGCGGCGTCTGGCCGGTGCCGGGGGTCCGGGCGGGTTCGGGCGGCGGCGGGGTGGGCGGCGGCGGCAGGGGCAAGGGCGGCGTTGGCCGAGGCGGTGTCGGTGTTGGCGGTGTTGGTGTTGGCGGTGTCGGATTTGGCGGTGTCGGCGCCTGGGCCTGCTGCTGCGGGCGCGGCGGCAGCGGCACCAGAGAGGGCGCTGGCTCGGGAGGCGGTGTCGCCGGGGCGGGCCGCGCCACCTGGCTGGGCGGCGTCGGTGCGGCGGCTGGTGCAGGCGGCGGTGGCGGTGGCGGCGGGGGAGGCTGCACGGCAGCATTGCGCGGCGGCTCGGGCGGCGTGGGCTCGGGCGTGGGCGGCGCGGGCACGGGGGTGGGAGGTGCCGGGCGTGGCGCGGGCGTATCCCCTTGCGCCTGTTGCGCGGGGGCGAATTCCACCGAGAAAGCCTGCTCCACAGGCTCGGGCAGCTTGCGCGGCGCGAGCTCGAACAGGATCAGCGCGAGCACCAGAACGTGGGTCGCGAACGAGATCCCGAGCCAGAGGCGGAAGCGCCGCTCGTTCATCTTCCCCTCAAAGTCAGCGAGGCTGATTGCCTCTGGCAGCGGGTGCCGGGGGTTGTCCGGGACGCGCGGCGGGTGCCGGGGAACCGGCCTGCTCGGCCAGGAGGGCGACGCGGGAGAAGCCGCCGGCGCTGATCGTGCCCATCACTTCCATCACGCGGCCATAGCTGATCGAGCGGTCGCCGCGGACGAAGATGCGGCGTTCCGGGGCGCCCCCGCCTCCAGGACCGGCTTGCTGATTGCGGGCAATCGCCTGGAGTTGCGCGACCAGGTTCTCCATCTGCACCTCCGTCTCCTGGAGGAAGATGCGGCCCTGCGGGTCCAAGCTGATGGTCAGCGGCTCCTGCTCCTGGTTGAGCGGCTGGGCCGTGGTGCGGGGCAGGTCCACCGGGACGCCCGAGGTCATCATGGGGGCCGCCACCATGAAGATGATGAGAAGCACGAGCATCACGTCCACGAAGGGCGTGACGTTGATCTCGGCCATGGGGCGGTAGCGATTGCCCGAGCCACGCTTCATGAGGGGGCCTGACATGGCCGCTACTCCGCCACGGCCGCGGAGACCGGCCGCGGCACATTCGCCGCCGCCTCGGTCTGCCGCGCCAGGATGGCGCCGAATTCCGAGGCGAAACCCTCCATGCGCCCAGCAAATTTCGCCAGTTGCGAGGCCAGCACATTGTAGATCAGCACCGCGGGAATGGCCGCCACCAGGCCGATGGCGGTGGCAAACAGCGCCTCGGCAATGCCCGGCGCCACCACGGCCAGGTTGGTATTTTGCATGGTGGCGATGGCGGTGAAGCTGTTCATGATGCCCCAGACCGTGCCGAACAACCCAACGAAGGGGGCTGCCGAACCGGTGGAGGCGAGGAAGGTCATGCGCTTTTCCAACCGCTCCATCTCGCGTTGGATGGTGACCGCCATGGCGCGTTCCACCCGCTCTCGCGTGCCGGCCACCATGAGCGCGCCACTGCTCGCCGCCATGCTGGCGTGCCATTCGCGCATGCCCACCACAAACACCGAGGCCATGGGATGGGCGGGATTGTCGCCCTGGGCGCGGTAAAGGTCATCGAGGCTGCCGCCGCGCCAGAACCGATCCTCAAATTCATCCGCCTCGCGCCGGGCGCGGCCAAGTGTGGTGAATTTCTCGAAGGCAATGGCCCAGACATAGATACTGGCCAGGATGAGGGCGATCATCACCGACTTCACCACCCAGTCCGCCTGCAGGAACAGGCCCACCAGCGACATGTCGTGGGCCTGGGGGGCGAGTGGGCTGGACGTCACGCCCTGGGCGAAAACCACTGCGGGAGTGAGGATCAGAGCAGCTGCTGCAAAGAAATGCTTCAAGGGGCCAGGCCTCCAGGGATTGGCAGGGAATCGGTCTTGGCCCGGGCGCGGAGTGCGCCGAGCCAGGGTTCGGGCAGCCGTCGCGGTGTCATGCTGGCCGCGACCACGCAGGCAAGCGTCACATCGAGCCAAGCCAGTTTCTCTTCCCCCCGCCAGACCTCCTGCCGGAGCAGAAGGGAGGCTGATGCGCGCAGGATGCGAGTGACTACGGTCACCTCATCATCCAGCCGAGCCGGGCGTGCATACTCCACGCAGGCGCGTCGCACCACCAGGAAGCAACCATGCAAGCGCTGCATGTCGGAATGGGGCAGGCCCAGGTCGCGCAGCGCCTCTGTCCGGGCGCGTTCGGCCCAGCGCAGATAGGTTGCGTGGTAGGCGACGCCGCCAGCATCCGTATCCTCGAAATAGACCCGAATCAGGTGCTTGTGGCTCATTTCGGCGGATCGAGCAGGTCGGGCTGGATGGTGGTGCCTGCCGGCGGTGTCATCCCCAGGTGCCGCCAGCCAGGTTCGCCCAGCATGCGTCCGCGTGGGGTGCGCAGCACCAGGCCCTCCTGGATGAGGAAGGGCTCCACCACATCCTCCAGCGTGTCGCGACTTTCAGAGAGCGCGGCGGCCAGCGTTTCCACCCCCACTGGCCCACCATTGTGGTGCTCTGCGATGCGGCGCAGGTAGCGGCGGTCCATTGCATCCAGGCCCTTGCCGTCCACTTCCAGCCGTTCCAGTGCGATATTGGCCATCGCGCGATCCCCCGAGCGACCCTCGACCACGGCGAAATCGCGGACACGGCGCAGCAGGCGCCCGGCGATTCGCGGCGTCCCGCGCGAGCGGTTCGCGATCTCGCGTGCACCCTCCTCGGAGAGTGCGAAGGCCAGTTTTTCGGCCCCTCGCCTTACGATTCGATACAATTCTTCCGGGGTGTAGAGATTCAGCCGCAGCGGAATCCCGAAGCGGTCGCGCAGCGGCGTGGACAGCAACCCCGAGCGGGTCGTGGCCCCCACCAGCGTGAATGGCGGCAGATCAATGCGCACGGTCCGCGCTGCCGGGCCTTCGCCGATGATCAGGTCCAGCTGGAAATCCTCCATCGCGGGATAAAGCGTCTCCTCGATGGCCGGTTGGAGGCGATGGATTTCGTCCACGAACAGCACGTCGCGCGGCTGCAAATTGGTCAGGATCGCCGCGAGATCGCCGGCGCGTTGCAGTACGGGGCCGGAGGTGGCGCGGAAGCCCACGCCCATCTCGCGCGCCACGATCTGCGCGAGCGTAGTTTTGCCCAGGCCTGGAGGGCCATGCAGCAGCACATGATCCAGCGCTTCGCCGCGCGCCGAGGCGGCCTGGATGAAGATGGCCAGGTTCTCACGGAGCAGTTTTTGGCCGGTAAAATCGCTCAGAAGCTGGGGGCGTAGCGAGACTTCGCCGGAATCTTCTTCCTGGCGTTCGCGGCCTGTCAGGCGGTCAGACAAGGGGCTTCTCCCCCCATCTCCCCGTCACGGGAGCCCCAGCAAAGGACGTGTCCTTTGCAATCCTGTTCATCGGGCTGACTCACGAAGGGCGAGGGTGATCAGCGCGTTCAGGTCAAAACCCTCGTCCATCTGGACCCTCGCGCGGGCCACGGCACGCTCCGCCTCGGGGCGCTTCAGGCCCAGGTTGAGAAGCGCGCTGATCGCATCCGCCTCGGGGCTGTTTGCGGCTGCGGGGGCGAGGACCACACCG
>JBBRVI010000049.1:0-16482 GCA_038247025.1 Acetobacterales bacterium
AGGTCAAAACCCTCGTCCATCTGGACCCTCGCGCGGGCCACGGCACGCTCCGCCTCGGGGCGCTTCAGGCCCAGGTTGAGAAGCGCGCTGATCGCATCCGCCTCGGGGCTGTTTGCGGCTGCGGGGGCGAGGACCACACCGCCGCCATCCTCCTCCGGCGTCGCACGCCCCACCGCCCATTTCTGCATCGCCGGCTCGTCAATCACCCGGTTGGCGGTGGCCGCACCCAGTCCCTTGACCTCTGCGAGCTTCTTGCGCTCCTTCGCCGCAATGGCCCGCGCCAACTGATCCGGTGCGAGGCCCGAAAGCACCAGCAACGCCTTCTGCGGCCCAACCGTCTTGACCTCATTCAGTGCCCGAAACGCCTCGCGCTCCGCGGTGTCGAGAAAACCGTAAAGCGTGATCGCATCCTGGCTCACTCGCGTCTCGACGAGAAGCTTCTGCACGCCCTCCTTCGCCGTCAGCCGATCCAGCGTCTTGCGCGAGCAGGAAACCAGATAGCCCACGCCATTCACGTCCAGCACGCAGGCATTCTCGGCGACGCTTTCCACGCGGCCTGTCAGCATTCCGATCATGCCTGTGCCAGCCTGGCGAGGAGGTTGCGGGTGCCGCGATGATGCGCGTGGCAGATGGCGATCGCCAGCGCATCCGCCGCATCGGCCCGCTTCAGCACGGCACCTGGCAGCAGTCGCCTGACCATATCCTGCACCTGGATCTTGTCCGCATGCCCGGTGCCGACCACGGCGCGCTTCACCTCCATCGCCTGGTATTCGGCCACGGGCAGCCCGGCCAGCGCAGGCACCAGCAGCGCGACACCGCGCGCCTGCCCCAGCTTGAGTGCGGCGGCAGGGTTCTTGTTCACATAGGTATGTTCGACTGCGGCCTCATCGGGCTGCCACTCGCCGATCAGATGCGACAGCGCGTTGTGGATCAGCACCAGCCGGTGCGACAGCTCTTCGCCCGAGGACGTGCTGATCGCCCCCGCCGCGATGTAGCGCAAATGGGAGCCTGCGCTCTCCACCAGTCCCCAACCGGTATGGGTCAGGCCGGGGTCAATCCCCAGGATGCGGATGCAGGATCCCGGCCGATTCACGCTTCGCCCCTCGGCACTGGGCGCCTGCGTCGCTTCGCGATCGGACGGATCGGGCGCAAATCAGTCGGAAAGCTTCGCCAGCACGGCGTCGCTCACCTCGAAATTGGCATAGACCTGTTGCACGTCATCATGATCGTCCAGCAGGTCCATGAATTTGAGTACGCTGGCGGCGGCTTCCTCGTCCAGTTCGAGGGTGAGGTTTGGCTTGTATTCAAGCCGCGCCGCCGATGCCTCGCCGAAACGCGATTCCAGCGCGTCGCGCACGGTGTTGAGGTCTTCTGGCGCGGTGAGCACCTCATGGCCTTCCTCCGTGCTGGCGACATCCTGCGCGCCGGCCTCGATGGCCGCTTCCAGCATGGTGTCGGCATCGGCCACCCCGGCCGCAAAGCGCAGCGCGCCGACACGATCGAACTGGAAGGCCACCGTTTCGCCCATCGCGCCGCCATTCTTGCTGAACAAGCTGCGCAGGTCGCTGGCGGTGCGGTTGCGGTTGTCGGTCAAGGCCTCGACGATGACGGCCACGCCACCCGGGCCACGCCCCTCATAGCGGATTTCGGCGTAGTCCTCGCCCGCCCCCGCCCCTGACGCCTTCTTGATGGCGCGGTCCACCACATCCTTGGTCATATTGGCGAGCCGCGCGGCGACAAGGGCGGCGCGCAGTCGGGGATTATGCGCCGGGTCCGGCAGGCCCTGCTTGGCCGCCACCGTGATTTCGCGCCCGATCTTGGCGAAGGCGCGGGCGCGCTTGGCGTCCTGCCCGCCCTTGCGGTGCATGATGTTCTTGAATTGGGAATGCCCGGCCATGGCGACTTCAGAAATTGGTTTAAGAATTTGGTATAGCGCCCGCCGCGCGGTTTTGCCACCATGGCGCATGGACCCGCATGCCGTCACCGATCTCGCCACGCTCGAAGCTCTCTACGACCCGGTCCTGGAGGTGGCCCGTGCCAAATCCACTGCCAGGTTGGATGATCCCACCCGGGCCTTCATCGCGGCCAGCCCCTTCTGCCTGCTCGGCACCAATGGCGCGCGCGGGCTGCACATCACGCCACGTGGCGATGCGCCGGGCTTCGTCGAGGTACTGGGAGGTGACCGGCTGATGCTGCCCGACCGCCGCGGCAACAACCGCCTCGATGGGCTGCGCGACATCCTGGAGAACAATCGCGTCTCCCTGCTTTTCCTGGTGCCCGGCGTGAATGAGACCCTTCGCGTCCATGGCACGGCCACCATCTCGACCGACCCGGAGTTGCGCGCGCGCTGCGTGGCCCAGGGCAAGACGCCCGCCACTGTGTTGATCGTCCAGGTCCAGGAAATCTTCATGCAATGCGCCAAGGCGCTGATGCGCTCGGCCCTGTGGGACGGGCGCGAAAGGCCGGCGGGCGTCCCCACCATGGGTCAGCTCATTGCCGCCCATAAGAACGGCGCGATTGACCCTGCCAGTTATGATCGGGACGCGCCGGCGCGGCTCAAGGCCAATATGTACTAGGCCTCCCGCGTGTAGCGGAAATCACAATGGGAGGCGCCGCCCATGATGGTCTGGGTGCGTTCCAGGGTCATTTTCGGGTCATAGCCCTCGCAAAACGCGCCGTCACGGTTGCAGGAGAGAACAGCGCCGAGCTTGGCCAGCCCCATTTCCTTGTAGGTTTCGGCATAGCGGCAGCGCGTCACATTGAAATCGAAATGCGTGTCATCGGCGCGCAGCGTCTCGATGGTCAGCGCATCCTCCATTTTCCAGCGTTCCTGGAGCTCGGCGAAATGGGCCATGCTGGGCTCCTCCGCCTCGGCAGCCATCGCCGCACCCGTCTGCTGTGCCAGCTTGATGATGGCGCGGCTGAGGATGGCGGTGGCCTGGGCCTCGCCGAGCGTGGCGGACATCTCCTCAAAGATGCCCTTGGCGAAGGCTGCCTCGATGCGGCGCTGTTCGAGGATTGAGAGGGTCATGGCGCGGGGCTCCTTGTCGCCGGCCAAGCCTAACCCGCCCGAGGCAGGAAGCGATATCCCGCCATGCCCGCCAATAGGCAAATTGCCAGCAATGCAAAGCCCGCGCGATATCCCGCCTCCCCCACACCCACCGCGCCCACCGCCCAGCCGACCAGCGCAGGCAGCAGCGCCGAGCCCAGCACCTGGGCCAAGTTTACCGTGGTCACGCCACGGCCGATCATCTGTTCGGGGAACAGCGCGCGCCCCTGCGTGACCAGCAGGATTGCATAGGCCGAAAAGAAGCAGCACAGCATGAGCAGCCCGACTGCCGCGCCGAGCGGCAGGCGCGGCCAGGCGGCCAGCAACAGCAGGATGCCCACCACGATCCCCGATGAGGCGAGCACGGTGGCCTCCCGCCCGAGCCAGCGCTCCAGCGGCGGCACGGCAAGCTGCCCGGCCGGCACGGCGAGCCCCATGGCCAGCAGCACCGCACCCCGCGCGGTGGCATCCAGCCCGTGCACATCATGCAGGTAAGGCCCGGCCCAGAGCGCCAGCAGCGTGGCCATTACGGCATAGGCGAAGGTGTGCAGCGCCAGGATGCGCGGCAGCCCCGGCGTGGCCCAGACCGTAAGCTGCCCGGCCAGCACCTGCGTCATATTTTCGCGTGGCGGGACGCGCGCGGGTGCCTCGGGCGGGTCATCGGCGGCAAAGCGCCACCACAGGATGCCGATCATCACGGTCAGCAGTGCCGAGAGCAGAAAGGCACCGCGCCAACCCAGAAGGCCCGACATCACCGCCAGCGGCGCGCCGGCCGCCAGAATGCCTGCATTGCTCCAGGCGAAGATGGCACTGAGTGAGCGCGTCAGCGCTGGCCCATGATGGAACCGCCCCGAAAGCATCACGGCCGACATGAAGCTCGCCCCGCAGCCCAGGCCAAGCACGAAGCGCGCCGCGAGAAACTGCGTACCATCCTGCGCCAAGGCCTGCCCCACCGCCCCCACCACGGCGAGGCCCGTCAGCCAGAGCACCAGGCGGCGCGGCCCGATCCGATCCAGCGCCACGCCCACCGGGATCTGCGCCACCATCAGCGCACCGAAAAAGGCGGTGTTGGCCGCACCCAGCGCGGCGGGGCCGAGTGCGAGATCCAGCGCCAGCTCGGGCGCCACAACCCCCACCGCGGCGCGATGGAATTGCGAGGCGCTGGTCATCG
Organism: Acetobacterales bacterium; assembly: GCA_038247025.1. Lineage (GTDB taxonomy): Bacteria > Pseudomonadota > Alphaproteobacteria > Acetobacterales > Acetobacteraceae > Roseococcus. The sequence goes on from JBBRVI010000049.1 coordinate 4,221, forward strand.
CGGCGAGCGCGATTCCCACCCGTGACGCGGGGCTCATGGGGTGATGCCGAACTCGGCGGCCAGGGCGCGCGCGCCTTCCGGGGTGCAGGCCAGGCGGCGGCGTTGCAGCGTGTCGGTCGAGCGGGGCTCGACGCGCGTCAGCCACAGGCGCCGGAGCATCATGGAGGTGACCTCTCGCCCCAGCCCGCCCGAGAGATGCGGTCTCCGCTCAGACCAATCCATGCAGTCGCAGGCAAAGCGGGGGGCACGGCGGGCTGTGGCCATGTCCACGCCGAGGGCTTCGAGGCGCGCATCACCGCTCGTCGTGACATTCCAGCCTCCGGGCGCGGCCTCGATCCAGCGATCGCCCGTCAGCCGCTCATGCAGTGCCACGCCCAGGCGGCCGGCCAGATGGTGCCAACACAGACGCCCCTGCCGGAAGGCTTCGCCATGCGGCCAGGATTTACGCGGACTGGTCTGCGGCAAGGCCATAAGGGTTTCCAGCGCGGCGGCGATCTCCTCGCCGGCCAGGCGGTGGTAGCGGTGGCGGCCCTGGGCATGCACTGAAATCAGCCCCGAATCGGCCAACGCCTTGAGCTGTGCGCTGGCCGCCGCCGCGCCGATCCCGGCCACGCGCGCGAGTTCACCGGCCGTCAGCGCCTCGCCCGGCAGGAGGGCCTGGAGCATGGCGGCGCGGGAGGGGTCGCCGATCAGGGCGGCGATGGTGGCGAGGTTGGACATAATGTTGGGTGTAGCTGACCACGGCGGCGGAGGTTTCGGAACCGCCCGAAGCCTCCTCGCGCTTTGGGGCGATTGGCGGCAGGATGGGGTGATGCGCTTTCTCGTTCTTGCCATCGCCCTCTGCCTCGCCGCGCCGCTACACGCCGCTGAGCTCAAGATCACGACCTGGAACATTGCCTGGCTGACTCTGCGCCCCGCAAATGATCCTGATCTGCCCCGCGGCCTGACGCCCCGCCAGCCGGGGGATTTCACGCTGCTCGCCGAATATGCGCGCCGGCTGGATGCGGATGTGGTGGCCTTGCAGGAAATTGACGGCCCCGATGCGGCGGCGCGCGTCTTCAATCCGCGCAACTACGCCTTCTTCTTTCCCGATGAGCGCGACATTCAGCGCACCGGCTTCGCCGTGAAGCGCTCCATTCGCGCCATTCGCAATGCCGATCTGGCGGAGCTGGACCTCGCACCCAACGCGCGCTTCTCGCTCCGCCGCGGGACGGATATCACGGTGGAGAGCGAGGGGAGGATGCTGCGGTTGCTGAGTGTCCATCTGAACGCCGGCTGCCGCGAAGGTGCCATGGGCGGCAGCCGCGAATGCGACAATCTGGGCCGGCAATCGGCAGTGCTGGCCGATTGGGTCAGTCGCCGCCGCGCCGAGAATACGGCCTTCGCCATTCTTGGCGATTTCAACCGCCGCATGCCCGATGCGCGCGACGAATTTCTGGCCGCGCTCAACGCAACCGCGCCGCTGACGCGCGTGAACGAAGGCGTTTCCAACCCCTGCTGGTCCGACGCACGCGGCGGGCGGCCCTTCATCAGCCATGTGTTCCTGGGCGGCCCGGCGCGGCCCTGGCTCATACCCGGCAGCCTGCGCGTGATGATCTATAATGAGCGCGACCCTGCGATGCGTGATCGGCTATCCGACCATTGCCCCATCAGCTTCCGCCTCAGGCTGGGCTGACTTGCGCGATTTCATCCGCATCACCCTGCCGCTGGCGGCGGTGAACCTGCTCAACCAGGCGAGCCGTACCATGCTGGCCGTGATCGGCCCGGTGCTGGCGCTGGAGTTCGGGCTTTCAGCGTCGGATCTCGGGCTGCTCGCCGCGGTGCTGTTCGTGGCCTATGCGGGGGCGCAATTGCCGGTGGGCGTGGCGCTGGACCGTTATGGCGCGCGGCGGGTGCAGACGGCGCTGGCCACGCTCTCTGGCTTTGCCTTCCTGCTTTGCGCGGTTTCCAATGACGTGTTCACGCTCGGGCTTGGACGGTTCCTCACCGGGATTGGCATCTCGGCGGGGCTGATGGCCATGCTCAAGGCCAATACGCAATGGTTCCCGAAGCACCGCGTGGCGGCGCTGACGGGCAGCGGCGTCTTTGTCGGCGGGATGGGCGGCATCTTGGCGACGCTGCCTTTGCAGGCCCTGCTGCCACTGGTGGGCTGGCGGGGGGGCTTCGTGGTCCTGGCGGTCATGTCTTTCGCGATTGCCGCCTGGATCTGGGTCTCCTTGCAGGACGCGCCGCCGGGCTATGTGCGCCCACCCAGGAAGGGGCTGCTGACCGAGGTGAAGGCCTTCGGCCCCATCTTCGCGCATCCCTATTTCCTGCGTTTCGTGCCGGCCATCGTCATTCTGTCGGGGCTGAACTTCGTCTATCAGGGACTCTGGGCCGGGCCCTGGCTGCGCGATGTGGCGGGGCTGGATGCAGACGCGCGGGCCGTTGTGTTGTTTGCCTATGCCTGCGGAATGGCCGCGGGCAGCCTGGGCAATGGCCAGGCGGCGAGCTTCCTCCAGGCGCGCGGCGCCTCGCCCATGTTGGTGCCTTGCGTGGCAATAGTTTTGCAATTCGCCCTCCAGGCGATGCTGACCGCAGCGCCCCCCATGGGCATGCAGGCGCTGTGCCTGATCTGGCTGGCCTTTGGTTTTTGCGGCTCGGCCGGCCCCGTGGGCTACGCCGCCGTGGGGCAGCGTTTCAGCGACGAGTTGGCGGGGCGGGTGGCGACGGCGATCAATGGTTCCATGCTCGTCCTCGTCTTTGTGCTGCAATATGTCATTGGCGTCATCATTGACCTCTGGCCGCGCCTGGCTTCAGGCGAATGGGACAGTGCCGGGTATTTCTGGGCGATGGGACTGACGCTGCTCATCCAGGCCCTGACCATCCTCTGGGCCTGGCGCGGCCATGCCCTGTTACTGAAAGGAGCACGCGCATGATGATCGCCGGACAAGAGCTGGATGTCGAAAAGCTGCTGGCGCCCTATCGCATCGAGGCGGCGAAGGGCTTTGGGCTGGAGAAGCACAGGCCGCGGGATACGGGCGGCCTGGATCTGACCAAACCGCAAGCCAACGCCCTGCTGCGGATGGGCGTGGACCAGCTCTCGATCCATCAGGACAAGCTCTACGCACAGGATCGCTGGTCCGTTTTGTGCCTCTTTCAGGCGATGGATGCGGCGGGGAAGGATGGCACGATCAAGCACGTGTTTTCCGGCCTGAACCCCCAGGGCTGCCATGTGGTGAGCTTCAAGCAGCCCGGACCTATTGAGTTGGATCACGATTTCCTCTGGCGGCATGTGGCCGCGCTGCCGACACGCGGGCAGATCGGGATTCACAATCGCAGCTGGTACGAGGATGTGCTGGTGGCGCGCGTGCATCCGCGCGTACTGGCCGGCCAGAAATTGCCGCCGAGCATCGTGACCAAGGATATTTGGCGCGAGCGCCTGGAGGATATTGGCGCCTTTGAGCGCTACCTCGCGCGGCAGGGCGTGGTGGTGCTGAAATTCTTTCTCAACGTTTCGCTGGATGAGCAGAAGAAGCGCTTCCTCGCGCGGCTGGACAAGCCGGAGAAGAACTGGAAATTCAGTCCCAATGATGTCGCCGAGCGGCGCCACTGGGACACCTACATGAAGTGTTACCAGGATGCGATTTCTGCCACGGCCGCGCCGTACGCGCCCTGGTATGTGGTGCCGGCGGACAATAAATGGTTCACGCGGCTGGTTGTCGTCGCGGCCATGAACCGCGCCATGCACGGCCTCAAACTGCAATACCCGGAGCTGAACGAAGCCCAACGCGCGGAGCTGGCAGGCGCGCGGGCGGCGCTCGAATGACGCTGTATTTCGGCTACAGCTCCAACCTCGACGCGCAGGATTGGGGCGCCTTCTGCGCCCGATGGGGCTTTGCCGGCGCAGTGATGGAGCCGGTGAGCGCGGCGCTGATGCTGGATGCCGAATTGGTCTTTGACCGATACGCTGCCTCGCGCCGTGGGGGCGCTCTCAACCTGCGCGGGCGGCCTGGCCAAGCGGTGGAGGGCGTGGTGTTCCGCGCCAATGCCGTGGCGGTGACCGCGCTCGATCGAAAAGAGGGCGCGCCGGTCGCCTATCAACGCACACGACGCCACGCCGTGCTGCCCGATGGGGCGGTGACGGAAGTGATGACCTATGTGGCGCGCAGCCAGGGTTATCATGCGCCGCACGCGGATTACCTGGGCGTGGTACGGCGCGGGCAGGCGGTGCATGGCATCGCCCATGACATGATGGAGGAGGCCGCGCGGGGCGGGACGCCCGGACTGACCATCCGGCACCTGTTCGTCTATGGCACGCTGATGCAGGGCGAGGCGAATGCGCATCACCTGGCCGGCGTCCCGCGTGCGGCGGGCCTGGTGCGCGCCGCACTGCATGATTGCGGCCCCTATCCCGCGCTCAGCCTGGGCGAGGGCGAGGTGCAGGGCGAGTTGGTGGAACTCCCGTTGGAACGGCTTGCCGGGATGGATGCGCTGGAGGGCTCGGCACCGGGTGGCGCGCCGGGCGGGATGTATCGCCGTACGGTGCTGCCGGTGCGCACCGAGACCGGCACGGTCCGCGCCTATGCCTATGTGATGGATGATGCCGGGCACCTCCCGCGCATCGCGACGGGGGATTGGCGGAGTCTCGGGCGACGACATGCGGCCTGGGCGGAATACGCGGCAAGGCTGCCGGAAGCGCTGCCCGGCCCCTGAGGGCGTCAACCGGATCGCTTTGGCGATCCGAGCCCAGACCGAGGATGCGGCCGCCCGGCGCTTGAGGGCGTCAACCGATCGGCAAAGCGCTTTGAGAATCCGGGCAGAACAGGCCCGGCGGATCGCTTCAGCGATCCGAGCCCAGGCCGAGGATGCGGCCGCCCGGCGCTTGAGGGCGGAAAAACCAAAATTGCCGAAGGCAATTTCGGGGCGAGAGGATTCGAACCTCCGACCTCCTGCTCCCAAAGCAGGCGCACTACCAGGCTGTGCTACACCCCGCCGCGGATGTGTGTTTAGGGCCGCCAGCGGCGCGCTTCAAGCGGGCGGCAGAACCTTGCCCGGATTCATGCGCCCATCGGGGTCCAGCGTCGCCTTGATGGCCCGCATCAGATCCAGCGCTACCGGCGATTTCAGCGCCGCCATGGCGGCCCGTTTGGCCTGGCCGATGCCATGCTCGGCGGAAAAACTGCCGCCGAGTTCCACCGCGATCTCGCCCACCCGCGTCTCGAAGCCCGGCGCGCGGGCGTACCATTCTGCGTGCGTTACACCGGCCGGCGCCTGCAGCGAGAGATGGATATTGCCATCCCCCATGTGCCCCAGCGCGACCATCTTCCCCTCCGGCCAACGCGTCTGGATGAGTGCCGCGCATTGCTCAAGGAAATCCGGGACACGCGATACGGGCACGGAGGTATCGGTCGCCAGCCCCGGCCCCTCATGGCGCGAGCATTCGGGGAAGGTCTCGCGGATGTTCCACAGGTTTTGCCGCTGCGCCTCGCTTTCGCACAGCACCACATCCTCCGCCTCACCCGCCTCGATGCCAGCCATGAGTGCGGCTTCCAGCGCCTCGCGCACGGGAATGGAGGCATGGGTGCTGGCGGCCTCGATCAGGCAATACCAGTCGGTGGTGAGTTCCATGGGTTTGCGGATATTGGTGCCGTGGCGCAGCGTGATCTCGATGCAGATTTTCCGGATCAGTTCGAAGGCCACGAGTTCGGCGCCGCTCTCCTGGCAACGTGCCAGAAGGCGCAGGGCCTCATGCGGGGAACGCACCGCCACCAGCGCCGTCTCGCGCTTGGCGAGTTGCGGGAAGAGTTTCAGCGCGGCGGCGGTGATGATGCCCAGCGTGCCCTCCGCGCCGATGAACAAATGCCGCAGTGCATAGCCGGAATTGTCCTTGCGCACCCGGCGCAGATCATCGAGCACGCGCCCATCGGGCAGCACGACTTCCAGGCCCAGCACGAGGTCCCGCGCATTGCCATAGCGCAACGTGCGAATGCCGCCCGCATTGGTGGAGAGCGCGCCGCCGATCATCGCTGAACCTTGCGCGCCGAAATGCAGGGGAAAGAGGCGCCCGGCCTTCGTTGCGGCATTCTGCACCGCCTCGACCGTGCAGCCGGCTTCGGCAGTCAGGGAATTGTCGAGCGCATCCACGCTGCGCAGCTTGTTCATCCGCTCCAGGCTCAGCACCACGCAGGCCGGCCCCTGCGCGATGGGGACGGCCGCGCCCGCCAGCGAGGTGCGCCCGCCCGCCGGTACCACGGCCAGGCCGAGTTGCGCGCAAAGGCGCATCGCCTCGCTCACCTGCGCCGTATCGGCAGGCTTGAGCACGGCAAGCGGCTGGCCGTGCCAGATCCCACGCCAATCCACCGCATAGGGCGCGATGTCGGCGCTGGACGTCAGGCAGGCGGCGGAGCCGAGGGATGCGGAAAGGATATCGAGAGGGGACATGGAAGCATGGCAAACCCGTGCGGCCGCGCCGTCAAGCGGTTGACCGCAAGTGCGGCCCCGTGGCTGGTCCCGCTTCCCGCGCGGCGCCGGACGGGGCAGAGTGGGCAAATGGAGAAACGCCCTACCGCCTTGATCCTCGGCGCCGGCATCATGGGCCTGTCCACGGCCTGGGCGCTGTTGCGCGAAGGCTTTGCCGTCCATCTGATGGACCAGGCCCCGCCGCCCAATCCGCAAGGCGCCTCGGTGGATCATCACCGGCTGATCCGCCACGCCTATGGCGCGCAGCGCGGCTACATGCGGATGGTGGATGACGCCTATGCCGCGTGGGACCGGCTCTGGGCCGATCTGGGCGAGCGGCTTTACGTCGAAAGCGGCGTGCTGGCCGTGGATGACACGGGCGGCGGCTGGGTGCGCGACACCCGCGCCGCGCTGCGCGCAGATGGACGTGCGCATGAGGATCTGACGGCCGCGGAGGTGGCCGCACGCTTCCCGTACCTCTCGGGCGAGGGGATCACCGACGCCTTCCATAGCCCTGCCGGCGGCGTCCTGCTGGCTGAGCGCATTGTGGGCGCGCTCGCTCGGCATGTCGTGGCCCAAGGTGCCGTGATCGAAGTGGCGCGCGCGCGGGAGATTGACCCCGAACGCGCAACGATCACGCTGGATACGGGCGCAACCCGAAGCGGCGATGTGCTGGTGGTGGCGGCCGGCCCCTGGATTCCCCGGCTTTTGCCGCAGGTGGCGCTGCGGGTGACCGCCTCTCGCCAGGTGGTGGTGCGGCTGGAGCCGCCCTCGGATGCCTGGCGCACCGCGCCCATGCTGCTGGATCTGGCCGAGACGGGCGGCTTCTACATCGTGCCCCCCGTGGCTGGCACGCCGCTCAAGATCGGCGACCACACCTTCTCGCGCCAGGGCCATCCCGATGATGACCGCACGCCCGATCCGCGTGAGGTGGCGCGCATCCTCGCCCTGGCGCGGCATCGCATCCCCGGCATTGAAGGTTTTGTCCGGCTCGGTGCGGCGACGTGCTTTTATGACGTGGAGCCCGATGAGCGCTTCGTGATCGAGAAACTCGCTCCCCATGCCTGGGTCATGTCGGGTTTCTCCGGCCACGGCTTCAAATTCGGCGCGGTCCTGGGCGAGCGCCTGGCCCATGCCATCGCCCATCCCCAACATGCCGCCAGCATGCCCGCCTGGGCTGCCGGCGACGAGGTGATCCCTGCATGACCACAACCCAGACCGAGGATATCCTTTTCGCGCTGACCAGGCTGCACCCGCTGCCCGAATGCGGCTTGGACGCCGGCGACATCGCGGCCCTGCTGGAGGAGATGCGCAAATTCACCACCGAGGTCGTGGCCCCCGGTCGGCTGGAGGCGGACCGCATCGGCGCGCATTTCGAGAATGGCGCCGTCACCTGCCCCCCCGGCTACCGCGCCACCTATGCCGCTTGGGTGGAGGGTGGCTGGCAGGGGCTTTGCGCGGATGAGGCGCATGGCGGGCAAGGGCTGCCCTTCGCGCTTTGGGTGGCGCTCTCGGAATTGCTGGCCACGGCCGACATGTCCTTCTCGCTCTGCCCAATGCTGACCGGCGGCACGGTCGAGGTCATGGAGAAATATGCAACCAAAGCCCAGGCCGACAAATGGCTGCCCGAACTGGTAAGCGGGCGCTGGAGCGGCACCATGTGCCTGACCGAGCCCCAGGCCGGCAGCGATCTCTCCACCGTGCGCACCCGCGCCGAACCGCTGCCCGATGGCGGTTACGCGCTGCACGGCCAGAAAATCTACATCACCTATGGCGCGCATGACCTGGCGGCGAACACACTGCATTTCGTGCTGGCGCGCCTGCCCGATGCACCGCCTGGCTCACGCGGGATCAGCCTGTTTGCCACGCCCAGCATCCTGCCCGACGGCGCGGCCAATGCCCTGCGCTGCGTGGGCATTGAGCACAAGCTCGGCATCCACGCTTCGCCCACCTGCACCATGCTGTTTGAGGGTGCCAAGGCGGAATTGATCGGCGAGGCACATCGCGGCCTGCCGGCCATGTTCGCGCTGATGAACAATGCCAGGCTGCAGGTCGGTGTCGAGGGCGTGGCCTGCGGGGCGCGGGCGTTGGAACTGGCCGAGGCCTATGCGGCGGATCGCCAGCAGGGGGGCCGGCCCATAGCCCAGCACCCCGATGTGGCCCGCATGCTGGCCGAGATTCGCGCCACCACCCTTGCCGGGCGCTTCCTGGCCTTCGAAGCGGTGGTCGCCGCAGATTACGCTAAGCGCGGCGATGGGGCCGCCGAGGCGAAGCTCGCCTTCCTCACCCCCATCGTGAAGGCCTGGTGCACCGATCGCGGCGTGGCGGCGGCGAGCCTGGGTGTGCAGGTGCAAGGGGGGATGGGCTTCGTGGAGGGTAGCGGCGCGGCCCAGGTGCTGCGCGATTCCCGCATCGCGCCGATTTATGAGGGCACGAACGGCATCCAGGCGCTGGACCTCGTCACCCGCAAGCTGCCGCGCGACCAAGGTGCGGTGCTGCGGGGGATGCTGGCCCAGGCGCGCGCGATGGATTCACGTCTTTCGCCGGCGCTGGATGCCCTCGAAGCCGCCACCATCTGGATTCTGGCAGCCCCCCCGCAGGAGGTTGCCGCCTCCGCAACCGCCTATCTGGAGGCTTGCGGATGGGTTTTGGGTGCGGCGCAGTTGGGCCGGGCCGCCCAACTGGACAGCGCCTATGCGCCGATGGCCGATTTCTTTCGCGCCCGTCTTTTGCCGCGAGCCGAAGCGCATTGCGCCGAAATACGCGGCGCGGCCGAGGTTTTGGCGCTGATCCCGGCGTGAGCTCTCTCAACCCATTGCAGAAAAGCCCCATCGCGTCATGAATTGGTCATCCTTCCTCCAAGCGGGGGCTTGCGTCCCCGGCGCAACGCAGCATGTTGCCCCCATCACAAGAACCTTTCAGGCATGAACGCACCTCTCTCCGGACCGAACCTGCGCCGTCAGCGCCCCCATGTCGCCGTCATCGGCGCTGGCCCGGGAGGGTTGGCGGCTGCGATGCAATTGGCCGCTTCCGGCGCCCGCGTGACATTATTTGAGAAAGACGGGGTTGTGGGTGGGCGCACGCGCACCCTGACCTCACCGGAAGGTTACAGGTTTGACCTGGGGCCGACCTTCTTTCTCTATCCGCGCATCCTGAAGGAAATCTTCGAAGCCTGCGGGGCACGGTTGGAGGAGGAAGTGGACCTCATTCGCCTCGACCCCCAATATCGCATCATCTTCGAGGGCAACCCGCGCGTCACCCTGGATGCCACGGCTGATCTGGAGCGGATGGAAGCGCAGATCGCCAAATTCGCTCCGGGCGACGTGCCAGGCGTGCGGCGGTTCATGGCGGATAACCGTGAAAAGCTCGCCGTGTTCAAGCCGTTCCTGGAGCGGCCATTCCTCAGCAATATGGACATGGTCGGCGCGGATATCCTGAAAAGCCTGCCCACATTGCGGCCCCATCAGCAGGTGGACCAGGATCTCAAGCGCTACTTCAAGGATCCGCGCACGCGCCTCGCCTTCAGCTTCCAGACCAAATACCTGGGCATGTCGCCGTTCAAATGCCCGTCGCTCTTCACGATCCTGAGCTTCCTGGAATATGAGCACGGCGTGTATCACCCCCGCGGCGGTTGCGGCGCAGTGAGCGATGCGATGGCGCGCGTGGCCGAGCGGCTGGGCGTGGAAATCCGCCTCAATTCGCCGGTGGAGCGGATCATCTTTGCCGGCCGCCGCGCGGTTGGCGTCGAAGTTGGCGGCGAACACTTCGCCACGGACAGCGTGGTCCTCAACGCGGATTTCGCGCATTCGGTGCCGAAACTGATTCCTAATGCCATCCGCAAGACCTGGTCGGACCAGAAGATCGAGAAGTCGCGCTATTCCTGCTCGACCTTCATGCTCTACCTCGGCGTGGAGGGAACCTATCCAGACCTGGCGCATCACACCGTGCTCCTGGCAGAGGAATATCAGCGCAACATCCGCCAGATCGAAAGTGGTGAGTTGCCCGATATCCCCAGTCTTTATGTGCAAAACCCGACCGTGACCGATCCGAGCCTGGCACCACCTGGCCACTCGGCCCTCTACATGCTGGTGCCGGTGCCCAATCTGCGTTTTGGTGCCGATTGGAGTGTGGAAGGGCCGCGCTATCGTGACATTGCCATCAACCGCCTCAAGGCGCTTGGGTTGCATGATATCGAAAGCCGAATCCGCTATGAGCGGATGGTGGACCCGCAGCATTGGCAGGATGAGTTCTCGGTGGGGTTTGGCGCCACCTTCAATCTCAGCCATGACCTGATGCAGATGCTCAGCTTCCGGCCGCGCAACCGCTTCAATGACACGCAGGGGCTGTATCTGGTCGGCGGCGGCACGCATCCCGGTTCGGGACTGCCGGTGATTTATGAAGGCGCGCGCATCACCGCCCGCCTGATCCAGGAAGATTTGGACCTGATTTCGGCCAAGCACCCTGCGCTCTCGACGGAGATTTGAGGATGACTTCGCATGTCGTCGTAGTCGGCGCGGGCCTGGGTGGCCTCGCCGCGGCCTGCACCGCCGCCGCGCGTGGCCACAAGGTTACGCTGCTGGACAAAAACCCCTGGCTGGGCGGCAAGGCGGCCCAGCTTTTCCTGGATGCGCCAGATGGCTCCGGGCAGTTCCGCTTCGACATGGGGCCGACCATCCTCACCGTGCCGCGCGTGCTGCGTCGCATCTTCGCCGAGGCTGGCCGTGACCAGAATGTGGACGTGCCGCTGATCCGCCTGGACCCGCAATGGCGCTGCTTCTTCGAGGATGGCAGCCGCATTGATCTCATGGCCAATGTGGATGAGATGGCGCGGCTGATGGATCAGTTCGCCCCCGGCCGTGGCATGGGCGATGGCTATCGCAAGTTCCAGAACGTGGCCAAGCACCTGCATGGGGTCTCGGAGAAGTTCTTCTTCTGGAAGTCGGTCGAGGGCATTGCCGATACGCTGGACATGAAGGCCAACCTCAACCCGAACACGCTCAAGGATGTTCTGAGCCTGCGCATGGGCCAGACGGTCGCCAAGGTGATCCGCGGCCATGTCCCTGATGAGCGGCTGGCGCAGATGCTGGACCATTTCGTCCAGTATGTCGGCTCCAACCCCTATCTCGCGCCGGCCGTTCTCGCCTCCATTGGCGATATGCAGGCCAGCGAGGGCGTTTGGTATCCCGTGGGCGGCACGCGCGCGGTAGCCGAGGGCATGGCCAAGCTGGCCGGTGACCTCGGCGCGGACCTGCGCCCCAGCTGCGACGTGACGGGTTTTGACATTGAGAATGGCCGCGTCGTCGCCGTGAAGCTCGCGACTGGCGAGCGGATTGCGTGTGACGCCGTGATCTCCAATATGGACGCCATCCGCACCTACAAGGAACTCGTCGGCGGCGCGCCTGGCGAGACCTACGCGAAGAAGGGCTTTGAGCCCGCTTGCAGCGGTGTGGTCATGTATATGGGCCTCAAGAAGCGGTATGAGCATCTGGCGCATCACTGCTTCGTCTTCTCGCGCGATGCCGGCGAGGAATTCGACGCGATCTACAAGAAGGGCGAACCCGCGCCCGACCCCACCGTCTATCTTGCAGCGACCTCCGGGAGCGACCCGAGCAGCGCGCCCGAAGGTGGCGAGGCGCTCTATGCCCTGGTGCACACGCCGTATCTGCGCCCGCATCATGACTGGAGCCAGCTCTACCCCGGCTATCGCCAGACCATCCTCGACAAGCTGAAGCGCACGGCCGGGCTGGAAGATATCGAGGAGCGCATCGTCGTCGAACATCGTCTGACGCCTGTGGATATCCACAATCGTTACCGGGTTCTG
>JBBRVI010000050.1:0-16470 GCA_038247025.1 Acetobacterales bacterium
CCGGCAGGATGCCCCGGCCCACCGTCTCGATTCCCGCCATCCCTGTGGCCAGCGCCCCACCCACCAGCGCCAACCCGCGCAGATCCGGCGGGCCAGGATGGGTGCGCGGCAGTGGCGTGATCTTCCAGGCCACCATGATGAAGCCGAAGAAGGCCACGGGCAGGTTGATCCAGAAGACGCTGCGCCAGCCGAACACATCCGTCAGGATACCTCCCAAGGGCGGCCCGAGAATCGGCCCCAGCATGGCGGGCATGGTCAGCCAGGTCATCGCGGTCAGCATCTCATCCTTTCGGATGCCGCTCAGCAGCAGCAGGCGCCCAACCGGCACCATCATCGCCCCGGCAATGCCCTGCACCACACGCGCCGCCACCAACTCGCCCAAACTATTGGCAAAGCCGCAAGCCGCCGAGGACAGGCCGAAAAGCGCGATGGCGATCAGGAAAACCCGCTTGGCCCCAAAGCGATCGGCGATATAGCCCGAGACGGGGATGAACACCGTGAGCGCCACCAGATATGAGGTGATGGCCACGCCGAGCCGCACCGGCTGCTCGTTCAACTCCCGTGCCATGGAGGGAAGGGCGGTCACCACCGCCGCGCTGTCGAGGTTCTGCATGAACAGCGCGGAGGCGACGATCACGGCGGTCACGCGCGCATCGGCCATGGTGTCAGCGTAACGGTTTATCGCGGCAAGTCACCTTCCCCAGATGCCGATTTCCCGGCATTTAAGGGTCCGAGACCCATTCCTCCCGATGCTGCTGCTCACACCCGGCACCCAAGCAGACCCTCGCCTAGGTGCGCCGTAGCCCTGCCCGAAATGCCAAAGGCGCTGGGCGCGATCGGTCGGGCCTTGGCCGAACCAGGCCTGCTCCAGGCGCCTTGAATGGCTGTGTCTGGGGCCTTTCCGCCCCTGCAGCTCCAGGCCAAATCGGGTGGGAGGCGGTGCCCTGAACTCCTAATCGGCCACCTCGACCCACCGAAGATAAGGCCGCTCCGCCACCCACCCCTGCGGAAACCGCTTGCGGGCTTCTTCGTCTGAGAGTGAGGGCACGATGATCGCCCGCTCGCCCTTTTGCCAGTTCACCGGGGTTGCGACCTTCTGCCGGTCCGTCAGTTGCAGGCTGTCAATGACGCGCAGGATTTCGAGGAAGTTGCGCCCCGTGCTGGGCGGATAGGTCAGCGTGAGACGCACTTTTCGCGCTGGGTCCAGCACATACACGGTACGGACGGTGATGGAGGGATCTGCCTCGGGGTGGATCATTCCGTAGAGCTGCGAGACATGGCGTGCGGGGTCTGCGATCATCGGGAAGTTGAGGGCATGGCCTTGGGTGGCGGCGATGTCCTCGGCCCAGGCATCGTGCCGGTCGAGCGGGTCCACGCTGAGCCCGATGATTTTCACGCCGCGGGCGTCGAATTCGGGCTTGAGGCGTGCGGCTTCGCCCAATTCGGTGGTGCAGACGGGGGTGAAGTCGCGCGGGTGCGAGAAAAGCACCACCCAGGAATCCTGCGCCCATTCGCTGAAGCGGATGGGGCCGAAGGTGGTTTCGGCCGCGAAATCGGGAGCGACCTGGCCAAGGGTGAGTTGGGTTCCGTATTGCAGTGTCATGCGGAGGATTCCTTCAGTGAAAGATCAAGGCGAGGGTGATGATGGCGAATGCGCCGAGCGTGATCAGCGTGACGTCGCGGGCGGGGAGCCAAGGTTCGTCCGGGATGTCGTCCTCTGGCGGTGGCGGGGGGGCGACGAAATGGAGCGTTGGGTTAGCGATGCGCACTGCGAAATCCTTCGACCCGATGCTGCAGTTCCTGGACGCCGAGGGCTGCGACGGACCCGATGACAATCAGTGCGGGGGTGGGCAGTGCCGCACGGCGGGCCTCCAGCGTGCATGTGCCCAGGCTGCTGCGCAGAACACGCTGTCCGGACAGGCTGGCCTGCGCGACGATCGCGATGGGGGTCGAGGCGGATAATCCGCCGGCCAAAAGGTGCAGCGCCAGTTCATCGAGGCGCGACAGGGCCATGAAGGCGGCGATGGTGCCGCCAGTCTGGGCCAGTGCGGCCCAGTTGAGGTCAGGCAGGGCGCCGTTCTCGTCATGGCCGGTGACAAAGGTGACTGAGGAGGCCATTCCACGATGCGTGAGCGGGATTCCTGCGGCGGCTGGCGCTGCCATGCCGGCCGAGACGCCTGGGATGATGCGCCAGGTGATGCCGGCGGCATCGCAGGCCTGGGCCTCCTCGCCGCCGCGGCCAAAGATGAAGGGGTCGCCGCCCTTGAGGCGCAGCACCCGTAGCCCCGCGCGGGCGCCGGCAACGAGTCGCGCGTTGATCTTGGCCTGCGGAATGGGCGCTGCGCCCTTTCGCTTGCCGACGGCGACGATCTCGGCGCTGGGCCGGGCGTGGGACAGGGCGGCGCGGCCGGGCAGGGCGTCATGCAGGATCAGGTCGGCCTGGCCGAGAGCCTTCACTGCCCGCAGCGTGAGGAGTTCGGGGTCACCGGGGCCGGCGCCGACCAGCCAGACCTCCCCTGGGGCGAAGTGGGAGGCGGCGAGAGTAGATTGCACGTTCATGAATGTTGGATACCAGATAAACTGCTTGGCAAAAACGTAGATAAATGCTTTCTCCCTGTCCATAGGTTTGACGACAGGAAATCGTAAAATGAGTGACGCAAAGCCGAGCGGGGCCGAAACCATCAAGCGCGAAAGCCAAGGTTTGCGCGGCCCTCTGGATGCCGAAATCAGCGCCGCAGCGGCCAAGGGCGGGCTTTCCGAGGCGTCCTATACCCTGCTGAAATTTCATGGAACTTATGAGCAGTTCGATCGCGACACCGCCACAACCCTGAAGCAGGCGGGTGAGGACAAGGACTGGTCCTTCATGGTGCGCGTCCGCGCCCCCGCGGGGCGGCTGACGGCCAAGCAATGGCTGGCGCTCGATGACCTCGCGGGGAGCTTCGCGGATGGCACCCTGCGCCTGACCTCGCGGCAGGGGGTTCAATTCCACGGTATTGTACGGGAGAATCTACGTGCCTCAATAGCCATGATTCATGGGATTCTGCTGACCACCCTGGCGGCGTGCGGCGATGTCGTGCGCAACGTCGTCACCAGCCCGGCCCCGCGCCGCGATGAGTTGCATGCCCGGCTGGAGGCGGAGGCGCGGCAGCTTTCGGAGGCGCTGCTGCCCAAAAGCCGCGCCCACCACGAAATCTTCCTCGGCGAGGAACCCGCCGCCACGGCCGAGGAGGAACCGCTTTATGGCTCCACCTATCTTCCGCGCAAATTCAAGATCGCGCTGGCCCATCCGGACGACAACACGCCCGATGTGCTGGCCAATGACCTGGGCTTCGTGATGCACCCCGAGGGCTGGATCGTGACGATCGGCGGCGGCATGGGCATGACGCACAACAAGCCCGCCACCTTCCCCCGCCTCGCGGATGCCGTGGCGTTGATCGGCCCCGATGAGGTGCTCGAGGTGGCACAGGCCGTGGTCCGCCTCTCGCGCGATCATGGAGACCGTTCGGACCGCAAGCATGCCCGGCTCAAATACGTTTTGGCCGAGCGCGGCCTGGATTGGGCGCGGGACAGTCTCTCGGCCGATCTCGGCCGCCAGCTTCGCCCGGCGCCACCGCTGCCACGCTTCAGCGTGCCGGATCATCTCGGCTGGCATCCGCAGGGTGATGGGCGGTGGTGGCTCGGGCTGCACATCCCCGCCGGCCGGGTCGCCGGGCCTTTGCGCGCAGCACTTCGCGCCGCGATGGAGCGCTTTGGCGTGAACCCGATCGCGACGCCGCAGCAGGATCTTCTGCTCTCCGACGTCGAGAAGGAGGATCGCGCGGCGCTCACGGAACTGCTGGGCAGTCATGGTGTGGCGCTACCGGAATCCTTCTCCCCCATCGCGCGCAACATGATGGCCTGCGTGGCCCTGCCGACCTGCGGCCAGTCGCTGGCCGAGGGCGAGCGGGTCCGTCAGCCCATCCTGGAGCAGGTCGAGGCGGAGCTTTCGCGCCTGGGCTTGCTCGGCGAACGGATTTCGCTGCGCCTGACCGGCTGCCCCAATGGCTGCGCGCGGCCCTACCAGGGGGATATCGGCGTCGTGGGGCGGGCGCCGGGCCTCTACACGGTGTTCGTGGGTGGGGATTTCGCGGGCACGCGGCTCAACTTTCCGCTGGCCGACAAGGTCAGGCTGGAAGCGATTGGCGCCACCCTGGCCCCGCTGCTGGAGGCCTGGGCCGATGGCCGCACCGGAGGCGAAGGCTTCGGCGATTTCTGTGCGCGAATCGGCGCCGAGGCCTGCCGCGCGCGCCTTGAGTCCATCCCCGCATGATGCCGCTGGTCTTCACCAAACCCACGCCCACCTTGCTCATCGGGCGCGGCCCCGCCTTCGAGAAGCGGCGTGTGTTGCTGGAGTCGGCAGGGCTCGCGCTCACGCTCCAGGGCAGCCTGCCGGACGACGCTGGGCTGGACGCCGCGCGCCTGGTTTTCGGCGCTGGGCTGACGGCGGAGGAGGGCGAGGCGCTGGCCGCTGCTGCCCGCGCGCGCCGCATCCCGGTCAATATCGAGGATGTGCCGCATCTGTGCGACATGCATGTGCCTGCGCTGGTCCGGCGTGGCGATCTGCTGCTGAGCGTCTCCACCGGCGGCGGCGCACCGGCCATGGCGGCGGCGTTGCGCGCCTGGCTGCATGCGCGCTTCGGTGAGGAATGGGCGGGGCGGCTGGAAGAACTGGCCACCCGCCGCCAGGCTCTCCGAGAGGGGGGCGCGACGCCGCCCGAGGTCATGCGCGCCCTCCAGGCCCATCTGCGCGAGGCTGGATGGCTGGATTGCCCCTGCCAGGGCGCGTGATCATTCCGCGCGGATTGCGGCGCGCTCCACCACGGCCCGCCAGCGGGTGATCTCCGTCTCCTGGAAGCGGCGGAATTCGGCTGCGCTGGAGGCCACCACCTCCAACCCGATCTGGTTCAGCCGCTGGGTGCTTTCGGGGTGGCGAAGGCTTTCGATGCAGGCTGCCTCCAGCCGCGCCAGGATGGGCGCGGGCACGCCTGCCGGCGCCATCACCGCCTGCCATGAGGTGACGACGAAATCATCGAGGCCCAGCTCGGCTGCGGTCGGCACATTGGGGATGGTGGCGTGGCGGGCAGCACTCGTCACCATCACGGCGCGCAGCCGCCCGGCCGCGATATGCTGCACCACCGTGCCTAGATTTTGGAAGGTGAGTTGCACATCGCCCGCGATCAGCGCCGTCGCGGCTGCTGCCCCGCCCTGATAGGGAATATGCGTCGCCTCGCTTGCCGTGCGCAGCTTGAACAACTCCATGGTCATGTGCTCCGACGAGCCAACGCCGGAGGTGGAATACGACGCCCGCGCGCCATTGGCCCGCAGCCAGGCGAGGGTGCCGGCATAATCAGTGGCGGGGATGCGCTCGGGGTTGATGATCAGAACATTGGGTGTCGTCACCGCCAGGGTGAGGGGAGCAAAATCCCGCACCGGATCATAAGGCAGGTTCGGGCGCAGCGCCTTGTTGATGGCAAAGACGCCGATGGACCCTGTCATCATGGTATGCCCATCGGGGTTGGCTCGGGCGAGTGCTTGGGCAGCGACCGTGCCATTGGCACCGGGCCGGTTTTCAACCACCACCGGCTGGCCCACCAGCCCGCCCATGCGCGCGGCGATGAGGCGGCCGGTGATGTCCGAAGGCCCGCCTGCCACGAAGGGGATCATCATGGTCAACGGTCGTTGCGGCCAATCGGCCTGGGCGCGCGCGGTCCAAGGTATGAGGGCAGGCGCGGCGAGCAGGGCGCGGCGTGAGAGCATCTGATGTTCCTCCGGTTTTGTGGTGATCCTGCCTCGTCGCGCGCCGCTTGTCCAAAACTTCACATCCGGCCATATCGGCGGGCTTACGGGAGCCGGAAAAAGCATGTCCATTGACCTCGAAATTGCCCGCGCGGCCACGCTCGAACCGATCGCCGAGATCGCCGAAAAGGCCGGCATCCCGGCCGACGCGCTGGAGCCCTATGGCAAGTACAAGGCGAAGATCGGCCTGGATTTCGTGGCCCGCACCCGTCACGACCGCCCACTCGGCAAGCTGGTTCTCGTCACCGGCATCAACCCCACGCCCGCGGGTGAGGGCAAGACGACAACCACCGTGGGCCTGGGCGATGCGCTGAACCTTATCGGCAAGCGCGCCATGATCTGCCTGCGTGAGCCGAGTCTTGGTCCCTGTTTCGGCGTGAAGGGTGGGGCCGCAGGCGGCGGGCATGCGCAGGTGGTGCCGATGGAGGATATCAACCTCCATTTCACCGGCGATTTCCACGCGATCACGGCGGCCAACAACCTGCTCGCCGCCATGCTCGACAACCACATCTATTGGGGCAATGCGCTGGGCATTGATGCACGCCGCATCACCTGGCGCCGCGCGCTGGACATGAATGACCGCGCGCTGCGCTCCATTGTCGGCTCGCTCGGCGGCACCGCCAATGGTTTCCCGCGTGAGGATGGCTTTGACATCGTCGTGGCCAGCGAAGTCATGGCCGCCTTCTGCCTGGCCTATGACCTGGCCGATCTGCAATCGCGACTTGGGCGCATCATCGTGGCCAGCACGCGCGAAGGCAAACCCGTCACGGCAGCCGATCTCAAGGCCGATGGCGCGATGGCGGTGCTGCTGCGGGACGCGCTGGCGCCCAACCTGGTGCAGACGCTGGCGGGTTCACCCGCGCTGGTGCATGGCGGGCCGTTTGCGAATATCGCGCATGGCTGCAACAGCGTGGTGGCGACAACGTTGGGCCTTCACCTTTCCGATGTGGTGGTGACGGAGGCTGGTTTCGGCGCGGATCTGGGCGCGGAAAAGTTCCTCGATATCAAGTGCCGTCTGGCGGGGCTTTCGCCCGATGCCTGCGTGATCGTGGCGACGATTCGCGCGCTGAAGATGCATGGCGGCGTGGCGAAATCCGATCTGGGGCGCGAGGATGTCGGCGCGGTGAAGCGCGGCATCGCGAACCTCGCGCGGCATGTGGAGAACATCAAGAAGTTCGGCCTGCCGCCGGTGGTGGCACTGAACCGCTTCACCGCCGATACCGAGGCCGAGATCCATGCTGTGCAGCAGGCCATGGCCGCCCTCGGCACCGAGGCGATCCTTTGTACGCATTGGTCCGATGGCGCGGTCGGCACGGTGGACCTCGCTCATGCGGTGATGCGGCGGCTGGATGCGGGCGAGGCGAGATTCAAGGCGCTCTACGCCGATGCGCTGCCGCTGGCCGAAAAAATCGGGACCATCGCGCGCGAAATCTACCGCGCTAAGGACGTGGCGATCCCTGATGCGGTGCTGGCCAAGTTGAAGCGCTTCGAGGCCATGGGCTTTGGCAATGTCCCGGTCTGCATCGCCAAGACGCAATACAGCTTCAGTGCGGACCCGACCGCGCTCGGCGCGCCCGAGGGACATGTGCTGCCGGTGCGCGATGTGCGCCTTCTGGCGGGTGCGGGCTTCGTGGTAGCCGTCTGCGGCGAGGTGATGACCATGCCGGGTCTGCCGCGCGTGCCCGCCGCGGAGACGATCCGGCTGGATGCCGAAGGCCGGATCGAGGGGCTCTTCTAACCCTCCAGCAGTGCCTCGACCGCCGCCGAGATCGCCAGAAGCCGCCCATCGCCCATCGCCTCGCCCATCAGCATCAGCCCAACTGGCGCATCGCCTGGGTTGTGACAGGGCAGGCTGATGGAGCAGCGGTCCAGGAAATTGCCGATGGTGGTGTTGCGCAGCAGCAGCATGTTGATGCGGTTGTATTCTTTCTCCTCCTCCACCTCGGCGATGGCCGGCGGCACCAGCGGCACGGTGGGGCAGATGACCGCGTCATAGGGCGCGGTGCGCGCGGCGGTGGCGGCGATCACCTCGGCCCTCTGGCGCAGCACATCGAGGTAGTCGGCAGCGCTCGTCTCCTCGCCGCGCGCAATGCGCTTCAGGATGCGCGGATCATAACGCGGTCCGTCGCTGGCGATCAGGCTGCGGTGCCAGGCATAGGCCTCCGGCGCGACCAGGCCGCCGCGCGCATTGATGGCGGGCATGCGCTCGATCTCGGGCAGCTTGAAGTCTTCCAGTTTCACGCCGGCCGCTTCCAGCCGGGCGAGGGTGCGGGCATAGGCGCGCGCGACCTCACCCTCCATCCCATCCTCCACCATCGTGGTCAGCACGGCAAAGCGCAGGCCGGAGAGGCTTACCATTGGCAGCATGGGCGGGGTTTCGGCGCCGGAGATGATCGCATCCATCACTTGGCAGCAGGCGACGGAGCGCGCGATCGGCCCCACGGAATCCAGCGAAGGCGAGAGCGGCAACACGCCATCAATCGGCACGCGCCGCGCGGTCGGCTTGTAGCCCACCACGCCGCAGAGGGCTGCCGGAATCCGGCAGGAGCCGCCAGTATCCGTGCCCAACCCGCCAAACCCCATGCCATCAGCGGCGGCAACCGCAGCGCCTGAGGAGGAGCCACCAGGCAGCCGGCCCGTTGCGCGGTCCCACGGTGAGGTCGGCGTGCCGTAATGCGGATTGACGCCCAGGCCGGAGAAGGCGAATTCCGTCATGTTGGTGCGGCCGAGCACGATAAAGCCCTGGCGCTGCAACCGCTCGATCACCGGTGCTGACGCGCGGGCGGGCTTGGCGCCATCGCACGCGACGGAGCCCGCGCGGGTCTGCTGGCCGGCCTCGTCGAACAAATCCTTCACCGTAATGGAAATGCCGGCGAAGCGACTGGGCGCGCGGCCCACGGCGCGCAACTGGTCCATGGCGCGGGCGGCTTCGCGGGCGGCGCGGGCATGCACGGCGGTGAAGGCGCGCGGGCCCTCGCCTAGCGCCATGCGGCCCAGCGCTTCCTCGACCATGGCCAAGGCGCTGGCACGGCCGGATTCCAGCGCGAGGGCGGCATGTTCAATGGTCGGGAATTCGTGGCGGGGCATCTGGTCATCCTGGTGGCACTGCGACAGGCTGACTATGGGAGGACTACAACAATGATGAAACCCATCCTGCTGACGGGCGCCTCAGGTGCCCTGGGCCGCATGTTGGCGCGGGAGTTGGGCACGGCCGGCCTCACGCTGCGCCTGACGGACATCGCGCCCTTCCCGGAGGCAGTGCCGGCGGGCGCGAGCTTCACCCGCGCCGATCTGAATGAGGGGCTGACCGTGGCTCGACTGGCCGAGGGTTGCGACGCCATCCTGCATTTCGGCGGCGTCAGTGTGGAGCAGCCCTTCGAGGAAATTCTCGGCCCCAACCTGCGTGGCCTTTATCACATCTACGAGGCGGCGCGGCGCGAGGGGGCGCGGGTGGTCTTTGCCAGTTCCAACCACACCATCGGCTTTCATGAGCAGGGCCGCAGCCTGGATCTCGACTGCCAGTTCCGGCCGGATGGGTTCTACGGCCTCTCCAAGGCCTATGGCGAGCTGATGGGGCGGCTCTATTGGGACAAGCACGGTGTGGAGAACGTCAATCTGCGCATCGGCACCTGCCTGCCCGAGCCGCGCGATGCGCGCGCGCTCTCCACCTGGTTATCCTATCCTGACCTCGCGCGGCTGGTGCAACGCTGCGTCTTGGCGGAGCGGGTGGCGCATGCCGTGATCTGGGGCGCCTCGGCCAATCCGGCGAGCTGGTGGGCCAAGGATCACCGCGAGCGTATCGGCTGGGCGCCGCAGGACACGGCGGAGGTTTACCGGGCGCGGCTGGAAGGCGTGCTCAACCCGAGCGAGGTGGGGCGCCGTCATCAGGGGGGCGCGTTTTGTGTGATGGATTATTCGCGCGTCACGCCGCCGCAGCGCGATATTTTTGATCTGGCCTGACGGCGCTCAGCAGGGCGAGGGGATGGCTTGCAATTCCCCCAGGCGGCCATCCACCACGAACTCACCGAAATCCATCTTGAGTTCATCGGCCACGCCGTTCTCGAAATAGCGCAGGCTCACCTCGTATTCCGGGGTGGAGGCGCCGCCGCCCTGGCCGTTCGGGTTGCGCTCGAAAAAGGCGATGCGCATGCGCGCGCTGCTGAGCGTGGCCAGCAGAGGGAAATTGGCATTCGCCTGGGGGGCCAGCCAGCCGCCGGAGATGATGGTGGTCGTGTCCTGCGCCCCCTCGGCTGTGGTGCCATCAAACAACGGTGTCACATAGATGCGCTGGCCAGCGCGCGCCGCGGCAATGCTGCGCAGCGTGTGGATCATGGGCAGGGCCGTGCCCTCGGGTAGGTCTTCCTCAGTCGCGGCGGGTTCCTGATAGCGGATGCGCCCGCCCTGGGCCGTGACGCTTGCCTCGCCCGCGACGCGGGAGGTGATGGCCCCGCCCGTCATCTGCGTCAGCGAAAAGCGCAGGGAGGAGCCATCCTTGGCCTCAAGCGTGGCGTAGTCGGAGGTGGTCTCGATGACATTGCCGTCGCGGTCGGTGATCAGCAGGGTGAAGCGCTGTCGTGAGGCCCAGGCGTCACAAGCGTCAATCACCTCAAACAGCATGATGCCCTCGGCCTGGGAGATCGAAGCGCTGTCCCGCACACTGTCCAGCTTCAGGCGGTAGGCGGCCCGGTGCGCCAGTAGATTCTCCGACCCCGGCTCAGCGGCGGGGGCGGGTGTCGCGAAACCCAGAAGAGCGATCACAGGAAGCCAGGACAGACGGTGAAGGAGGTTCATGTGGAACAGCATAGACCACAAACCGACATTCGGGAATCGAGTTGCGTTTGGCCTCACGCCGAAACGATCAGCAGCCCATCCACGGCCACACAGCCATCGGGCCGGCAGACCAGGGGGTTGATCTCTGCTTCCTCCAGCCTGTCTCCCATGGCCGCCGCGAAGCCAGAGAACTGCGCGATGGTATCGGCCACCTGCGCCACATCCACTGGTGCACTGCCACGGAAGCCATCCAGCAGCGGGAAGCATTTCAGCGAACGCAGCATCGCCATCGCGCCCTCGGGCGAGACAGGGGCCACATCCAGCGCCACATCCTTCCACAGCTCCGCCTGGACGCCGCCCAGGCCCACAAGGATCAGGGTGCCGAATTGCGGGTCGCGCCGCGCACCGAGAATCAACTCCACACCGCGCGCCTCCATGCGCTGGATCAGCACGCCATCCACGCGCGCCTGGGGTGCATGCTGCGCAGCACCTGCCATGATGCGATCAAAGGCGGCGGCGACGGCAGACCCATCGGCGAGGTTGAGCTCCACGCCGCCCACCTCCGTCTTATGCGCGACATCCGGGCTGTTGAGCTTGAGCACCACAGGAAAGCCCAGCGCCTGCGCAGCCTGCACCGCAGCAGCGGCGTCGCTCGCGCGATGCTCCTGCACCACGGGCAGGCCGGCTTGCGCGAAGGCGGTTTTGGCGGCGGCTTCCATCAACGTGGCCGCGCCGGCGGCCACAGCTGCCGCGCCGGCTTGCGCGCGGGCATTCACAACGCCCGGTAGAGGCTGTGGATCATAGCGCTGGAACCAAAGCCGCAGGGCATTGGTCATCCGCCTTGTGCTGCGGAACAGCACCAGGTTGGCGCTGACATCCGCAGCCTCAGCTCCTGGCCCTTCCAGGCTCTCGGGAACCCACATGATGCAGATGGGCTTGCCCGCTGCCGCGGCCATGGGCTCCAGTGTTTTCATGCGCATCGGCGTCGCGGTGGGGGCGGGGTTGTGATAGACGACGGGGAAGATCACGGTCGCGTATTGCTCGTCATTGAGCATCGCCACCATGCATTCCTCAAACGACTTCGGGTTGGTAGCGACCTGCGCGGTCAGGTCGCACGGGTTGCGGGGGCTGCCGAATTCCGGAATTGCGGCGCGCAGCACGCGCTCGGTCTCGGGCGCCGGCTGCGGCAGCGCGAGGCCCTGAAACTCCGCGTGGTCTGCCGCCATGATGCCTGCCCCTCCCGAGGGCGTGACGATGCCCACGCCGCGACCCTTGGGCGGCCCAGCTTTCGCGAAGAAGCCCGCAGTTTCCAGCAGCCCGTCGAAATCCTCCACCTCCAGCATCCCCGCCCGCTTGAACCCGGCGGACCAGGCGGCCGTGCTCCCTGCGAGCGAACCCGTATGCGACATGGCCGCCTTGGCACCGATCTCGCCACGGCCGAGCTTGAGCACCACGATGGTCTTGTTCATGGCTCGCGCCATTTCCCCAAGCGCGAAGAGCCGCCGCGCATCCCGCAACCCCTCCACCACCAGTGCAATACTGCGGCATTCGGGCAGGGCGAGTTGGAAGGCGGCGAGGTCACAGACATCGAGGTCCGTCGCATTGCCAGCCGTTGCCATGTGGCACATGGCGAAGCCGCGCTCGGCGGCCTGCATCAGCGCATAGCCCAACGCACCGGATTGACTGACAACGCCCACGCCGCCGGCAGGTGCCGTGAGCTTCACGTAGTCCGGCATGAAGGTGGCGCCGGCGCGTTTGCGGTGATCGGCGAAGCCCAGGCAATTGGCGCCAAGCAGCGGGAAGCCCAGGCTTCGTGCCGTCACGCGCAATTCTTGCTCCTCGACGGCGCGTTCTGGCAGATCTGTCTCGCCAAAGCCGGACGCGTAGATGACAGCACCGCCGCCGCCCCTCTTCGCGAGCGCCTGAACCGCATCCATGACGCCGGTCCGTGGCAGGGCGATAACGGTGGAATCAGGCGCGGCTGGAAGCTCGGCGACGGAGGCGTAGCAGGGCCGGCCATGCAGTTCCTGGCCGGCATATTTGGGGTTCACGCACCAGACGGGCCCGTCGAAGTCGCGCATGTTCTGCACGGTGCGGGCGCCAAATCCGGTCGCCTCGCCCGAGACGCCCACAACCGCGAGGCTGCGCGGCGCCAAAAGCCGCGTGAGGCTGTCTGGATCGCGCAGGGCTTCCATGCTGGACATCAGGCGACTCTCCCCATCGTTCTTGGGTGTCATTCGGGATCAGCCGACATATTTCTGCAAGCCCCCTGCACGTGGCTGATTCACGCCGCTGGCGAATCCGCAAATGGCGATCAAAACTCTACAGAACACCCATCACGCGAGGCAGCCAAAGGGCTATGCCGGGGAACACAACCACAAGTGCCAGCGCCACGAACATCGCCAGGATCATCCAGATCACCCAGGGGATGGTGCTCTCCATGGTCACGCCCGCAATGCGGCAGGAGACCATGAGGTTCACCGCCATGGGAGGCGTGAACTGGCCGATGGCGATCTTCATGGTGAGGATGACGCCGAACCAAGTGAGGTCCCAGTCAAAGGCGCGCGCGATGGGGATCAGCACGGGCAGCAGGATGAGGAAGGTGGAGACCCCGTCCAGAAACATCCCAATGAAGATCAGCGCCACCATTAGCAGCGCGATGGTTCCGTATTCCCCGAGATTCAGCCCCACGATCCAGGCGGCGACGGGCTGCACGATACCGAGTGTTGACGTGGACCAGGCAAAGACGCTGGCCAGCGCGATGATGATGAGGATGACGGCGGAGATTTCCCCCGCCTCCACCAGCATCTCGTAAAGGTCCTTCATCGTCATGCTGCGATAGATGAAGAAGCCCACAAACAGCCCGTAGAACACGGCCATGACCGCGGCTTCCGTGGGCGTGAAGGCGCCGATGCGCATGCCGCCCAGGATGATCACGGGCGCCATCAGGCCCCAGATGGCCTCACGGAAACTCTGCCACAGGGAATTCTCGTCCCGCTCGGGGTTCTTGCCGCCGAAATCCTTGAGCCAGGAGATGATGAGGATGGGGACGATGATGGCGCAGCCCGCCAAAATTCCGGGGAACATGCCCGCCATGAAAATGGCCGGCACCGAGACTCCAGGCACCATCACCGCATAGACGATGAAGGCGATGGAGGGCGGGATGAGGATGTCGGTGGCAGCAGCCGCACCGACTGTCGCTGCGATGAAGGGGCGCGGATAGCCATCCTTCACCATCCCACGTGTCACCACCTGGCCCACGGCGGCCGAAGTGGCAGGGCCGGAGCCGGAAATACCGCCGATCACCATGGCCACCAGCACCGCCACGGATGCCAGGGCGCCGCGTCCCGCACCGACCAGCGCGGTGGCAAACCTCACGAGGCGCAGGGCCACGCCCGTGCGGTCAAACACACAGCCCACCAGCACGAACATCGGAATGGCGATGAGCGGATACTTCGCAATGCCCGCATAGACATTGGTGGGCATGGCCATGAGCGTCTGGTCGGCCAGTGCAATGGCGAGCGCACCCGCGAGGCCCAATGACACCGCGATGGGCACGCCAGCGAGCAGCAGGATCATGAACATCAGAAACAGGACAACGCCGATCATCCGGCTTCACCCCGGCCAAGGCGGATGATGCGGCCCGCCGCACGCCCGATCACCAGCAGGCACAATACCGGAAGCCAGACCGAATAGAGCCATTGCGGATGGCCAAGACCCGGCGAGAGGACCTCGAAATCATACTCGTCCCAGACCATGCGCGTGCCATACCAGAGGAGCAGGAGGAAGCAGAGGATCAGCAGCCCCAGCGCCAAGATTTCCGCCATGCGCTTGCGCCCCGGGCGCAGCTTGTCGGCGAAGTAGCCGATGCGGATATGTCGCCCGCCTGCCGTGGCGAGTGCGGTGCCGATCATGGCCACGATCACCATCAGCGCCACCGAATACTCCTCGGTGAAGGCGAGCGAGATGTTGGAGAGATAGCGCGTCACCACATTCGCCGCCGTGATGAGCGCCATGGCTCCCATCGTGGCGGCGAGCAGCACGCGCTCCAACGTCAGGGGCACGCGCGTCACGGGGTCGGGCGGGGCCGCGCCAGGGTCGAAATCGGCTGCCACTACGCGAATGCCGTCACGAAACGGCCCGGATCGCCGTCTCCGCCTTACGCACCAGATCAGCGCCGATGGTGGTGGCCCAGCGATCATAGACAGGGCGCAGCGCCGTGGCGAAGACCTGCTTCTGGGCGGCCGTCAGCGTGGTCACTTCCACATTGCGGCGGCCCAATTCCACTATCGCGCTGTCATCCGTCCCTGGAATGCCAAGGCCGCGGCGGGCGAGGGCGATGTTGTTGCGCGCCGCCTCCTGAGCACATTCCCGAACGAGCTGTTGATCGGCCGGCGTGAAGCTCGCCATCACCGTCTTCGAGAGGCCGAAGATCAGCGCGTCATTCACGTAGTTCCAGATGGTCATGTGGCGCTGCGCCAGCGTGTCCATCCTGAAGGCGAGGAAGAGGTTGACCGGGTTTTCCTGGCCATCCACCGCGCCCGTGCTGAGGGCCGGCTGGAGATCCGCGAAGGACATCTGCAGCGGGTTGGCGCCGAGATGATTGTAGATGTCGTTGAAGATGGCGCCCGCCGCGAAGCGGATTTTAAGGCCGCGCAGATCGGCGGGTGTGTGGATCGCGCGCTTGGAATTGCTGATCTCGCGGAAACCGTTCTCGCCGAAGGCCAGCGCTGCCACGTCGCGGCGGTCCATGATGCCGACCATGTCGCGCCCGACTTCACCATTGATCAGCGCATCGAAGGCACGGTGATCGGGCATCAGGAAGGGAAGCTGGAAGATGCCGGCCTCGCGCACCTGGGGGGCGATGTTGATCGTGCTGAACACCGCGAAATCAATGATGCCCTGGCGCATGGCCAGCAATTCGCGCGTCTGGTCGCCGCCCACGAGCTGGCTGCCCGGATAGACCCGCACATTGATCCGTCCGCCGGAGCGTTGCGTGACCAGTTCGGCCCATTGGAAGGCGCCCTCAGCGAAGGGGATCGGCCGGTTGCCCACGACTGAGAGCTTGTACTCCGGGCGGTAGGCGGTTTGGGCGATGGCCAGGCTCGGTGCTGCGAGGCTTGGTGCTGCCAGAATTCCGGCGAGCAGGGGGCGGCGGGACAAATTCATGTTTGGCATCTCCTCGATGCGGCTTTTGCTCGCCGCGTTTCGGGTGGCACAATGCCGCCGAGCAAGGTGGGCGCGCAAGCCGTCCGACAGGAGGATTTCGTGGAAAGGCTTCTGGCGATCACGGGCGGGGCATCGAGCATGGGTGCCGCGGCTTTGCGGCCGCAGGAGTGATGGCATGGTCCATACCACCAATCTCGGCCGACTGCTCACCCAGACGGCGCGCCGCCTGCCCGATGCGCCCGCGCTGATCTGGCGCGATATCGCCTGGAGCTGGGCCGAGCTTGATGCGCGGGTGGACCTCCTTTCCGCTGCGCTGCGCGTCCTGGGCATTGGCAAGGGTGACCGCGTTCTGGTGCATGCGCGCAACGGCAACCCGATGTTCGAAAGCCTCTGGGCCTGTCTCAAGATCGGCGCCGTGTGGGTGCCCACCAATGTGCGGCTCACCCCGCCCGAGGTGGCCTATCTGGCCGAAGCGAGCGGCGCGCGCGCCATGCTGCGCGACCACGGCTTTGCCGAGCACGGCGATGCGGTCCGCCCGCATTGCGGACTGATCATCGCGGTCGGCGATGCGCGCGCCGATGAACTGGATTACGAAACGCTGCTGGCCGAGGCCGCGCCACCCGCCGCGAATCACGAGGCTGATGTCGGTCGGGATGATCCCTGCTGGTTCTTCTTCACCTCCGGCACCACCGGCCG
>JBBRVI010000051.1:0-16335 GCA_038247025.1 Acetobacterales bacterium
CATGCTGCACGAGCGGCCGGGCGTCTTCGTGGCGGGCGAAATGCTGGATTGGGAAGCGCCGACTGGCGGCTACTTGCTCCAAGCCTGCTTTAGCACAGGCGTCGCAGCCGCGCGCGGCTTACTTCAGCTTGTCGCTCGGTAGCCAGCCGATTACAGGTTCAGTTGGCTGACCGGTTGCGGTAACGAACAAATCGGTTCCACCTGATTTGACCATCTCCGCCCGTGCTCTTTCGAGGGTTGCGTCCTGTGCGATGAAACCGAATTTTCTGGCATCATTTGCGTTTTCTCCTCTATTTTCCTTCAGATAATCGTCAATTTTCATATCCTTTCGCGCAACTGCGCCGGTCACCTTGTCACTCCAGGTCGCAGGCATGTGAGGATTTTTGTTCCGAATGATGAACACAGGTTGTTTTTTTTCATCGAATACAATCACCATAGTCGTATTGTCATTGAAACGCTGGAAAACAGCGTCCATAGGTATTTCTCGAACTGTCGCTCTCAGCTGAACGATTTTTCCAATATTGTCGTACGGAATCATGCGTTCTATTGCGCTAAGGTTGGTCTGAGGGCTTTTCGCTGCCTCAAGCGCAGATGCGGCGGCTTGGCGGAAACTCTCTTTGGTAAAGTAGAAGGCAAGAACCGTTCCGACCCAGGTGGCAAAGACAGGCAGCACCGCGGTGAAGACGCCCATAAGAAGGGTATCAATCTTCGTGCCGACTGGGCCGCCAGGGGCTCGCCGAGCCAGCTCGTAAAAGGCAATGATGAGAGCGACCGCCAGGATGGCGATCGCAAGAGTGCCGATGCTGAGAACGATCGGTCCCAGGCGGTCACGGGTTGCTTCAGCGCTCGCCGCCGAAGGAATCGGAGCAGGCGCTTGCGCCAGCAGAAGCGGCTTTAATGCGTAACGCAACAATGCCGCCACCCCGAAAGCGATCAATACGGTCGCACCGAACTGGCCGATTTCCTCCCATCCAAGCCCTTGGGAATCCGCGGGCCCGATCAGCACAAAAAGCCAGATTAGCGCGACGATCCCGCCGAAGGCAGGCGTTGCGTTGAGGATGTGACCTACCGCGGCCTCCCAGTTCCAACTCTTTCCATTGACTGGTTTGGAGCACTCATCGCTCATGATTTTCGCTCTAGATCAGGAAGAAACACCGACGCGATTCATGTAAGAGCATTTAAGAATGTCTGGCAACGAAAATTTTGTAGCACAACCGCGGAATTGACTTGTGCCCGCCCTCTATTCAGGAGTCATACCAACGACGGGGGCGCCGTCAGGCTAAGTTGGCTACCGAGCCGCCGGCTGAAAATCCCGCTCCAGCTTCTGGCTGTATTTGCTCATCGCAAAGCAAAGAATGAAATACACCCCCGCCGCGAACACATAGGCCTCCGTCGGAAATCCCAGCCAGTTCGGATCGCCCAGGGCCGCGCGCAGCGTAGTGAAGAAGTCAAACACACCGATCACGATCACCAGCGTGGTGTCCTTGAACAGCCCGATGAAGGTGTTCACCTGCGAAGGGATGGTGATGGAGAGCGCCTGCGGCAGGATGATGAGGCGCATCTTCTGCCAATAGCTCAGCCCCATGGCATCGGCCGCTTCATATTGTCCGCGCGGCATGGCTTGCAGGCCGCCGCGCACCACTTCGGCCATATAGGCGGCCGTGAAGATGGTATAAGCGACGAGAACGCGCGCCAGGCGATCCAAGGTGACGCCCTCGGGCAGGAACAGCGGCAGCATGATGGCTGCCATGAACAGCAGGCTGATGAGCGGCACGCCGCGCACGCATTCGATCAGTGCCGTGCAGAACCAGCGGATCAGCGGCAGCTTGGAACGCCGCCCGAGTGCGAGCAGGATGGCCAGCGGGTAGCCCAGCGCCAGGCCATAGACCGCGATGATGCCCGTGATGGTGATGCCGCCCCACAACCGCGTCGCAACTGGCGAGAGGCCAAAAACGCCGCCCCCCATCAGCAGCAGCATGAAGGGCGCGCCAAACACCCAGGCGACCAGCAGCCATTTGTTCCAGCACGCGCGGAAAGTGGATGCGATGACCAACGTCACCAACGTCACCAGCATCAGGCCGGGCCGCCAGCGCTCTTCATAGGGGTAGAGCCCAAAGACGCTGAACCAGAACTTCTCGCGGATGAAGGCCCAGCAGGCGCCGCTATTTTCCCGGCAGGTGGCGGCCGTGCCGTTCCAGGTCGCGTCCCAGATGAACCAGCTGAACAGTGGCGGCACCATCCACCACAGGATGGCGATGCACGCGAGGCTGATGGCGATGTTCAGTGGGCCATTGAAGCAGGCGCGCGCGAAAGCCGCGCTGCGCTCGCCGAAATTGGGAAGGGCGGGTGCGGCCATCTCAACGCTCCTTCAGCGCGACGGCGCGGTTATAGAGGTTCATCAGGAACGAGGTGACCAAGCTGATCATCAGATATACAGCCATGAAGATGGTGATCACCTCCACCGCCTGGCCTGTCTGGTTGATGGAGGTATTGGCGACCGAAACAAGGTCCGGATAGCCGATGACCACGGCCAGGGAGGAGTTCTTCGTCAGGTTCAGGAACTGGCTAGTCATGGGTGGAATGATCACGCGCAACGCCTGTGGCAGAATCACCAGGCGCATGATCTTGCCCGGGGCGAGGCCCAGCGCGCGTGCCGCTTCCCATTGCCCCTTATCCACGGATTGAATGCCGGAGCGTACGATCTCGGCGATGAAGGCCGAGGTGTAGACCACAAGCCCGATCAGGAGGGCGAAGAATTCGGGGCTGAGGGCAATGCCGCCCTCGAAGTTGAAGCCTGTCAGTTCCGGCCATTGCACCGTGGGTGCGCCAAAGAGGAAGCCCGCCAGCACCGGCAGGCCAATCACCAGACCGATGCCGGGGATCAGCGTGGATTTGCGCTCGCCGGTTTCCATCTGCCGCGCGCGCTCACGCCGCGCCAAGCCATACCAAAGGATAGCACCGGCCAGCAGCGCCAGGACGCAGTTGTAGAGCGCAGGCTCGTCCAGCAGCGCCGGCAGCTTCACGCCGCGCTGCGAGAGAAAGAAGCCTGGGATCGGGCTCAGTGCCTGCCGCACCGAGGGCAGCTGGAGGATGACGGAATGCCAAAACACCAGTTGCAGGACGAGCGGCGTGTTGCGGATGATCTCGATATAGCCGCCTGTCAGGCTGCGCAGCAGAGGATTGGTCGAGAGACGCGTGAGGCCCAAAAACACACCCAGGATGGTGGCGAGCACAACCCCGACCAAAGCCACTCGCATGGTGTTGAGGAAGCCAACGGTCAGCGCGCGGCTGTAGGTATCGGACGGCGTGTAGGGTATGGCGCTCTCCCCGATCGGGAAGCCAGCGCTGCGATCCAGGAACCCAAAGCCAAACTGCAAGCCGCGTGAGGCCATGTTGGTCAGGACGTTATTGTAGAGCCACCAGCCAAGCAGGATCACGGCAATGGCGAGGGCCGCTTGCCACATGAGCCCTCGCATCGTGGTGCCGGCGGGCAGGGGGATGAGCGGCTTGGCCGAAGGCATGGTGGTGGTGCTCATGCGGCCCCCGGTTCAAGGCAAAAACAAAGTGGGGCCGCCACTTGCGCGCCGGCCCCTGTCACGCTCAGCGAGCAGGCGGGGCGTAGAGAAGCCCACCGCTGGTCCAGACCTGGTTCTGGCCGCGCTCCAGCGCCAGCGGGGTCTGCGGACCCAGATGACGGTTGAAGATCTCGCCGTAATTGCCGAACTGGCGGATGATCTGGCGCGCATAATCGGCACGGGCGGCGGAGATGCTCTCACCCATATTCCCCTCGACGCCCAGGAAGCGGCGAACCAGCGGGTTGGTGGTGGTGGTTGCCGTCTGCTCGACGGTGGCCATGGTGAGGCCCAGTTCCTCGGCCTCGATCAGCGCATAGACGGTCCATGCGACGATGTTGGTCAATTCCTCGTCACCCTGGCGGATCACGGGGCTGAGAGGCTCCTTGCTGATACGCTCGGGCAGGATCACGTGATCCGCCGGCCGCGTCAGCAGCGTGCGCTGGGCGGCGAGTGCGGCAAAGTCATTCGTGAACACGTCGCAGCGGCCGCTGTCATAGGCGCGGCGAAGCTCGTCGAGGTCGGCGATGACGACAGGCGTGAAGCGCAGATTGTGCTGGCGGAAGAAGTCATTGAGGTTCAGCTCCGTCGTCGTGCCCGGCTGCACGCAAACGGTCGCACCGTTCAGCGTGCGCGCCGAGGTCACGTTCAGGCGGCGGGGCACCATCAGCGACTGGCCGTCATAGAACATGATCGCCGGGAAGTTGAAGCGGTTCACGTTGGAATCGCGCGTCAGCGTCCAGGTGGAGTTGTTGGAGAGGATGTCCACTTCACCCGCTGCCAGCGCCGGGAAGCGGCTCTGCGTGGTGACGGGGACGAACTCGACCTTGGTCGCGTCGTTGAAGATGGTGATGGCAACCGCGCGGCAGAATTCTACGTTGAAGCCCTGCCAGCGGCCTTGGCTGTCGGGCACGCCGAAGCCGGGGTTGGAGGGGCCCTGGACGCCGCAGCGGAGTGTGCCGCGCTGACGGATTTGGTCGAGGTCACGGCCGGCGAAGGCTTCCACCGGTCCGAAGGTGAGGAATGCCGCTGTGGCTGCGGCGAAGGCGATCAACTTCATGGATTTTTCCTTATGCTTGCCCCCGGCGAGGCATGTCCTGCCGGCTGGGCTGGCATGTGCCCTGATCCGACATTTCTTTCAAGGGCGTTAACCGCGCCTATCGCCACAGCAGCGCAGATCAGCCTTTCCCTTGGGCAGAGCGAGCCTTTCCGTTGGGCAGAGCCAAGTCTGGCGAACCAGATTCCCCCTGGACGCCGGCAACCGGCGCGTCACTATCAGAAAGGGCGCTCGGCTTATCGCCGGATCATGCTGCTCGGCACCATGGCGATCTGTCGGCCCGTGATCGGAACCGGGTTCGCCCGATATGCATCCAGGCCACGCCCGCCCCCAGGATTCCCGGCCATGGGAAGCACTTGCGCGCGATCCTCCCGGTTGGTGAGCGATAGCCCCGTCTGGGGGACCGTAGCCAACTGTGTGGGCACCCGCGTGCTGGCCAGTGCGCGATCTTCGGCCTGACGAGCCTGGGTGCCGGTCCATGCCGACTGCACGCGCGCACGGTACGCCTGGGCAAGTTCAGGCGTGTGGGAGTGGTAGTGTCCGGCGGCTGTCATCCAGTCATTCCGCGCCGCGTGCAACTGGGTCAGGAACTGCGCGGCATAGCGGGCGTTGCTCACCGGCTCGAAGGCCTCTTCCAGACTGGCGAAGGCGCGAGGGTGGTGATGAAGGTTCACCTGCATGCAGCCGACGTCAATAATTCGCACGCCCCGCCCCTGCATTTCCCGCACAGCGGCAATTGCTGCCCCCCGGTCAGGGAAGAAATGACCGCGTCCCTCGGCGTTGATGGTCCAGGGCCAGGGGCCGGTGGTTCCAGTTTCAGGATTGCGACGGCCCGATTCGACGCGGCCGATAGCCTGGAGCAATCCGGCGGGAATCTGCGCCTCCTGCTCGGCCCGGGCGATGGCGCCGCGGCATTGCAGGGTTGGGTCAGGCCCTGAAGCTGGGTTTTGGGCCACCGCGTGGGCGGCCCAAAAGACATAAGCGAGCGCCGCAAGGGCGAGGGGACGAGTGCCGGGCATGGCCAGGCTTGCGCAAGCGGCATGCCAGCCCCCTCATGCAAAGCTTATGTTGCAATGCGAAAAATCGCTTGCATACGAGCGATCTCGCACCTATGTTGATGAAGGCGGCAGGAACTTCGGTTCATGCCCGCTTTCTTGGACGTTTCCTCCCTAAACTTGGCGGCGCAGGAATGCGTCGCCACTTTTTTTGCCCGCAACTCAGGGGGCGTCCACCAGTTTGGTCTCGAACTCGGCCGGTGCGGTGATCTCGACCAACTCCAGATCTTCGGAGTGAGACAACTCACGGTGCCGGATGCGCGGGGGCTGCAGCACGGATGTGCCGGCGCTCAGCATCACCTCGCCAATGTCCTCGTATTCGAAGCGCACCCAGCCCTTCACCACCCAGACCATCTGGAAGTCCAGCTCATGCAGGTGCCATCTGGGCTCCGTATGGACGCCGGGGATCGCGCGAATGACATGCGCGCCGAAGGCGCCCTTCGTGGCCTCGGCGATGCCCAGATCACCGTATTCGAAAAACGCCCTGAGGCCGCGAGTGAAGCCACGTTCATCGGCGTGCCGAACCACCGTTTTCATCGCATCCTCCGTCACGACATGGGTAGCGCGACATGGCGCGCGAAGCCGGGCCGCGCCATGAGCCGCGCATGCCAGGCGGCCACGCATGGTTGGGGCGCGCGCTTGATGGGCAGGGCGAGCCACCTGTGCAGTTGTGGGCCGAGTGCCACATCGGCGAGGCTGGGCTGTTCACCACCCAGATAGGGTGCGGCCCCCAGACTGCCTTCCACCATATCCCACAGCGCCTGGGCCTCGTCGCGCGCCGCGTCGGTTGCGGGCCAGTCGCGCTTGTCCTCGGGTGTCCGGATATAGGTGAAGAAGATCGTCGTCATCGGCGCGTTGAGGTGGCCCAATTGCCAGTCCATCCAGCGTTCGGTCCTGGCGCGGGCGCACGGATCGGCCGGATGCAGCGGGTGGCCGGGGGCGCGGGTCGCGACCAGGTAGCGGCAGATGGTGTTGCTTTCCCACAGGGCGAATCCGTCCGGTTCCTCGATGGTGGGGATACGTCCATTGGGGTTCATGGCCAGATAGGCCGGTTCGCGCGTGCGGCCGAAACTGCCGCCCGCCTCCAGGCGTTGGAAGGGGATGCCCAGTTCCTCGCACAGCCACAGCAACTTCATCACGTTGGATGAGGTGGCACGGCCCCAGATTTTCAGCACGGTCTTTCTCCTTTGTTCTCGCGTTCGCGCAGGTTGGGCCGCCAGCCACGGTTGCGAAAGGGGGCGTGCGGGGGGAAAAGGGCACCATGCAAGGTGCCCTTCTGATTGCGGTCCTCGCCTCCGCGGCGCCGCTCTTCGCACTCGGTTCGGAGGGCTGGTTTGGATTGGCTCCCTGCCAGCTTTGCCTGTGGCAGCGCTGGCCCTACTGGGTTGCGGGGGGCCTGGCGCTGCTGGCTGTATTTGTCTGGCGCCGGCCCGCCCTCCGCCTGGCCGGCCTGGCCGCCGCGGTTTCGGCCGCCATCGGCGCGTTTCACCTGGGGGTGGAGTTCGGCTGGTGGCCATCGCCCCTGCCGGGATGCCATGCCTCAAGTTCGGGGGGAAATGCCTCGGTGGATGACCTGATGCGCATGCTGGCGCCCACTCCAACGAAGCCCTGCGACGTGCCCGCATTCTTGATTCCGGGCCTGCCCCTTTCCATGGCTGGGATCAACCTGATCTATGGGCTGGCGCTCGCCCTGCTGGCTTGGCGCTTTTCGGCCAAGGAGAGTCGTGCATGAACACCCCCCGCCGCTACCTCGAAGAGGTGATCCGCGTGGACCACGCGGGCGAATACGGTGCCAAACGGATCTATGAGGGCCAGCTCGCGGTGCTGCGCGGCACCAAGCACGAGGCGACGATCCGGCACATGCAGGATCAGGAGCAAGTGCACCTGGACACCTTCTCCGGTCTGATTGCTGAACGGCGAGTCCGGCCAACAGTGTTGCTGCCCTTATGGCATGTGGCGGGCTTTGCCCTCGGCGCGGCCACGGCCGCCATGGGCCCCCGCGCCGCAATGGCCTGCACTGTCGCCGTTGAAGAGGCGATTGACGAGCATTACCGCGAGCAGGAGGAGAAGCTGGGAGAAGACGAAGCTCCTCTCCGCGCCAATATTTCCCGCTTCCGCGCCGAGGAGCTGGAGCATCGCGACATCGGACTCGCCAATGAGGCGGAACTGACACCGGGGTACCGGTTGCTCTCCGGCGCCATCAAGCTGGGCTGCAAGCTGGCGATCCGGGTCGCGGAAAAAATCTGACTATCGCTGCGTTCAGGGTTCGGTAACTCTTTGGCACGATCCTTGCGTGACAAAGTCTTGACCCTGATGGTCCACGCCTTCATAGAGAAGACGTGGACCAACTGCCCCTCGTACAGGTTGCTTATTCGGCTGACTGCCCACCGAAAGGTGAAGCACGATGAGTGACAAGGTACGCCGCACTGATTTTGGCGCTCTAACCCCTGACCGGCGCCGCGTTCTGTCGCCCTCTCGTCAGCGGCGCGTTCCCAACTCCGGCGAAATCGTGCGGCGCCAACGTTTCGTGCGGGTTATGAAGTTTTTGATGCCGCTTATGGCGGCAGCAGTCCTGGCCCTTCTGCTGTTCTGGCCGGATATTGAGGGGCGTGATGGCCGTCTTTCCTTCAGGCGCGGGCCTGCGCTGGTGCCTGAGGCACTGCAATTGGTCGCCCCCCGCTTCCAGGGCGTGGATCAGTTGAACCGGCCTTATACGGTGACCGCGCGGCTGGCCCGCCAGCCAGGTCAGGAGGAAATCATGCTGCTCGATCTGCCCCGGGCCGACATCCTGCTGACCGATGGCGCCTGGATCTACGTCGAAAGCAATGAAGGGCGCTACGACCGCCCAGGCCAGCATCTCGACCTGATGGGAGATGTGAGGCTTTATCATGACAACGGCACGCTGTTCCGAACGGAGGCGGCGGCCGTCCAGGTGGCTGAAGGCACCGCTCACGGCGAACGTCCCACCAAAGTGCAGGGCAGTTTCGGCACCGTGGAATCGGAGGGCTTCGAATTGCTGGATCGCGGTCAGGTCATGATCTTCACAGGCCGTGCCCGCGCGATCCTGGAGGGGCGTCCCCAATGAGATGGCTTTTCATGGCGCTGGCCCTGGTGCCCGCCAGCGTCGCGGCGCAGGGCATTGACATGTCCCAAGGCGGAGCGGTGGACATCACCGCAACCAACGGCATCGAATGGCGCCAGCTGGAGC
This sequence comes from Acetobacterales bacterium, assembly GCA_038247025.1. Lineage (GTDB taxonomy): Bacteria > Pseudomonadota > Alphaproteobacteria > Acetobacterales > Acetobacteraceae > Roseococcus. The sequence goes on from JBBRVI010000051.1 coordinate 8,893, forward strand.
AGGTTGTTGTCGCGCGTGGTGATGCGCGGGCGGTGCGCGATGGAACGACGGTGGATGCTGCCCGATTGATCGCGCGCTACCGCCCGCAACAGGGCCCGCAACAGGGCCCGCAACAGGGAGTGACAGCCCCTGCACAACCGCCTGCCGGCGCTGAGACGCCGCTATCCGGCGGCAATCAAATCTGGCGGCTGGAGGCGGAAGGCAATGTTCGCATTTCCACTGCCACCGACATCGCCCTGGGCGACCGCGCTGTCTATGACATGGATCAGGCGGTCCTGGTCCTGACGGGCCGCACCATCAGCCTCACCACGCCCAAGCAGGTCATCACCTCGCGCGACAGTCTCGAATACTGGACGCAGCGGCGCATGGCAGTGGGTCGCGGCAATGCACTGGTTGTGACAGATGAGGGGCGCCGCATTTCCGCTGATACGCTGGTCGCCTATATGCTGGAGGACCCTCCGGCGGCGGCTGGCGGACCCGCAACTACACGCGTTGCCGCCCGCCCGGGAACGGAAGGTGCTGCGGGGCCGCCGCCGGGCCAGGGCCGCATTGACCGCGTGGAACTCTTCGGCAATGTGGAAATCCGTACCGAGACGGAGGTCATCCGGGGTGATCGCGCCGTCTATTCCGCCGGCACCGGCATAGCGCGCGTGCTGGGCACGGTTCGCATTACGCGCGGTGAGAACCATGTGGCGGGGCGCGAAGCGCTGGTGAACTTGAACACAGGCGTCTCGCGCATCCTCTCCCAGCCCGGGCAGCGGGTGCAGGGGATCATCACGCCGCAATCGGGCCAGGCGGCACCTGTCGCGCGCCGGCCCGCGCAAGGAACACCGCGATGAACCAGACAGGTCCCATCGCCATGGGCAAGCCCAATCTCTCGGCGCTCGACGGCACAGGTGGGCTGGTCGCCACCGGCCTTGGCAAGCGATACAAAAAGCGCCCCGTGGTGCGCAATGTGTCCATATCGCTCAAGCGCGGCGAGGCGGTCGGCCTGTTGGGTCCCAATGGCGCGGGCAAGACAACCACCTTCTACATGATCACCGGCCTCGTTCAGCCCGAGGAGGGCACGGTGATGATGGATGGTGCGGATGTGACGCGGCTTCCCATGTATCGCCGAGCGCGGCTGGGCCTTGGCTACCTGCCACAGGAAGCCTCGATTTTCCGCGGCTTGACGGTCGAGCAGAACATCACCGCAGCCCTCGAAGTGGTCGAGCCGGTGCGTGAGCGGCGCGAGCAGATGCTGGAGAGCTTGCTGGCCGAGTTCGGTATCTCCCATCTGCGACGCGCCCCTGCGCTGGCACTCTCTGGCGGTGAGCGGCGGCGTTGCGAGATCGCGCGCGCGCTGGCCACGCACCCGTCCTACATCCTGCTCGATGAGCCGCTGGCGGGAATTGATCCCATCGCCGTATCCGAAATCCGTGATTTGGTGAAGCATCTCAAGAATCGTGGAATTGGCGTACTCATCACCGACCACAATGTGCGCGAGACGCTGGAGATCATTGACCGTGCCTACATCATGCATGACGGCCAGGTGTTGATGGAGGGCCTCCCGCACGAGATCGTCGCGCATGAGGGCGTGCGCCGCGTTTATCTCGGCGAGAAGTTCAGCCTTTAAGCGTCAGATGCAGGTCGCCGGGCTAACTCGACTTTTCACGCGGCGGGTTTGACCATGGCCCTCGGACCGCGCCTTGATCTGCGGCATTCGCAGACACTGATGATGACGCCGCAGTTGCGGCAGGCGATCAAGCTTCTGCAATCCTCCAATCTGGAAGTCATGGCCTTCGTCGAGGAGGAACTGGAGCGCAACCCGCTGTTGGAGCGTAACGAGACGCGCGTGGCCGTGGCCGAGCCGCTCGCAGCGGTGGCGGATTCTGCGGCAGCTACGCGCACGGACACGCTGGCCTCGGGCGATGCTGCGCCGCTCGATGCCGATTACTCCAATGTAGTGGATGAGGGCGAGGCCTATCAGCCCTCCATCGGCGCCGGCGGGCGGATGGATTTCAGCGATGACCTGAGCGGCATTGATGCGATGGCCGCGGCTGGCCCCAGCCTGCGCGAAAGATTGGCCGAACAGATTCGCCTGAATTTCGACGAGCCGCGAGACCGGCTGATCGGCTCGACTCTTTTGGCCATGCTGGAACCAAGCGGCCGTCTCACCCTCGACACTGACAGCCTGGCAGCAAAGCTGGGCTGTGAGGTCGCGGTGGTGGAGCGCGTGCGCCGCGCCATGCAGCGCTTCGAACCGACCGGGATGTTTTGCGCCGATCTGCGCGAGTGCCTCACGGTTCAATTGCAGGAGGCTGGCCGCTGCGATCCATATATGGAGCGTCTGCTGGACAACCTGCCCATGCTCGGCCGGCGCGACATGCGCGGTCTGATGGAAGCCTGCGGCGTGGACGCCGAGGACTTGGGCGAGATGGTGGCCGAGCTTCGCAGCCTCAACCCCAAGCCCGGCGCGGGCGGCGATGACGGCCCGTTGACCATCATCCAACCTGATGTCCTGATGCGCGCGACCCATGAAGGCGGTTGGTTGCTGGAGCTGAACGCCGAGACATTGCCGCGCGTCCTGGTCAATCGTGGTTTTGCCGCACGCTGCACTGTGGGCATGAAAAATCGCGAACAGAAGACCTTCCTCGCCGAACATCTGCAAAGTGCGAATTGGCTGGTCAAAAGCCTTGAGCAACGGGCGAACACCATCCTCAAGGTAGCCTCCGAGATTGTCCGCCGGCAGGATGGGTTCTTTCGCCACGGCGTGGGGCATCTGCGCCCGCTCATACTGCGCGATGTGGCCGATGAGGTGGAGATGCACGAAAGCACGGTCAGCCGGGTGACAGCCAACAAGTACATGGCGACACCTCGCGGAATGCTGGAGCTGAAATACTTCTTCACCACTGCGATCCAGGGCACAGCCGGCGGCGAAAGCGTGAGTGCGGAGGCCGTGCGCCATCGCATCCGCGGCATGGTCCACGCGGAGAGCGGCGATGCGATTCTCTCGGATGATGCCATCGTGTTGCGTTTGCGTGAAGAAGGCGTGGACATTGCACGTCGAACTGTGGCCAAGTACCGGGAAGCCTTGCGCATCCCATCATCGGTGCAGCGCAAGCGTGAGAAGGCCGTCACGGCCTGAAGGGACACCCCCTGCTGGCCGGATGGCGGCTGGGCTCGGTCGGGAGGTCAAAGCCCTCGCCCGGTCAATTGGGGAAGTGACCACCATGCATATCACTGTCGCCGGTAAACAGATCGCCACAAGCGACGCTCTTCGCACCCATGTCGAGGATGGCCTGGGAACGATTACGGCGAAGTATTTCGACCACGCCCTCGAAGCGCGCGTCACCTTTCGCAAGGATGCCAAGGGGAGCGTGGCGGGGCAGTTTGCCTGCGACATCAATCTCCATGCCGGCCGCGGCCTGATGATGCGCGGCGAAGGGCAGGGGGTGGACGCCAACCGCGCCTTCGATGAAGCGGCAGAGCATGTGGCCAAGCGATTGAGGCGCTACCGACGCCGCGTGAACGAGCATGCACGCAGCCAGGCCGGCCATCGCGAACCGACGGAGAGCTTGCAAGAGTATGTAGTGCAGCCAGACGAAGCGCTGGAGGAATCAACCGACATCAACGGGGCAGCGCACCCTTCTGTCGTGGCCGAGTCCCTGGGTGAATTGCATCATCTGACCGTGGGTGAGGCGACGATGCGCCTCGAACTTGCTGGCAGCCAGGTCATCGTCTTCCGCAATCGCGGTACCGGCGGGATCAATGTGGTCTATCGTCGGCAGGATGGGCATGTCGGGTGGATTGATCCGCAGGGCGTTTAGCGCGGCGAAACGTGAGGGGCGCGCCTTCGCACGCCCCTCGTATGCCAGTGAGACACTCGCTGACCGGACGGGCCATTGCTTACGGCCCGACCTTCAATCCTTGTTCGCAACGTCCCGGACGGCATCCTTGGCGCCACCCACGGCATTCTGCACCTTGCCCTTTGCCTTGTCCGCGGCACCCTCTGCCTGGAGCTTGCTGTCACCAACAACCTTGCCGGCAGTTTCCTTGACGGCGCCCTTGGCCTGATTCGCCGCGCCCTTGATACGATCTGCGTCCATAACTTCTCTCCGTTTCACCGGGGCCGACACGATTGCGGCACGCTCCGGTTGAAGGTGAGAATGTCCAAGGTGAACTCGGGTTGCGCTCGGCGAATGAAACCTCGTGTGTCTGGCAGCGTCTCACTTCGCGCGCCCGAATTGAGCAGCATTCAGTGCGCGAAAAGGTCTGGTTCCACATATCCCAGCAAATCCAGCTTCCCTCGCGCCGGCAGAAAACGATAACATTCCTGCGCAATGTCCAGCCGCCCTTCGCGGATCAGCAGGGCTTCGAGCCGCGCCCACAGCGCATGCAGGTGCAGTACGTCGCTCGCCGCATAGGCGCATTGCTCGGGCGAGAGATCGGGCGCGCCCCAGTCGCTGGTTTGCATTTGTTTGCTGATGTCCACGCCAAGCAGATCTCGGCAAAGGTCCTTCAGGCCGTGGCGATCCGTATAGGTGCGCACCAGTTTCGAGGCGATCTTGGTGCAGCGGAGGGGCGCTACGGTCGCGCCAATGCCCTGATAGAGGGCAGCGACATCGAAACGCGCGAAGTGGAACAACTTGACCACCGAAGCATCTTCCATAAGCCGCTTCAGATGGGGGGAGGGGCCACCTCCGGGAATGATCTGAACCAGATGCGCCGCGCCATCGCCGGAGGAGAGTTGCACCAGGCACAGCCTGTCGCGCCGCGGGTCGAGTCCCATGGTCTCGGTATCCACTGCCACCATTGTCCCGAGCGAGAGCTCGGGGGGCAAATCCTGGCGGTGGAGATGAATGGTCCCCGAGGGAGTAAAGAGCGTCTTCGCCATCAACGATGTCTCGGGGAAAGGGGTGGTGCCCAGGAAAGGACTCGAACCTTCACGACCTTGCGGTCACTGGCACCTGAAGCCAGCGCGTCTACCAATTCCACCACCTGGGCAATGCGAGCGGCGAAGTGAGGCGGCGGAATAGACGGGCGTTTGGGGTGCGTCAAGGGTGCGGCGAGCTTGGCGCGCACCCTGCCACCCCATATGAGGAACGACACGGAGGATTTGTGCGATGCGCAAGGTGGCGACAGTGTTTGGCGGAGCGGGGTTCATAGGCCGGCAGGTGGTCCAGCGCTTGGCGCGCGAGGAGTGGGTTGTGCGCGTCGTCACGCGCGATCCGCTGGGCGCGCGGGGAATGCACACCATGGGTCGCGTCGGCCAGATCGCGGGTCTGGCTGCCGATGTGACGGATGAGGCCGGCGTGGCACGCGCGGTCGAGGGTGCGGGCGTCGTGGTGAACTGCGTAGGCATCCTGCATGGCAAATTCGATGCGGTGCAGGGCGAGTGGCCAGCGCGCATCGGCCGCCTTGCCAAGGCTGCGGGTGTGGAGCGGGTGGTGCATATCTCGGCCATCGGGGCAAATGCGGCGAGCGAAAGCTCCTATGCGCGCAGCAAGGCGGCGGGCGAAGCAGGCCTGCTGGGCGCCTTTCCGGCAGCCACGATCCTGCGCCCCTCGATCGTGTTCGGCGAGGACGATGCCTTTTTCAATCGCTTCGCGCAGATTGGCTCGCTGTTGCCCTTCATGCCGGTGATCTGCGGCGAGACAAAGTTTCAGCCCGTGCATGTGGGCGATGTGGCGGATGCGGTGATGGCCGCGTTGGCGGACCCTGCCACAATGGGCAAGACCTACGAACTGGGCGGCCCGCGCGTGTGGACGTTCCGCGAATTGCTGGCATTCATCGTGAAGGAGACGGGGCGCAAACGGCCGCTTGTGAACATCCCGCTTGGCCTCGCGCGAATCCAGGCCAAGCTCGCGGAACTTTTGCCCAATCCGCCCCTCACGCAGGACCAGTTGATCCTTTTGCAGCGCGACAACGTCGTTTCGCATGATGCGATGACTCTGACCGATTTGGGGATCAAGCCCGCAGCGGTCGAGGCATTGGTGCCGGGCTACCTGGCACGCTTCCGGCCTGGTGGTGGGCGGCGTCCCCGCGCAGGGGAATAAGGTCCGGATCGGCGGTAAAATTGGGCGCGGTCTTTCATCATTCGATTAGTCGGCGGCGCCTGATTGGTAAAAAGGACAGTAAGACTGTCATAATATGGATGTAGCCTATGGCGAGTTTGGCGCGGCTCCTGTAAGAGGCATCCGCGCCGCGCATCCTCGCGGCGGATTTTGCTCCGAGGACGCCCAAATGGCTGAGCGCATGCTGCAATTCGTTCGACTTCAGCAACAAACGCCGGACAAACGCGCCGCCACAAAGCGTCGTGAGGATTTCGACGAGATCTATGCGCGCTTCGATCCGGCGAAGGCGGCCGAGCAGGCCAGCCGCTGCAGCCAATGCGGAGTTCCCTTCTGCCAGATTCATTGCCCGCTGCAGAACAATATCCCCGACTGGCTGAAACTGACGGCCGAAGGCCGGATGGAGGAAGCCTACGAGGTCGCTTCCGCCACCAACACCTTCCCCGAGATCTGCGGCCGCGTCTGCCCGCAGGACCGGCTTTGTGAGGGCAATTGTGTCATCGAAAAGGGGTTCGAGGCCGTCACCATCGGTTCGGTTGAAAGATACATCGTGGATACCGCCTGGGAAAATGGCTGGATCAAGCCGCCCAAGCCCCTGCGCGAATTGCCCCAAAGCGTGGGCATCATCGGCGCTGGCCCCGCCGGCCTCGCCGCCGCCGAACGGCTGCGCGTGCGCGGCTTCCAGGTGCATGTCTATGACCGCTACGACCGCGTCGGCGGGCTGATGATCTACGGCATCCCCAACTTCAAGCTGGAGAAGGAGGTCGTGATGCGCCGCTGGGAGCAATATGCGGCAGGTGGAATCCATTTTCACCTGAATGTCGCGGTCGGTCAGGATATCACGCTGGAAGAACTGCGCGAAAAGCATGATGCGGTCTTCATCGCGGCCGGCGTCTACAAGGCGCGCGATATCGACCTGCCCGGCGCGGAGCTCAACGGCGTGGTGGCCGCGCTGGATTTCCTCACCGCTTCCAACCGCAAGGGCCTGGGCGATGCGGTGCCGGAATTCGACAGCGGCGCGCTCAATGCCGAAGGCCGCGATGTGGTCGTCATCGGCGGTGGCGATACGGCGATGGATTGCGTGCGCACCGCCGTGCGCCAGGGTGCCAAGTCGGTCAGCTGCCTCTACCGGCGCGACAAGGCGAACATGCCCGGCTCCATGCGCGAAGTGGGCCATGCGGAGGAGGAGGGCGTCCAATTCCTTTGGCTTTCCGCGCCGGAAGCGTTTCTCGGGGGGCAGGACGTGACAGGCGTGCGCGCGGTGAAGATGCATCTGGGCCTGCCCGACGCGACCGGCCGCCAGCAGGTGGAGCCCATCGAGGGCAGCCATTTCGTGCAACCCGCGGGCCTGGTCATCAAGGCGCTGGGCTTTGACCCGGAGAACCTTCCC
>JBBRVI010000052.1:0-16174 GCA_038247025.1 Acetobacterales bacterium
ATCGCGCACGGATGCGTCCAGGGAGAGCTTTCCTGCCCGCGCCAGGCCGAGCACATCCTCCGCCTTGTGCGCCAGCCCGCCGATGCCATGCGCGCCAACGGCCGAGGCCATGCCCTTGAGGCTGTGCATGGCGCGAAACAGCACATCCACCGCGCCGCCATTGCCGAGCCCCGCTTCCAGCGCGTCCAGATGCTCGGCCGTCTCGGCCGCGAATTCCTGCCAGAGCGGGTCATCGGCCTCCATGGCTCAGCCTCCGATGCCGGCGGCTTCGCGCGCGGTGGCCAGGATTTCAGCGCCCGCGCGCGCGGCGATATCGGGCGAGAGAGCGCCGGAGGGCTTGGCGACGGCCGCCCAGGCGCCGCGCCGCAGCACCTCCAGCGCGGCCGCACTGCCCGGATGCGCGGCGGAGGAGACCACGACCACCTGGCCATGTCCGCGCAGCGCCCATTCCGCCAGGAAGCCCATGCCGTCCAGCAAGGGCATTTCGAGATCGAGCAAGGTGAGGTCCGGCCTCAATTCCGCCTGGGCCATGAGGCCGGCCACGCCGTCCACCGCCTCGCCCACCACCTGGAAACGGGCATCGCCGGCGAGGATGCCGCGCAGCATGCGGCGCATCATGGCGCTGTCATCCACGATGAGGGTGCGGATGAGGGTGGGGCCGGCCATGGCGGCAAAGGCGGGGGCCAGGTCGTGCAGCGCGTCGAGGGTTTCCTCACCGTCCAGATCGCGCAGCCGTGCCTGGATGGGGGCGATTTCCATGCCATCCGCCATCAGGCGCATCTGCACCAGCGCCCGCTGCGCGGTGGCCAGATCGGGTGCTGTGGCAAGGGACGCGCAAAGCGGCAGGAACTCCTCGCGGAAGGCGGCCAGCAATTCCTCGTCCATCATGCGCTCCCCCCATTTGAAAAAAGCTCTCGTAGCCTGAGGCCCAGCCCCTCCGGCGCCAGCGCTTCGGCGCTGGCCACGGCACAGCTTGCCGCCTGGGGCATGCCCGCGACCACGCAAGAATCACTGCTCTGCACCAGGATGCGCCCGCCCTCGGCAGCCAGGGCGGCGGCCCCCGCCGCGCCATCCTGGCCCATGCCGGTCAGCACCACGCCGCAGGCCGCCAGGCCCAGCAGTGCGGCCGAGCGGAACAGCAGGTCGGCCGAGGGATGCACCGGCGCGGCGCTGGGCGCGAGGCGCAACGCGAAGCCACCCAGGGCGCGCAGCAGAACGCCATCGGTGGGCAGCAGCAGGGCTTCGCCCGCCAGCAGCTTCTGGCCCTCCTGGGCGACGCGAACCGGCCAGCCCGCGCGACGTCCCAGCAGGGCGGCGAGTTCGGGTGCGAGCCCCAGCGGCATGTGCTGGGCGATGAGCACCGGCACCGGAAGCGGCCCGCTCGCCGCCAGCAGCAAGGCCAGCGCATCCGGCCCCCCGGTGGAGGCGGCGATCAGCACAAGGGGTGGAGGTTGCTGTGCCGTGGTGGTGAGCGGGGCTGCGGCCGGAAGGCTCACCTTGCCCTGCGCGCCGGCCCAATGGCGCAGCCGGTCGCGCAACGAATGGTCCAGATGCCCCAGATCGAGCCCGCCCAGCCCCGCCTCCTTGCTGATGTAGTCGGCGGCCCCGGCGGCGAGTGCCGCCAGCGCGGCGGGGCTGTCATCCTGGGTGTGCTGGCTGACCATGATGATCGCCGGCGGATCGGGCATGGCCATGATGCGCCGGGTTGCCTCGATGCCGCCGAGGACGGGCATTTCCACATCCATCGCGACCACGGCGGGGCGGTGCTGGCGCACGGCGGCGATCGCGGCCTCGCCATCGGCGGCTTCCGCCACGACGCGCAGATCGCCATCGGCCTCGATGATGCGGCGCAGTGCGATGCGCATGAAGGCGCTGTCATCCACCACAAGAACGGAGATGGGGGCCGTCACAGCGCGCCGAACCGGTGCGGTGCGAGGACCGGCAAAGGTGCGCCCCCAAGCCGCGCGAAGCCGGCGACCAGCCCATCGCGCTGGGCGAGCGGTGTGATATCGGCGGCGGGCAGGGAGCGCACACCGCCGATCTGCTCCACCGCCACCAGCACCTCGGGCCAGAGGGCGAGGCGAATGAGCGGGGCCTCCCCCTCGGCGAGGGCCGCGCGCCCGCCCAGCACCAGGCCTCCATCCAGCACCGGCAGCACCGAGCCGCGATGCGTGGCGAGGCCCGCCAGGCCCTGGCGCGGGGTGGGCAATGGCGTCGTGGGCGGCAGCACGGCCACCACGGCTTCGGCGGGCAGCGCCAACTCCATCCCCGCAGCACGGAACAGCACCAGGTGCCGCCGTGCAACCGGAAGCGGGGGAGGGATGTCCATGGCTTGCGGCGCGGAGGCCAGAGCGGCGCGGGCAGGTCCGCTTTCCAGCCAGGCGGTGAAGTGTCGCAGTGCGGCGATGGCCGGGCCTGCCTCGATGCGGTCGGCGGGCAGGCCGAAGCGGCGGCCGCCGTCGCGCAGAACCAGCAGCAGCTTCGCAGGAGCGGCCGCCACCGGTTCCATTCCCGCCGCGAATCCCGTCGCCAACACCAGGACGGGCGCGCCGGCTGCCGCCGCCAATCCCAGGACGCCGGGTGCGGCGCCGGGCAGGGGGCGGGTTTCGGGCATGGGGAGAATGCGCTCGGCCAGGGCGACCGGCACAGCCAGTGCGATCCCGCCGAGCGAGAGATGCAGCGCGGCCAAGCCTGCCGCGCGGCGAAGGGGCTTGGGCTCGGCGAGGCCAGGGCGCCATGCGTCCACTGCAAGGGGCGCGCGTGGCGCGGCTTCGGTCCGGATGGCGTGGCCATCGGCGAAGGTGAACCAGCCGCCGCCGGGCAGGGGATGGGCGGGGGATTCAACCATGGGGGGCCAGCCAGACGGCTCCGCCCATTGGCGTCAGGCCCTCTGGCGGCCGGTCGGTGGGGCCGAGGGCCAGGATCCCGCCCGGGCGAAGGCCGCTGGCCAGTGCCCGCATCACCGAAAGCCGGGCCGAATCGGTCAGGTAGATCAGCACATTGCGGCAGAAGATCACGTCGAACTTGCCATGCGCTTCGACGCCGTCCAACAAATTCGCCCTGCGGAAGTTCAGCAGGCGGCGCAGCGCCGGGTGCAGACGGGGCTTACCGTCGGAACCGGTCAGCCAGGGCAGCAGCTCCTCAGGGACCAGGCCGAGCGGATCGCTCAAGCCGGGCGCGATATGCCCGGATGTGGCGCTGGCCAGGGCCGGGCGACAGAGGTCCAGGCCGATCACTTCAACCCGGGCGCCGGGAACAAGCTCGGTGGCAGAGAGGCTTTGCGCGCCAAGGGTGAAGGCCTCCTCACCCGTGGCGCAGCCGGCGGAGAGCAGCCGCAGCGGGCGGCCCTCATCGCGCGTACGGGCCAGGCGTTCCGGCAGCAATTCGCCGACCAGGCGCGACTGCCCAGGGTGCCGGTATAGCCGGGTTTCCTGAACCGTCACCGCGTCCAGCAATTCGGCCCAACGCGGTTCATCGAGCCCTGCGGCCGCCGGTTCGCACGCAGCGACGAGCAGGGCCGCCCGCCGTAGCCGCGCGGTCAGCACTGGCGAGGGGGCAAGCCCCGCCATCCGGCTCAAAGCGGCCAGCACCGCTGCCTCCCTGCCGGTCAATTCGGCGGTGGGGTGAGCCGGCGCGGCGGGCATGGTCAGGCTGAGGCGGCTTCGGTCCGGCTGGCGAAGGCGCGGATGATCTTGTCGAAGCCGCTGATCTCGAACACCTCGCGCACGGGCGGCTGCAGGCCGACGACGGCGAAGCTCGCGCCCGTCGCCTTGGCGTGCTTGGCGGCCTTGAGCAGAACGCGCAGCCCGGCTGAGGAGACGTAGCGTACCTGGGAGAGATCCGCGATGATGCCGCCCTTGTCCAGCATGGCCAGAAGGCGGGTCTCGGTCAGTGCCGCGGTGGCCGTGTCGAGGCGGCCATCCAGGATGGCCACGGCCTTGCCGCCTTCGGTGGTTTCGGTGATCTCCATCAGCCCAGTCTCCGTGAGATTGTGATCGTGTCGCGCCCGATTGCGGCGCTGGAAAGCCTACCCCACAAATCGGCTCGCTGACATCATCAGACCGTGAGATCAAGGGAGCAGAGCAGTCGGTTCATTCCCGCCTCCCGCCGATAGGTCGCATCCCGCGTCAGTTTCTTCACCAGATGGACGCCGAGCCCACCGACATCGCGCTCCTCCAGGACAGCCTCAGTGTCGGGGGCAGCGCGCGAAAGAGGATCATATTCGGGTCCGTCATCCTGGATGACCAGATCCAGCGCTTGCGGGCCAGGGGTCACGCGCAATTCGAAGAAGGTGGCGCCCTTCGCGTGCATGGCCACATTCGCCGCCACTTCCTCCGCCACGAGGCCAAGGCGAGCGGCAACGCCCGGCGAAATACCCGCGACTTCCGCATAGGCTTCCAGCGCATCGAGCAGTTCCGAGACGCTCTCGATCGTCGCGGGCAGGCGAAGGTGAAAGGCTGGCGCCGCCAAGTGATGAATCCCTTTCGCCCAAGATTTTTACCAATAGCTGCTTAGGGACTTGATGCCTATGCGGTGCTTGACCGGGTTGGCGGATGCCCCTAGCGCAGCCCGGATCAAGGAGACCAACATATTGGTTGAATTTGACATTTATGTGTCACTCGCCAGTACTGCGACACCGCCAGGTTGATGGAGGCCCTCGCGAACCTCTTTGGCGGGCTTGGCCTGTTCTTCATGGGCGTGAGGGGCTTGTCTGGCCAACTTTCGGCTCTCGCCGGGCCGCGCATGCGCGCCGCCATGGCCAGAGGTACGCGCGGCCCATGGTCCGCGGTGGCACTCGGCTTTCTGCTCGGTCTGGTAACCCAGAGCAGCAATGCCGTCACCTTCATTGCCGCCTCGCTGCGGGCTGCCAACGTGATCGCTCCACTGCGGCTGCTTCCGATGCTCGCCTGGTCGAATCTCGGCACGGCTGGCCTCGTTGTGCTGACGACGGTGGATCTACGGATCGCGGCAGTCTGGCTTCTGGGTGTGGTCGGGCTGGCCGGGGCCTTCGCCAGCGATGGCGGCGGCCGGGCGAAGCCGCTGCTGGCGGCGCTGGGCGGCCTTGGCCTGATGCTTCTGGGGCTCACCTTCATCAATGCGGGGGCAGCGCCGTTGCGGGAGGCGCAATCGGTGGCGCCTTTGCTGGCTCTCCTGGGCGAGGGCTGGGTCGGGGTGTTCGCGCTTGGGCTGCTCGCCGCGCTGGTGGTGCAATCCTCGTCCACCGTGTCCATTCTCGCCATCACGATCAAGGCCGCTGGGATGCTGAGCTTCGACCAGGCAGTGGTGGTGATTTGCGCGGCCTCGATGGGCTCGGGCCTCGCGGTATGGGGCATGGGGCGAGGCTTGCGGGGCGTTGCGCGGCAGCCGGTGGTGTTCCAGGCCTGGCTGCGCGCCTCCGGCGCGCTTTTCTTCCTGGTGCTGCTGGCCCTGGAGCGCGGCTCTGGCCTGCCGCTCCTGATCGCGGGGGTGCAGCGCCTGGACCCCGAACCGGATACGCAACTGGCCCTGGTCTTCGTCCTGCTCCAATTCTCGGTGGCGCTTCTGGTCGCGCCGCTGCACCGCCCCATCCAGCGCCTGCTTGATCGCCACGTGCCCGAATCCCCCGAGGAAAGCGCCGCGCGCCCGCAGTTCCTGCAGCAGCAGGCGCTGGAGGATGCGCCATCGGCTCTGGTCCTGGTTGTGGCCGAACAGAATCGCCTCACTGCGCGGCTGCCTCCCCTGCTCGATCTGATCCGTGGCGAGGCGGCGGCGAGGCCGCCTGTTGATCCGCAGGCCAGTGCGACGCTGGAGGCCAGCATCGCGGCCTTCATCGCCGGGATTTTGGCCCGCGAGCCAGGGGCCGAGGCGCTGGGCGATGCACTTCGGCTCCAGGCCAGGCTCGCCTTGCTGATCGCGCTGCGCGAGACCCTCCTGGAATTCACCGCCGCCGCCCGTGGCCCCGGCGAAGCGCCGCCTGCGCTGCATGGCATGACGGAATCGCTGCATTTCCTGCTGGAGGAACTGGCCGCCCTTCAGACGCCCGAAGCAGCGCAACTGCTTGGCGAACTCGCCGCGGACCGTGGTGAAATGATGCTGCGGCTGCGCCGTCAGGGCGCCGAACATCAGCAGGAGCAGATTTTCCGGCTCACCGGCCTGTTCGAACGTTCGGTCTGGCTGGTGCGACGCCTGGCCCTGCTGGAGCAGAAGCCCGTTTTGGCGTGAATTTCCCGCTGGCGTTGGGGCGTGGCGCGGATGTTTCGCGGCGTAGGCGTTCTGGGAAGGGCGCTGCCCCTCCCAGACCCATCCCGCCAGGGGCTTGCCCCGTGGACCCCCCTCAGGCCCAGCCCTGGTTCCTCGGGCCTCCCGGCCTTTCGCAGGGAGCCACCACTTGCGCGAAACGGCTGCGTGGCGTCACAAGCGCGCATCATGAGCCATGACATTTTTGCCCATTTGCGTGACCGCACCGTAGAGGCGTTGCGCGCCCTCCTCCCGGAATTGCCCGAGGAGGCCTTCGCGCGCGTGACCATGGAGCCCCCGCGCGAGGCCAGCCATGGCGACATGGCGACCAATGCGGCGCTGGTGGTGGGCAAGCTGGCGAAGCTGGCCCCGCCGAAGCTCGCGGCCGACTTGGCGCTGGCGCTCGCGGCGCTGCCCGAGGTGGCGGAGGCCGCGCCGGCTGGCCCCGGCTTCGTCAATCTGCGCCTGCGCGAGGATTTTCTGCGCGGCCGGTTACCAATTATTCTCCGTGAGGGCGAGGCATTCGGGCAGGGCGCGGAAAAGCCCGGACGGGTGAATGTGGAATATGTCTCAGCGAACCCGACGGGGCCGATGCATGTCGGCCATTGCCGGGGCGCTGTGGTGGGCGATGCTCTGGCGGCGCTGCTTGCCAAGGCCGGGCATCAGGTGACGCGGGAATACTACATCAATGATGCTGGCGCGCAGGTGCAGGCTTTGGCCTGGGCGGCTTATTGGCGGTATCTGGAGGCCTTGCCGGTGGCGGCGCACCGCCTCTGGGCGGAGGGTGCGTCGGCCGAGGCACGCAAGACCGCCATCGAGGCGGCCTATGAGACCACATTGCAATATGGCGGCGAATATCTCGTCCCCGTGGGCCAGGCGCTCGTGGCCGAACACGGAGCGGCGCTGTTTCCGCCAGACGCGGCCAAGCTCGCCCAGGTCCGCGGCTCCACCGTCACCGCCATGATGGCCGAAATTCGGGAAGACTTGGCCGCACTCGGCGTGCAGCACGACATCTTCATCAGCGAGGCTGCCCTGGTGGCGGGTGGCATGCTGGAGCGTGCCGAAGCGCGCCTCGACAGCCAGGGCCTCATCTATGTCGGCACCCTGCCACCCCCCAAGGGCAAGCTGCCCGAGGATTGGGAGGAGCGCGAGCAGACCCTCTTCCGCTCCGAGCAATTCGGCGATGACACGGACCGGCCGCTCCGCAAATCCGACGGTACGGGCACGTATTTCGCCAATGATATCGCCAATCACCTGCACAAGATCGAGCGCGGCTTCACGGCGCTGGTGCATGTCTGGGGCGCCGATCATGGCGGCTATGTGAAGCGCATGCAGGCGGCCGTGGCGGCTTTGTCGAAGCGGGCCGTCTCGCTGGACGTGGTGCTGACGCAGATCGTTCATGTGGTGAAGGACGGCCAGCCGGTGCGCATGTCCAAGCGGGCGGGCAGCTACATCACCCTGCGTGACCTGATCGAGGAGGTCGGCCGCGATGCGGTGCGCTTCACCATGCTCACGCGCAAATCCGATGCGCAGATGGAGTTCGATTTGGACCTCGTGGTCCAGCAATCGCGTGATAATCCCGTGTTTTACGTGCAGTACGCCCATGCGCGCTGCCGCTCGGTGCTGCGAGCCGCGAACGACCCGTCGCTGGATTTCCTGGCCGATTCGCCGCTCGACAGCCTGACCGACCCGGCCGAGCTTGGGCTGATCCGCCGCCTGGCCGCATGGCCTCGCGTGGTGGAGGCCGCAGCGGCCGCGCGGGAACCGCATCGGGTGGCGTTCTTTTTGAATGACTTGGCCAGCGACTTTCATCTACTGTGGAATAAGGGCAAGGAAGACACGACCTTGCGCTTCATCCAGGCGGATGCCCCGGCGGCCACGCAGGCCCGTCTCGCCTTGGTGGCCGCGACAGCGGTGGTTGTCAGGTCCGGATTGCGCGTGATGGGGGTCACGCCGGTCGAGGAGATGAGATGAGCGATGTGATGCAGCCCTCGTGGCGGGTTCGCCCGGCAGAGAGGGCATCGTCGGGATGGGGGATCCCGCCGAAATTGTGGATGTTTGGCGCTGGCCTGGCAGGCTCTGTTCTGCTGGCGGGTGCGATCATCTGGGCAACGTCTTTGATGGGGCCGCGCGGCGTGCCCTTGATCGAGACCGATGGCAGGCCCTTCAAGGTCCGGCCTGACGCGCCAGGCGGCGCCGTTGTGCCCAACCAGCAGGAACTGATCTTCGAGCGCGGAGCAGGGCGGAATGATCGCCCGGGATCGGCCCAGCTTGGGCCTGGCCCCGAGGCGCCACGCCCGGACATGCTTCGCGCGCAATCGCAGCCACAACCTGCGCCCCAATTTGCGCCCCAGCCTGCGTCTCAGCCTGCCTCTCAGCCTGGTGCTGCAACGCCCCCGGCACGCCCGGCCGCAACCGCAGCAACGCCGCCGCCCGCGCAGCAGGCCGCGCGCGCCCCACCCACCGCCGCCGGTCGTACCCAGGTGCAGTTTCTGGCCGCGCGTACCGAGGAAGGCGCGCGTGCGGATTGGGCTAGGCTTCAGCGGCGCGTGCCGGAACTCGCCGGGCGGGCACCGGTCATCACCGCCTTCGAACGGGACGGCCAGGCCACCCTGTACCGCCTGCGCACCGGCGGCTTCACCGATGCCGCCGCCGCCCGCGCCTTCTGCGAACAGCTTCGCGCCCGGGAGATTGCCTGCATGCCGGTTGGCGGCTGAGATGAAGCCCGCCATCATCGGGATCTCCGGCCTGCGCCTCACGGTGGAGGAATTTGCCCTGTTGCGCCGCCACCGGCCGCTCGGTGCCATTCTTTTTGCGCGGAATGTGGCGGAGCCCGGCCAGATTCGCGCGCTCACCGCCGAAATCCGCGAGGCGCTGGGGGCGACCGCACCCATCCTGGTGGATCAGGAGGGCGGGCGCGTGGCCCGGCTTCGCCCGCCGCATTTCAACCTCCATCCGCCTTGCGCCAGCTTCGAGAATGGCTCGGCATCCGCCGCCCAGGCCGAGGCTGCCGCCATGGGCGCAGAATGCCGGGCGGTTGGCTTCGATGTGGTCTGCGCCCCAGTGCTCGATCTGCGGCTGCCGGGCATGCACCAGGTGATCGGCGACCGCGCCTTCTCGGCCGATCCGGCCGAGGTGACGCGCCTGGGCGGGGCGTGGATCGCCGGGCTGCGCCAAGCGGGCGTTTTGCCCGTGATCAAGCATATCCCCGGCCATGGGCGTGCCACGCTGGACAGCCATGATGCGCTGCCGGTTGTCAGCGCCAGTCGGGCCGAACTGGCAGCGGATTTCGCGCCTTTCCGCGCCCTTTCCGCCAATGATCTCTGGGCCATGACGGCGCATATCCTCTACCCGGCGCTGGATGAGGCGCGCTGCGCCACCCTCTCGCCGCGCGTCATCGCGGAGGTGATTCGCGGCGAGATCGGCTTTGGCGGCTTTCTGCTCTCGGATGATCTGGGCATGCGGGCCCTGGCCGGGACGCTGGGCGAATTGACCTCCGCAGCGCTCTCGGCCGGCTGTGATGCGGTGCTGCATTGCTCTGGCGTGCTCGGCGAGACGCTGGCCGTGCTGGAGGCCTGCCCGGCGATGACCCCGGCCGCGCTGGCCCGCTACGCCTTCCGGGCTCAGGCCGCGTGAGAGGATTCCGGCCGTGATGGCCATGCTCCCCGAATTGATGGTGGCGGTGCTGGCCACGGTCATCGCCATCACCTTGCATGAGGCTGCGCATGGCTATGCCGCGCTGGCGATGGGCGACCCCACGGCCAAGTTGATGGGCCGCCTTTCGCTCAACCCCCTGCGCCATGTGGACCCGGTCGGGACGGTGCTGGTGCCCGGTATCCTGCTGGTTTCGCAGCTTCTGGCGACGGGGCGAGTGGATGTGATGTTCGGCTGGGCCAAGCCCGTGCCGGTGGATATCCGCAACCTGCGCGACCCTCGCTTTGGCATGATGTGGGTGGCCATCGCCGGGCCGGCCATGAATTTCGTGCTCGCCTTCATCGCCGCGCTGCTGTTGCACCCGGCCCAGGGGCTGGAAGATGTGCTCTCGGCCGACTCGATGGCGTTGGTCTATCGCTTCCTGGCTCTGTCCATTCTCGCAAACATGGTGCTTGGCCTGTTCAACCTGTTTCCCATCCCGCCGCTTGATGGCGGCCGTATCGCGGTGGCGCTGCTGCCGTTGCGCGCGGCCATGGCCTATGCGCGGCTGGAGCGCTTTGGGCTGCTGATCGTCATTGGCGTGTTGTTCCTGCTGCCGTTGGCCGTGCCCGCCTTCCAGCCGATGGAACTGTTCATCCAGAACATTGTGCGCCCCGCCTTTGACTTGGTGTTGCGCGCAGCGGGGCATTCCGCGCGATGAGCGAGCCGCAGGAAACCCTGCTGCTGAACCTGGAGGGCTTTCAGGGGCCGCTCGACGTGCTGCTGGAACTGGCGCGGGCGCAGAAGGTGGATATTCGCCAGATTTCCATCCTTTCCCTGGTGGATCAGTTCCTGGCCATCATCGAAGGCGCGCGCCGCGTGCGTCTGGAACTCGCCGCCGATTGGCTGGTGATGGCCGCCTGGCTCGCCTGGCTGAAATCCCGCCTCCTGCTGCCCGAGGAGGAGCGCGGGCCGGAGGAGGAGGACCCCATCCTCGCCGCCCATCGCCTGACCGAGCGCCTGGCCGAGCTGGACCGCATGCGCGCCGCCGCCGCCTGGCTGGGCAGCC
This sequence comes from Acetobacterales bacterium, assembly GCA_038247025.1. Lineage (GTDB taxonomy): Bacteria > Pseudomonadota > Alphaproteobacteria > Acetobacterales > Acetobacteraceae > Roseococcus. Next base: position 10,919 of record JBBRVI010000052.1, read on the forward strand.
GGGCGCAGCTGGGGCGCGAGACCTTCGCCCGCGGCGCGCCCGAATCGCTGCGCGTCGAGGACCGGAGCGGTCTCGTATTGGACCTGACCAGCCTGCTGCGCGCCTATGCCACGGCGCGGCGGCGGGGTGCCGCGGACCGGCCCTTCACGCCCAAAGCCCGCAAGTTCTGGTCGGTGGCGGAAGCTCTGGCCCGGCTGCAATCGTTGATCGGCGAGGTGCCGGGCTGGAGCACGCTGGCCAGTTTCCTGCCCGAGGGGATGCTTTCGCCGCTGGATCGGCGTGCTGCTACGGCGGCCACATTGATCGCCGCAGTGGAGGCCGCCCGGGGGGGCGGCGTCGAATTGCGGCAGGAGGCGGCCTTCGGGCCCATCCTGCTGCGCAAATCCGAGGGGGTTTTGCAACATGTCGCCTGACGAGAATATGGACTTTGACCACGGCCTGCGCATCGCCGAGGCGCTGATCTTCGCCTCCGAACGCCCGGTTCCGGCCGCGCGCATCCAGCTTGCCCTGCCACAGGGCGTGGATGCGCAAAGCGTGCTGACCGCGCTCGCCGCGCAGACGGCCGGCCGCGCGGTGGAGCTGGTGGAGGTGGGCGGGGGCTTTGCCTTCCGCACCGCACTCGACCTCGCACCCGCCATCACGCGAATCGTGGAGGTGCCGCGCCGCCTGCCGCGCGTGGCGATGGAGGCGCTGTCCATCATCGCCTATCACCAGCCGGTGACGCGCGCCGAGATCGAGGAAATCCGCGGTTCCGCCCTGGCCCAGGCCAGCCTGGACGCGCTGCTTGATGCGGGGCTGGTCGCGCCGCGCGGGCGCAAGGAAGCTCCGGGCCGGCCCACGCTCTGGGGCACCACGCCGAAATTCCTGGATCAGTTCGGGCTGAAATCATTGAATGAAATGCCCCGCAAGGAGGAGCTTGTCTCCAACGACCTCGCCGTCATGGAGTTGGCGCCACCGCCCACCGGCGCGCCGCCGTTGATGCCACAGGGCCATCCGCACGCGGCCTGATGGCACCCTCGGGCATGCTGCACTTGACGGTTAGCTCAATCGCCACGCGGCGGCTGCCCTGCCAATGCATTCTTCGGAGTGTTTCCTGCGCGCCCATGGACAGGCCGCAGGCTCGGCCGCACAAGGTGCCATGACCCTTCTGCTGAGCGATATCCGCCACTCCTATGGCGACCGCGAGGTCCTTCGCGGCATCACCATCGAGGTGGCGCGTGGGGAAATCGTCTGCCTGCTTGGCCCCTCGGGCGACGGCAAGACCACGCTGCTGCGCCTGGTCGCCGGGCTTGAACACCTCCAGCATGGACGGATCGAGCTGGATGGCCGCACCCTGGCGACACCTGGCCAGGAAGTCCCGCCCGAGCAGCGCAATGTGGGCTTCGTCTTCCAGGACTATGCGCTCTTTCCGCATTTGACCGTCCAGGAAAACGTTGCCTTCGGCCTGCGCGGCATGCCCCGTGGCGACCGCGTCTGGCGCGTGGCGGAGGCTCTGGCCCGGGTTGGGCTGGAATCCTTTGCCAGCGCCTGGCCGCACCAGCTCTCGGGCGGGCAGCAGCAGCGCGTGGCCCTCGCGCGCGCGCTGGCCCCCCGCCCGGCCGTGCTGCTGCTGGACGAGGCTTTCGCCAGCCTCGACGCGCGGCTGCGCGAGCAAGTGCGAGATGACACGCTGCATGTGCTGCAGGAGGCCGGAATCCCCGCCCTCATCGTCACCCATGACGCCGAGGAGGCCATGTTCATGGCCGACCGAATCGCCCTGATGCGCGCGGGCGAGCTGGTTCAGCTCGGGACGCCCGAGGAGCTGTATCTCAATCCCTGCGATCCCTTCGTTGCCACCTTTCTCGGCGAGGTGAACCGCCTGCCTGCGCGCATCCGCGAGGGCCAGGCGGAAAGTGTGATCGGTTGCGCCCCGGCGCGAGACCTGCCGGAGGGAAGTGCGGCCGAAATCCTGTTGCGCCCCGAAGGCCTCCGCGTGCTGGCCGAAGGCGCCGCCGGCAGCACCCCCGCTGAGGTCGAGGCCTGCCGGCTGCTGGGTGCCACCACCCTGGTCCATATGGCCGTGGCCGATGGGCTGGGGGGCGTGTTGCACCTGCATGCCCGATTGCCGCCGGGGGCGGTGTTGACGCGCGGGCAGATCGTGGGGGTCTCGCTCGATCCGGAGCGCGCTTTTGCTTTTCCGGCCAGCCAGGGTGCAACTGACCCGGTGAACGCCTAAGTTGCACGGGACGTGCTTGTGGAAGGTTTGGCCGCATTGGCGGCAAGCTGGATTGGCGTAAGGCTGGTGCCCTGTTATTCAGGGGCGCCGAAATAGATTGGGGATGGGATGCTCGACCTCGCCTGGTCCGAGATTTTGTTGATCGCCGTGGTGGCGTTGGTGGTGATCGGGCCGAAGGACCTGCCCGGGGCCATTCGCGGAATCGCGGATTTCATCAAGAAGGGAAAGCAGCAGCTGGCCGGCTTTCAGAAGCAGGCCGATGAGCTGGTGCGCGAGGCAAAGCTGGATGACGTCCGCAACCAGATCGCCGATGTGAAGGGCGCCTTGAACGAAATCCGGAACTTCGACCTGAAGGGCGAAATCCAGAAGACGATGGATTCGGATGGCTCGCTGACCAAGACCTTCAGCGAGAACCCGATCGGCGGAGGTTCCATCCCCGCCTGGACCCCGCCGCCCACCGCGCGCGACATGCCCGATGCACCTGCGATGATCCCGCCGCAGACCATGGCGCCCTATAAGACGCCCGAGCCTGAGCCGCAGCCCGCGGCGCCGGACATGCCCTCCTTCCTGCCACCCTCGACGCCCGCGCCGCTTTATGTGGCGCCTTCACCGGTGGTTGCGGACGTCGTGCCTGTGGATGTAACGCCCGCAACCGCCGAGACAGCATCCATGCAAACCCCCGCCCCCGTCCCCGCCCCCGTCCCCGTCCCCGCCAGAACCGTCTGAGGTCGCCTTGTCAAACACCGTCAAGGACCAAGACCCGATCAACGACAAGCCGATGCCGCTTATCGAGCATCTGATGGAGTTGCGGCAGCGTCTGCTGTGGTCGGTTGTTGCCTTCTTCATCTCGTTTTCGGTCTGTTATTATTTCAGTCAGCAAATCTACGGCTTCCTGGCCCAACCGCTCGCCAACGTCCTGTTCGAGCAAGGTGGCGGCGATCGGCGGATGATCTTCACCGCGCTGTATGAGGCCTTCTTCACCTATTTGAAGGTGGCTTTCTTCGGCGCGATCTTCTTCTCATTCCCGATCTGGGCGACGCAGCTTTGGCTGTTCATCGCGCCTGGCCTCTACCGCTCGGAAAAGCGGACCATCATGCCCTTCCTGATGGCCTCGCCCTTCCTGTTTCTGGCGGGGGCGGCGCTGGCCTATTACTTCATCTTCCCGCTGGCCTGGCATTTCTTCATCAGTTTCGAGACGCCGGCGGGCGAGGGGACCGTGCCCATCCAGCTGGAGGCGAAGGTCAGTGAGTATCTCTCGCTGGTCATGCATATGATTCTGGCCTTCGGCATCGCCTTCCAGATGCCGGTGCTGCTGGTGCTGCTGTGCAAGGTTGGAATTCTCGACGTGCATAAGCTGCGCAAGGGGCGACGCTACGCCATCGTGGGGATGTTTGTGGTGGCGGCCATCATTACGCCGCCCGATGTGATCAGCCAGGTGGGTTTGGCGTTGCCGCTGATACTGCTCTACGAAATCTCAATCCTGTTCGCCGTCTGGATGGCGCCCAAGCCGGTGGTGGAGGAGAAGACGTGATGGACGGCGTCACCTCGACCCAGGACGACCTTTACAAGATGACCAGTCTCTATCCCCGGACGACCGGGTGGCCGACGACTGTCTGGGTCAGTCCGCGTGGCGGTGCGCGGCATGATGCGTGGGTGAAGGTCTCGGTGGTCGGCGGCGAGTGGATGGTGCCTGAGGGGGCGGCCGTGGTTGGCATCCGCCCTGAACCGCGGCTGATCGAGGGAGAGTTGGGGCGGGCGGAGTTCCTGGCTGTCGCGCAGTGGATCGTGCTGAAGCGGGAGGCCTTGATCGCCTTCTGGGAGGGCGGGATTGACACGATCGAGTTGGGCCAGACTGGTGCGGGTGTGAGCCGCGGCCTTCGTTGACGGGCTGAACAAGCTGCTCCTCACGGCGCAGCCTCTTCTTTCACGGTGATCTGACAATGCATGACATCAGGATGGTGCGCGCCGATCCGGCCGCGTTTGACGCTGCGATGGCGCGGCGGGGCTTTGCGCCGCAGTCGGCCATGCTGCTGGCGCTCGATGATGCACGGCGCGAGGCGATTCGCGGCACGGAGGCAGCGCAGACCCGACGCAACGAACTGAGCCGTGAGATCGGCGCAGCCATGAAGCGGGGCGACGCGGCCGAGGCAGCGCGGCTGAAGGAAGCCGTGGCGCTGATCCAGGCGCACGCCGCGTCGAACTTACCCGAGATCACCGAGGCAGAGCTGAATGCCGGGCTCGCCGTTCTGCCCAACATCCTCGACGCCGATGTCCGCGAGGGCTCGGATGAAAGTTTTAACATGGTGGTGGGGTCGCATGGAACCCCCGCCGAGATCGCTGACGCCATCCAGCATTTCGAACTCGGCGAGGCACTGGGCCTGATGGATTTCGCTACCGCCACGCGGCTTTCGGGCAGCCGTTTTGTTGTGCTCAAGGGCGCAATTGCCCGGCTGGAACGTGCGCTTGGGCAATGGATGCTCGGCCTGCACACGGACACGCATGGCTATATGGAGGTAAACCCTCCGCTGCTGGTCAACGCCAACGCGCTGTATGGCACGAGCCAATTGCCGAAATTCGAGGAGGACCTGTTCAGGACCGGCGACCACTACCTGATCCCGACGGCCGAAGTGCCGCTGACCAACCTGATTGCGGATCAAATCATCCCCGAACCCATGGAACCGCTGCGCTACACCGCTCTCACCCCCTGTTTCCGCAGCGAGGCGGGGAGTGCGGGGCGCGATACGCGCGGGATGCTGCGCCAGCATCAGTTCTCCAAGGTGGAAATGGTGTCCATCACCCGCCCCGAGGACAGCGACGCCGAGCATGAGCGCATGACGCGCTGTGCCGAGGCGGTTTTGACGGCGCTAGGCCTCACCTGGCGGCGGATGTTTCTATGCGCCGGCGACACCGGCTTTGGCGCGGCGCGGACGTATGATCTGGAGGTCTGGCTGCCCGGGCAGAAGGCCTGGCGGGAGATTTCCTCCTGCTCGAATTGCCGGGATTTTCAGGCGCGCCGGATGAAGTCACGCTTCAAGCGCGGC
>JBBRVI010000053.1:0-16146 GCA_038247025.1 Acetobacterales bacterium
CAGATTTCAAAGATTTTGACCGAGCTGTCAGATATTTTAGACGAGCCGAATGACAGGTCTCTCAATCTGGAGTCTTTTCGCAAAGCAGGCTTTTCGCCGTATCTCACGATGCTTGCGGCGCACGCATTGTCGGGTCTAGGCAACCATGCGGCGGCGATTGAACTGCTGGTGAACTGGCTGGACCGGCGGCACGAACTTGATAGTCTTCTCGAACAGCTTTCGCAACGGCGGGGCCTTTCACCAAACGGAGACCGGCTGGAACTGGAACTGGAACCAATCCGTCGCGCACTCGCTTGGTATCGGTTCCAAGTTCTCAGTGAAGCCAACTGGCTCCAGAGCTTGGCGGAGAGTTCGGGTGATGGGACGGGTAGCGCAGCAATCCCTTCGGAAGCCTTGCTGAAGCTTATCCTTGAACGCTTTGGGCATGTGTTTCACCAGATCGGAGAGAACGGGTCGCTCAACGCTTGGAGGGTCAAGTCCTCGGGCGCTGCGGAGTGCCGGGAGCCGCTTCAGCGATGGCGCCAGCCACTCATTGCTGCCTACTTGTCGACGGTGGTGGCCTATCTGGACCGACGCAACCTCAATTTCGCATCCCCGTCAGATTTCGAGCCACGCGACATCGAGCTCGCAGAATTGCTTTCGGAAGTGAATGTGGAGTGCTTCATAGAAATCATTAATAGTCCTGCGCTGAGACTGCTTCAGCGCGCTGTCTTCACGAACACATCGGTCGCGATGCAACTGAATAGCTTGGTTGAGTCCGAGCCTCGACGGATTTCGCGATCGCAGGCCGACTTGCTTTCATTCCACCTCGGATTTCTGCTTAGACGTGCGGAACAGGATGCCAGCGATGGGTTCGCTCGGCGCGAATCCGAGGTTTGCGGGGAACGTGATCGCGAAATATGCCTCCTGAGAACTCAGGAGCCAATCCGCGAAACACGCAGGCACATCAATCAGTTGCGGCAACGTCTGGAACGGTTGCGTTCACATTCTGGATAGTTCGACCAAGGTGCCCGGGAAATCGCTTGCATTCTCCACGGAAAGTCCATACGTCCTACATCTATGTTTGTCGTTGACACAATCCAAAAGTGAGGAGAACCAGATATGGTCCGGTCTTTAAAGATTATCGTATTTTTGGGGCTGATGATGGCACTGCCGATCGCCGTCGCTATGGCGCAGAATACCCGGCTGCCATGACGCCTAATCCATTTGCCGGCAGTTGAGGAACGCGTGATGAACAGTGGTCTGCCGCTCGCCTCGAGGTTGTGTTTTTCGCCAATTAGCCCTATTCCGTCGCTACAGCAATCCCCATATCGCGTTTTCGCTTGGCTTGGTGCCGCTTAATTAGGCGGTGCATGTAGAAGTGTTGGGGCGAGCCCGGCGCTTTGTTCCTGCGCCTGGCGGCCGCGATGATTTTGTCTGGATCCTTGGTCCATTGGAAGGGTCTGGGGTGGTCGTTGGCCTCTGCTAGGTAGCGTTTGATGGCGGCCTGCAAGGCGACCAGCGAATGGAAGACACAGCGCTTCAGGCGCTGCTTGGTCAGCTTGGCGAAGAACCCCTCGGCGGCGTAGAGCCACGACGCCGAGGCTGGCGTGAAGTGGAAGGTGAAGCGTGGATGTCGGCCCAGCCACTGCACGACCTATGGATGCTTGTGGGTGGCGTAGTTGTCGAGGATAACGTGCACAGCCTTGCCCTTTGGCACCTCGGCTTTGATCGCGTGGAAGCGGACAAACTCCTGGTGGCGGTGACGTTGCATGCAGCGGCCGATAACCCTGCCATCCGCCACATCCAGCGCGGCGAACAGCGTGGTGGTGCCATTGCGAATGTAATCATGGGTCATCGTGCCGCACCGCCCCATCTTAAGTGGCAGGCCGGGCTGGGTTCGGTCGAGCGCCTGGATCTGGCTCTTTTCATCGACCGACAGCACCACGGCGTGGGCGGGCGGCGCCACATACAGGCCGACGATATCGCGCAGCTTGGCGGCGAAGTTCGGATCGTTGGACAGTTTGAACTGGCGCATCTGGTGCGGACGCAAGCCGTGGCTGCGCCAGATGCGATGCACCGAACTGGCGCTAATCCCGCAATCCTTGGCCATCGCCGCGGCGGTCCAGTGGGTCACCTCGCCAGCAGGTGCGGTCAGGGTTCGGGCATCCCGCCGCTCGGCTACCACGCTACCGAGCGGCGGGATGCGCGAAGGCCGCGTCTTATCCCGCAGCAGACCATCGGCACCGGCCACCATGAAACGCTCCTGCCAGCGCCAGACGCAGGTTTTGGCTTTGCCGGTGATGCGCATGATCTCGTGTGTGCCCGCACCACTCGCCGAAAGCAGTACGATCTGCGCCCGCCAGACGTGCTTCTGGGGAGTGTTCCGGTCGGACACCGCTGCTTAGAGGTGGGCCTGATCGGCAGGGGTCAGGCTGATCGTGATACCGGTGCGCATCGCCCAGCCTCGCATACGCCGCTGTCAGAAGGAATCCCCGAACGGACTCGTCCGTCAGGCGGGATCCACTAGATACGTTTCTTAGGTGTCTTAAGGCGCCGGCTGGGCAGGCAGCCCAGGCCGGCGGAGCCTGGGGGCAGCCGACCGATACGGATTGGATGATGAACGAGGCGGAACGCCGGCGGCGCCCCGTCCGGGTGCTGCACATCCTGGAGCTCTACCGGCCCGACTTTACAGGCGAAGGGGTGTTCCTGGAGCGCTCGAGCGCGGTGATGCAGGAGCTGGCGCCCCATGTCGAGCACGAGCTGCTGGTCACCGAAACCCCCGCGCCGGACGTCCCGGCCGAGGGCGTCGCCTGCTCCACCCTGCGCAGCGTTACCTATCTCAAGCGCGGGAAGTTCAGTACGCTCAGGCTGTGGTGGTGGATGATCTGCAACCTCGGCCGGTTCCGAACCGTCCATGTCCGCACACATGCGGACTGGCATCTCGGCAGCTACTTGCTCGCGAAGTTGTTCGGCCGGCGGCTCGTGCTCTCCGCCACGCTCGACGACAGCCTGCCAGTACTGATCGGCAGGTACAGGGCTAGCCGACGGTCCCTCGTCCGCCGCGCCTTCGCGCTGTTTGACGCCTATGTCGGGATCAGCCCCAAGCTCGACGCCGAGACGCGCACGATGGCGCCGGCCGCGCGATGCCATATGATACCCTGCGGCATCACCGCCCCGCCGCAGCCGCCCGAGGCGCGCGCGCGCATCCGCGCGCTAGTCGGCGCGGCAAAAGACGACGCGGTGCTGATCTTCGTTGGCGGGCTGGTGGCGCGGTAGGACCCTCTGACCCTCGTCGAGGCGATGCCGCGCATGCTCGCCGTGCATCCGGGCACGCGCCTCATACTGGTCGGGCCGGAACTGGAACCAGATTACGCTGAGACGCTCCGCGGCACCATCGCCCGGCTCGGCATAGCCGACCGCATCTTCCTCGTCGGCGAACAGCGCGACCCGCATCCATGGTTCGCCGCCGCCGACATCCTGGTCTTCGCCTCGAAGCTCAAGGGCTTCGGCACCGTGGTGCCGGAGGGTATGGCACACGGCCTGCCGGTGGTGGCGCGCCGCCTGCCGGGGGTGAATGACAGCTTCGTGCTCGAGGGCCGCACCGGCTTCCTGTTCGACGACGCGGAGGGCTACGCCGCGAACGTGCTGCGCCTCCTCGGCGACCCGGCGCTGCGACGGCGCATCGGCAAGGACGCTCGTGCCTTCGCCCGCGAGACCTTCGCAATGCGCAGCGTCGCCGCGCGCTGGCTCGCGGTCTATGGGCTGAGCGCGTACGTGCTGCCGGGCGCGGCGACCGACCTGCCGGAGACCGGGCTCGTCTGCTCCGCCTCGGTGCTCGACCGGCGCTTCCACACGCCGGTCGGGATCCTCGCAGCTACGGCGCCGCTGCTGCTTACCACGGTGGACGCCGAGGAAAGCTTCGACTGGTCGCGGCCCTTCTCGCGCGATGCCTCCGATGTGCGCGCAATGGCACGCCAGCATCTCGCCCATCGGGTTTTCGACCAGCATGGCGTGGTGCCGACCTACCTGGTGGACTATCCGGTGGCCTGGCAGCCGGATGGCTACCGCCCGCTGCTCGAACTGCTGGCCGATGGCCGCTGCGGCATTGGGGCGCAGCTGCACCCGTGGGTGAACCCGCCCTTCTTGGAGGAGGTCGGCTCCCACAACAGCTATTCCGGCAACGTACCGGCCGCGCTGGAATACGAGAAGGCGCGGCGGCTGACCGAGGTGATCGAGCAGCACCTTGGCGTCAGGCCCCGCATCTTCCGCGCCGGGCGTTACGGCTCAGGCGGTCGCACGGCTGATCTGCTGAAGCGGCTGGACTATGCCGTCGATAGCTGCGGCGGTGTGTTGGCCGCCCGCCAACACCGACTGGGCCGACGAGCGGTGGCCGGTCTGCCCTCGCCCGGTCTGGCTCGACCGCGAGCAGACGCTTATGGAAATCCCCGCCTCCGCCGGGCTCGTCGGACGACTGGCAGGGCGGCTCGGCGCTGCGCTGGCGCCGCATGCCTTCGGCGGGTCGGGCGAGCGGGCGCTCGGCGGCGTCCTATCGCGCCTCGGCCTTCTCGAGCGCTTCCGGCTGAGCCCGGAGGGGATAACGATCGAGGAGGCCAAGCGCCTGGTCCGCCACATGGCGGCCAATGGGCACCGGGCCTTGTAGTGACCTACCACTCCCCCTCGCTGGAGCCCGGCAACACGCCCTACACCCGGAGCGAGGAGGATGTTCGTCGCCTGCTCGACTGGCTCGACGAATTTTATACCTTCTTCCGCGAGGAGATCGGCGGGCGCATGGCACGTTGGGAGGACGTCCGCTTCGGCCCACGGTAGGCCGCGTGAAGGTAGACGCTCATGCGCGCTGTGGTATGGCTCATCCACCAGCCAGCGAATCTGGTAACTGGCCAAAACGGGCGCCGCGCCGGTTGGCGCGCAGCGTGACACTGGAGGCCTTCCGTCGGCACCGTTCGCTCGACAGCCTGGTCGGACCCGCGCGAGGTGGCGCGCGTCCCGATCCGCAGGAGGAGAAGCCGGCGGGAAAGGCGGGAGAGCTTATGGGCGTTGCCGTCCGAGGCCGTCGCCGAGACACGAATGTAAATGGCTGCTCGGGAGCGGCCATCTCTCCGTCCGCCAAACCGCCGCGCCATGGGCGGCGAGCGCCGGGCCCTGCGGCCGGGATGTGTCGAACGCGAGCGTCTTCGGCGTGTTAACACTTCCGAAACTTTCCATGCAACAATGATTGAGTTGGTCGGCCTTAGCAGGGCGACGCCGGAGACCTCTACATGGCCATCCTCACTGTCGGCGCCAGACAGCGATTTGATACCCTCGCCGCTGCCATCACCGCCTCCCGCGACGGCGACGTGATCGAAATACTGGCCGGCACCTACCGCGACGACTTCGCTACGATCCGAGCGGCCATTAACGTCAGGGCGGTGGGCGGACTGGTGCGGCTGGTTGCGGAGAGCATACCGAGCAACGGGAAGGCCATCCTCGTCACCCAAGGAAACATCACCCTGACCGGGTTGGCCTTCAGCGGGGCGCGCGTGCGCGACCGGAACGGCGCGGGCATCCGTTACGAGGGGGGTGACCTCACCTTGATCGACTGTCTGTTCCATGAGAACGAGAATGGCCTGCTCGGCGGCGGTTGGCCGGAGGGAACGGTAACCGTGAGACGCTGCGTCTTCGGGGCGAACGGCACGGGGGACGGACGTACCCATGGCCTCTATGTCGGCAGGATCAAGCGCTTGGTGATTGAGGATAGCTGGTTCCATAACACCCGCGTCGGCCACCACATAAAGAGCCGCGCTTATGAGAGCCGGATAGTCAACAACCTAATCGAGGACCAGGAAGGTACAGCGAGTTACTCAATTGACCTGCCGACCGGCGGCGTCGTCCTCGTCGCCGACAACGTGATTCAACAGGGGCAGCTATCGCAGAATCCCGCGATCGTCCATTTCGGCGGAGAGGGGCTGCCTCACGAAACCTCGAGCCTGCTGATCCATCGAAATGTGGTCATCAACCTTCTTGACTCGTCCGGTACCCGACTGCTGCTGAACCAGACGGGCTTCACCGCGACAATCCGTGACAACAAGGTGTTTGGACTGAGTACAAGCCAAATTGCCAGTGGGCCCGCCGAGGTGTCGAACACCATCTTCCTGCCGCCGCCGCTCAGGACGGCCGAACCCTGAGCCACCGGCGCCGATACGCTCCCCTCTCCGGCTGTGGGAGGGGTGATTTCAACGCCGGAGAAGAAAAATGCATCGTTGCGCCGACGCAAGACTACATCACGGATGATGGCAGACAAGCGCCCCTCCCTGAGCGGTACCGTCGGGGAAGTGGTGGGAAATCGGAGTCGCGCAGTGGCCGATGAGCTTAGCACGCGAATCCCGGCGTTGGCGCGCCGGGCGGAGACCACGCCATGAACAAGGATAGCTGCGACAGGACGGTGCCGTCGATCCTGTTTGCCGGGGAGGCGTAGTTCGATCCTACCGGAGCCGGGATCCGCGGCCAGATCCACGACCTGATTGAGCGGAAATTCGCTGCTGAACTGAGGCGCGCCCCTATGAATGGGGCGGCATCCTGGAACACCGGCAACGGCAACGGCACTGGAGGCGGCAACTGACCGGTTCCTCCAGGCCGACCTCGTCGCGGCGGCGCGGGCGGTGCAGCTACGGCTCGACCGGCGCCGGCGGCGTCACTCATCTTGGTATGGAGCCGTTCCAGCGCATGGCTATGCAGAGATTCGCGGTTTGGCCAACGGATTGGGCCTGTGCTGCAGGTTGCGGGCCTGAACGGCGGCGTGGATTGCTTGGTCGAGCGCGTCAGAATGCGGGAAGGTCTGGCGGGCGAGGTAATGGGCCTCGGGCGTTGCGGCGCGCGAACGGGCTGACCGCCGTCTGCACAGGACGCCATGGGTGAGTTGGCGGTCTGCGCCGACAAGGTCGAGGTTGTGCTGCATGGTGTCGATCTGCAGCTGCTCCAACGCACCCCCGATCAGTGGGCGGCGAAGTCGCAGATGGATCTGGTGAGGCCGACCCAACTGTCGGTCGGGCACCCGATCCCGCGGAAGGGCCATGAGGTCGCCATCGGGGCCCTGCGGCTTCTGCCTCAGGCCCACCTGCCGATCGTTGGCACGGGCCCGCTCGAAACCGATCTGATCAAACAGGCAGAGGATGTGCGCGAGTCGAAGCGTGTACGGTTCATGGGGCAGGTGTCGCAACCTGAGCTGGCGGCCCTTAAGGCCGCAGTCGATGGGCGAGTCCTGCGCTCGAATCGTGAGGGCATCGCCAACGTCCTGCTTGAAGCCATGTCCTACGGCACGGCCGCCGTCACGACGCCGGTCTGGGGCACGACGGAGCTGCTCGATGCGGCTCCCGGCTGCGTCCTTGCCGCCGATGGCAGGCCGGGGGCGGTTGCCGCAGGGATCGGCAGGCTGCTCTCCGCCACAGTCGGTGGCACGGCCCTGCGGTGCTATGCTGAGCGCTGTACTTGGCCCGCGACCGCCCGGCGGCATCACGCCACCCTTCGTGCTGCCATCGTCTTATACAGGGCGAGTCTGCCGGCCAGCGGCGCACGGGCATGAGACTTCAAGCCATGCGGGATGCGATGGCGGCTGATGGATATTGCATCTTCCACGGCCTGCTCAATCCCGACGAGGTCGCGGCCTTGCGCCGTTCTTTGGCAGCGCATTTCACGGCGCGCTGGAACTGGGAGGGTCTCGGCAAGCATCAACCCTTTGCGTCGAGCCTGATCCCGGCCATCGGCTGGATCTTCACCCATCCGCGTATCCTCGACGTCTTCCGCAGCCTGACCGACAGCCCACACTTGGTCTTCCCTGGTAACTGCGATGCCCACATGAACATGCTCAGTTGGTGGCACAAGGATACCGGTGAGGGCCAGGGAGGGTGCTTCGAGGGCGATTATTTCGCCCGGCCGGAGCTGCGCGTCTTCCGTGCCGGAATCTACTTACAGGATCACCTCGACAACGCGCAGGGCCTTCATGTAAGGCCCAATTCACACATGACACGTTCGCCCCTTGCGGGTCAGGCGATCTCGCTGCCGACCCGCGCTGGGGATGTTATCTTCTTCGACATCCGCCTCTCGCACGCGGGCCAGCTGGCCGATCCGATCGAGACCCTGCTACTGCGTGCGACGCAGTGGCTTCGCGCTCCGGCAGCGGGCTTCCAGGCGAAGGAGGCTTGGCGGCTCCTCACCAGGAAAGCCGACAAGCTGTCGTTATTCTTCACATATGGCGCGCCAACGCCGGATACCGAGCAATATTGCCACTTTGAGTTGGCAGCGCGGCAGCGGGCTGGGATCCCGGCGGCCCTCTCGCTGCCGCCTGCGCTACGGTTGGCGCTGGCCAACAGCCATGTCGCCTGCAATCCCTGGCTACTGGCGCAGCCAGTCGAGTGAACCACCCCCGCCTCATCGGAGCAGTGGTCACCTTGTTGTGCCCTATCTTCATTGGCGCCGCTGACAACTCGCTTCCGCCGCCATCAGGCAACTGCGACAGCTCAGCATGGCGAGGACGATAATCCGTGCGGGCTGTAGCCTGTCGGAGACCGCACCTTCAGCCTGTTCGCTTGGTCGCCGGCGGGTGGCCCACTTTCCAGCGACCCGAAGGCTGCCATCGAAGCCCTTGTAGCGCATGCACAGCCAGATCTGGGCACCGTTGTAGCAATCAGCTGACCACGCTGCTTCGAACGCGTCGAACCATGGCGCCAGGCTGCTGTTGCGGCTGTGGAAGATTTCGTCGTCAGCACCGCGCAGTGTAGTGCGGACGAACTTCCAACGATGTACCAGGAGAGCGGCACCAAGCTGCGGCAAATGGGTCTTAGAGCATGCTTCTTTCTGAGAGAATCGGGATCCCCAAATCGGGTGCCTTTCCGTTTCAAGCGCTGTGCTGGGTGATGGAGGCCAGCATCGATGCGCCCCTATCTATGACTCTTTCCGTCTGGTCATGGAGAGACTCCTTCTTTCCCATCATGACCGATCACCTACGAAATTTCCGACAGTCCCGTTCGTCGGCGAGGCCCTCCGCTACTGGCGAAAAGCCGAATTTCTCGGATACGCTCAAGCCTCGGATGTTTCGAGGCACAGCGCCGCCCGTTGCCCTTCCCACTCCACTGGGAACGGGTCCATCAGGCCTGGCAGCGTGATCCCCTCCTGCTGCCGCCCGTCCAGCATCGCCTCGACGATGTCCGGGGATAGCAGCGTCAGGCGCAGCAACCGCGAGACATAGGACGAGTTGATCTTCTCCAGGATCGCGTCGACGATGTCGGGGGACAGCAGGGTGAGGCGCAGCAGGCGCGAGACATAGGACGAGTTGATCTTCTCCGCCGCGGCCAATGCGTTAAGCGTGTCGAACCGCCCAGTCTCCATCATCCGCCGCCAGCGAAACGCCCGGGCCAACGCCTTGACCAGCGTGCTGTCAGCGCCCGAAGGGCCCCGGCTCATCGCGCTGCTAGGCGTCACGACCAGCTTGCGCCCACCCCGCTTCCGGACTGCCAGCGGCACGCGGATGGTCAGCATTTGCGCCGCGCCGGTCATGCTGCTGCCCTCTCGCCACCGGCCGCCGGCAGGGTTCGGTGCGCACGGGCGCGACGTCAGGCGGCATGCCGATCAGTGCGGCGTACACCGCCTTCAACAAGGCGCAGGGCAGCATCACGCGCAGCGGGTCGGCGCTGGCGCAGGTCACCGGCGCGCGGCTCACCTATGCCAACGGCATGGAGGCGGTACGACCATCCGCGCCGATCGCCGCATCGAGGGCGTGGATCCCGGCATCGCCCGCTGCACCGGCCAGATCACCGTGCGCTGCGAGAACACCACGTTGCTGGCCCAGGCGTAGGCCGGCACCGCGGCGGAATTCGCGCTGGCCTTCACCATCGATGCCAACCGTAGCCTGACCATCACCCTGCACGAGGTCTATCTGGCGCTGGCCAAAACCCCGATCGAGGGGCCGGCGGCGGTGGAGGCTAGCTTCGATTTCAGGGCTGCTTTCAACGCGACGGCAACGCGGATGATGACGGCGGTGCTGCGCAACCAGCAGGCGGGGACGGAGTACGCGTGATATTGGACGCCCCCACCTGGTGGCCCGGGAGGGCACCCCAAGCGCATCCAGGCATGCTGCTTCTCATTAATAACCACGGAGGGCTGCTTCAACGATTGTCCCGACAAAGCTCGGGACGTCCAGGTCGAGCGCCTCACCAACGCGCTGGGCAGCCTTGAGGTCGAGAGGTGGTTTCCCGCGTGCTACAGCCTTCAGGAAGGCCGGCGCGACGTCCGCCTTGCCGGCGAGGTCTTCGAGTGACAGATCGCCATGTGCTAGGATCTGTTTGAAGGCATAATCCAGGCTTCGCACTCGCAGCAGGGTGCGATACTCGCTGCGCCGGTTCTGTGCGCGCGTCTGCGGGTCGCGAGAGTCGATGAACGCCCGGCGCTTGCGAAGCCAGCCATAGGCAACATTGCCATCAAGCGTTCCCGGCTCCCCAGGCCGGCGGCCTGCCTCAACTTTGATGAGATCAGCGCTGAGGGAATTTCTAACGGCCGCCTCTTTCATTCCTGCCAGCAGAGCAAGCTCGCGAACTGTCAGATCGTCTTCCCGCTCAAGCTTCCAGCGGGCGAACGCTGTATCGACAACGATACGGCATTTGCTGTCGGGGTTCGCCATTGGCGAGCTGTTGCCCTCAGTAGACTGAAGGTTCACGCCATGGCGGAACTCGTTGACGTCCTGCGCCCGGTCGTCGTCGAAACGCGAGGGCTGCCCAACCTGGAAAGCGTAATCGTAGCTGACGTCCATGTAACCTGTGATCCTGAATCGGGACAGGTCGAAGTTGCTCGGGTCGTCCTCGGCGTATGGGTAAATCGGGTTCGCGGTCTCGAAGCCGGCCAGCAACTCGGCAGCCTTTATGCTGCCGTAAGCTGCAAGGTGATTGGCCATGACCCGCACGACGAGCCGCAACTCGTCGAGCATTTCGTCCTTGGTAAAGGGCGGCTTCTGCATGCTGCCCTCCTCAGGCCGCAAGGCGCGTGAATTGTGCACGGAGCGCCTCGCGCGCGGCGTCGATCGACGCGGGTGGAGTCTTTACCGACAGGGCCGAACGCGGCTTGCGCTCGGTAAAGTAGGCAATGCGCTCGCCGTTCTCGCCGCTCGGATGGGGAAATCCCTCGACGACCTGACGGCCGTCAAGCACGCCCAGGCGCACGAGGTGGAGCAGCGCGGCGACCGGCTTTCGACCCAACGGAAGCCAGATGGCATCCGGCAAGGCTCGGGCTTCGGCAGCAAGATGTGTCTCCACCACTCGCCGGAGGTCGGCAGTACGGATCATGTTCGGCGCGCCGTTGTAATTCTTCCCATTCACGAAGACCGGATACCGGAGTGCCGAGGTGAAGTGCACGCACTCCCGCGTCGGGGAGAAGACATCAGCGAAACTCGCCACGCCGAGTGCGCGGGGGGCACCCACGTGATTGAGCATTGCGACCAAGTTGTCACGCATCGGGCCGCTGAACGATCCGGCGAGCTTGGCTCGACGGGAGGCCTCGGCCGGCGGCAGCCCTGACTGCAGCGCGTTGCGGAAGGCGGCGAGGGCATTTTCCGCCTGCACGGCGCCTGGCGTGATTCCCACCACGACGAGCTTGGCCGTGGCCAGGACGTGGTCGAAGGGCGCCCAAATGATGGAGAGATTGCCCTGCACGTGGAGCTTGAGGGCGGAGAGCATGTCGCCCTGGAGGAAGCTGCCGCCGCGGTGCTTGGCGACAATCGGGGCGAAGCGGGAGACTGGGTCGGTCGACATCGGGGTGTCAGGCATGGTGGAGGCCTCGTGTCCTGTTTGTTTGCGTCGGGTTGCGAGAAAAATGGCTCAGGGCCGGCGGATAGGGCGCGTACGGTGGCCCGTGGTGATGACCGAACCGTCAGCGGCGACGACGAGGTAGGTCCCGTCAAACCATCGCTCGAGGAGAGCGTATGCGCGGTCCCCGCCGATAGTTTGGCGGATGCGACGGCGTGCAGCCTTGTCGATAAATCGGATTTCGGATCCGTCGTGACTGTGTCTCACTGAACCGTCGCTATGAATCAGCGAGACCACAATGCTGGGAATGGCCCGCTGCTGCAGGCGCTGCCGTCCGTGGCCGGTGAAGCTGATGTCCATGTCCCCCCCTCTCGATTGAGCTCAGTTGGAGCCCCAAGTTCGTGAGAGATGTTTATCACAGCCATCATGTTCTACAAGAGAAATATGATGTTCATGAATCACTGTTATAATTTTATTCGAGCGGGTTCTCGCCTGAGCCGGTCGGCGGCGGCAGGGAGGCAGCCTACCTGCTTGGGGCTGATCGCTGCCTTGCGCGCCTGACCCGCGTCTTTCGCATTCTGAAATGGAGAAGCGCATGCTACCCTTGACCTCCCGGTCGAGCCGTACTCGCTCGACCTGCCGCGCGGTGTCCGCGTGGAAATCCGCCCCGTCACCACTGCCGTCATGGCCACGGCCCAGGCCGGCTCCGCCCGCCGCCTCGGCGCGCTGCGGGCCTCCGAAGCCGACCTGGACCCCGACATGGCCCGCGGCCTCGCCTTCGCCTTTTTGGTCAAGGCGCTGACCCGCCACGCCGTCACCGGCTGGGAGGGCGTCGGCGACGCCGCCGGCAAGCCGCTGCCACTCTCGCCCGAGAGGTGCGCGCCGTGGGGCTGACCCTCGCGCTGTCGCCGGTGCCGCAGGAGGTGGTGGATACCCAGTCCTTTCGGCAGCCGATCACCGAGCACCAGATCGTCTTCGGCCGCTGCCGCACCTCCGGCCCCGTTGTGTTCCTGCATTCCGCCACCGATGATGAGGGCCGGGCCGATGGCTTCCTGCATGTCGTCGTGGTCCTGGCCGCACACCGCGTCTGTGCCATCGGCGACGTGTTCCTGAACGGCACCGCCTCCACCGATGCGAAGTTCGCCGGCCTGCTGCGGATCGACCGCGCGCTGGGCGATACTGCCCAGGCCGCCAATGCCAATCTCGTGGCGGATACGGGCGGCCAGTGGACCGCCGCCCATCGCGGCCAGGGCCGGGCCTATCTCGCCGTGCGGCTCAAGCTGCGGCCCGAGGCGTTTCCCTCCGACGCGCCCAGCCTCTCCGCCATCGTCGAGGGTGCCGACACCATCCTGGATCCGCGCACCGGTGCCACCGGCTGGTCCGACAATCCCGCACTTTGCCTGGCCTGGTACCTCACATCACCCTTTGGGTGGCGCGCATCCTGGGCAGACATCGACCTGCCGGCGCTCATGGCCGCCGCGATGGCATGCCGAGCACCGCTATACCGTCAACGGCGCCGTCACCCTGGGCGAGGGCGAGATCGCCATCACCCGCAAGCTCGTCGCCGCCATGGCAGGTGCGCTCGTGGTCTCGGATGCACGATGTCTCCGGTGGCTGCGTGCCCAGGCCACAGCAAGGCTGCCATCGGCCACGAAAGCGGGCCAGCGCACTTCGGGGTGCAGGCGATAATCAGCGATGAGCGCGACGATACCGCGCGCCGCCAGCGCCTGGCCGATGAAGCGGTATCGGGACCTGTCGCCGGCCGTCCAGCCGCCGCCATACCAGAAGACCGCGACCGGCTTCAGCCCAGGGTGTTCCGATGCGTAGACATCAAGCCGCTGTCTCGGGTGCGGCCCGAACTCCTCGCCCGCGGCGCGCAGCGAGCCGTCGCGCGGTGTCGCGCCGTCGACGGTCGACAATGCCAGCGCGGCGATGGTCCGGCCGGGCGAACACCCGGCCACCGCGATTGCCCCGCCGCCGGCCAGCAGGCTTCGTCGTTTCACGACTGTCGCATGGCGTGGCTCTCGCCAAACAGCGCAAGCGCCTGGGCCGCCGTGGCTCGGTCCGTGACGTGCAGGTGCAGCCAGTCCGCATAGCCCCGCCATGGTGCCGGCTCACCGATACCGCGTGCGAGTGCCGCGTCGCGCGCCGTGCGGGACAGACGGACATGGGCCCAGCCATCGAGGTGGATGTGCCCCAACTCCGCCTCGCCACGATAGAAATCGGCGCCGTCGATTTCGGTCGGGCGGTAGAGGTCCCAGTGCACACTGGCCCCGACGCCAGGCAGGGCGGCGACCGCACGGGCAACGTCGCCGACCACGCCTTCGAGGTCGGGCGCGGGGCCGGGAGGTCCCTTCTCTGCCCGCTGCATCAGGTGGAACCCGCGGCGAAGTGGTCCACGATGAGCGGCGCCACCAGGTCGATCGTCATCGGGTCTTCGTAGAACTGCAGCTGGTTGCGCCCATCCAGCATGACGAGCCGCTTGCGATCGCCGGGCACTGAGTCGAGCAAGGCACGAGGAATGGCAGGCCCGGAGGCCGCGCGGTCAGCATGCACCATCAGCAGCGGCTGCCGGATTCCCGGCATCACCGGAGAGATGTCGTGGCCCCAGATGCCGCCCTCGCTCATGGTGGTGATCCGGTTCTCCCATAGGCCCAGATAGCTACGGAACGGTCCTCGGTCGGCCCAACGGATGTAGAATTGCTGGATCGGCAACGCGGTGAGCAGCGCATCGGGGTCGGGCGTGTCAGCGCGCGCCTGCACGATCGGGATGTAATCGAGCGTGCCATCGCGTCGGAAGCGCTCGGCGGCGGCGGCCGATCGCGCCAGGCGCTGAGCGACCCGCTCGGGCGTGCCGAGATACATCAGCGCGGTCGCAGGCGTCAGGTAATGACCGGCGACCAGCGCCACCCGCGCCGCCGCCGGCATGTCGATCGCTGCCTGCACGGCCCAGTTCACACCTTGGCAGATGCCCAGGATGTTGATGCGGTCGGCATCGACCTCCGGTCGGGTTCGCAGGTAATCGAGCGCCGCTCGCAGGTCGGCTGCCTTCGCGGCGCCGTCCTCATGCCGTCGCGGCGTGCCGTCGCTCTCGCCATGGTTGCGCGGGTCGAAGGCCAGCGCCACGATCCCCGCCGCTGCCAGCCGGGTGGCGTATTGCGTCGGCGCCTGCTCCTTCACGAAGGCCACCGGGCCGAGCATCGCGGCGGCGGGAAACGGGCCTGGACCACGCGGCACAAAAAGGTTGCCGATCAGATGTACGCCCCCGCTGCTGAAGCGCACACGCTCCACCGAGTAACGATGGCCCTCGATGCGCGACGCGGGACCCCAGGGCTGGGTGGCGAAAGGGCCGGTTCCGGCTCCGGCCAACGGACCGCCAGCGAGGGGGCCGCCGCCTTGCGCCGAGGCCGCCGTGCTCATGAGCGTGGCGCCCAGGCCAAGCGCGACACGCCGGGAGAGTTGTTCATGAACCATGCAATATTCCTTCCGTGTTTCGACATTAAGCAGCGCCACTGAGGGCCGCGACCATGAGTTCAGCGGTGGCCAGCCCGGAACTGCCCTGCTGGCCGGTGATGAGCCTTCCGTCCGCGACGGCGAAGGGCCGATACGCCGGGTCCTGGACGAATTCGGTGCGCGCGATGCGGCGCGCTTCATCCTCGATCCGGAAAGGCTGAAAACGAAGGCCCATCACCCTTTCCACCACGTCCTCCTCGGCATTCGTGTAGCCGGTCCAGCGACGCCCTTCGGCGAGCAGCCGGCCGTCGGCACCGCGTGCGTGCAGCAGCACGAGCGATCCGTGACACAGCGCGGCGGCGATCTTCCCGGCGTCGTGGAATGCGCCGAACAGGCGATGCAGCCGCGTATCGTCGGTGAAGGTTGTCGGCGGCGCCAAGCCGCCGATGATCATGATGGCATCATGGTCTTCGACGCGCATCTCCGGCAAAGGCTTGGTGTCCGCCAGCAGCGCCTGGATCGGTGGCGCCGCCGCAAAGCCGCGGCTGATGACGTCGAGCGGATTGCCGAATCGTCCATCGGGCGTTGACATCTCATCGAAGCGAGTTTGTCCCCCCTGGGGTGAGGCAATGGTCATCGTCCAGCCGAGCCGGTTGAAAACGAACCAGGGATGCGCCAGTTCCGGCAGCCAGAAGCCGATCGGCATGCCGTTCGACGCCGCGGTTGCCGGGTTGGAGACCACGAACAGGATGCGCTTCGGCGCGCCAGACTGTGCCCGCACCGCGCCGGAAGGCGTCATCGCGAGCGCCACAGACCCGGCCACCCCAAGCAATGCGCGGCGTCGGCTGATTTCTGGTTTGGACATGGTTGCCCTTGTCATGGCTGGTGAATGCGCGGCGCGAGGCGGCCGGCTTGTCTGAGCATCCTG
>JBBRVI010000054.1:0-16139 GCA_038247025.1 Acetobacterales bacterium
ATAGTCGTTGAAGTCATGCGCGGGGGTGATCTTCACCGCGCCCGTGCCCTTCTCGGGGTCGCTGTAGTCATCGGCGACAATGGGAATGAGACGGCCGGTCAGCGGCAAAATGGCGCGCTTGCCAACAAGGTCCGCGAAGCGCGCATCCTCGGGATGCACGGCGATGGCGGTATCGCCCAGCATGGTTTCGGGCCGCGTCGTCGCCACATGGATGAAGCGGCCAGGCTGCCCCTCCACCGGATAGCGCAGCGTCCAGATGCTGCCACGCACCTCGCGGCTCTCCACCTCAAGGTCGCTGATGGCTGTCTGGAATACGGGGTCCCAGTTCACCAGGCGCGTGTCGCGGTAGATCAGTCCGTCCTGATGCAGGCGCACAAACACCTCGATGACGGCCTTGGACAGACCCTCATCCATGGTGAAGCGCTCGCGCGGCCAATCGAGCGAGGCGCCAAGGCGGCGGAGTTGGCGGGTGATCGCGCCACCGCTCTCCGCCTTCCAATCCCAGATGCGGTTGAGGAAGGCTTCTCGCCCCATCCCCTTGCGCGTCAGGCCTTCTGTGCCAACCAACCGCTCCACGACCATTTGCGTGGCAATTCCCGCATGGTCGGTGCCGGGCATCCACAACGCGTCACGTCCCTGCATGCGGCGGTAACGCACGAGAACATCCTGCAAGGTGTTGTTGAGCGCGTGGCCGATATGCAGGCTGCCCGTGACATTGGGCGGCGGGATGACGATGGTGAACGGCGCGCCATTGTGCGCAGGATCCGCGCTGAAAGCGCCGGAGGCTTCGGAAGCGGCATAGAGCCGGGCTTCCAGGGAGGCGGGGTCAAAGGCCTTGTCGAGCATCGCAAACAGGTCAACCGCGCGGCGTGGAACGTCAAGCCCCGCGGCTGAGGTATCGGCTTAACCCTGGCGGGACATGACGCGTTCAATCTCGGCGCGAACCATGCGTTCCACCGTGACGGGGAGATTCGCGTCGAGCCATTCCTTGAGAAGCGGGCGCAGTTCCTCGCGTACGACATCCTCAATGGAAGGGCCGCTGCGCGTGACGAGCGCCGAGCGTTCCAGTGCGACGGCGCGGCTCAATTGTCCCAGCGAGGCGACGGCTGCTGCCGCCGCCATTGGGTCCAGCAGGGTATCCGCAGCGGGAGGTTGAGCCGGCATGGCCAGGGGTTCCGGAGGAGGTTGGGGCGGGGGCGGCGCAACCAGGGACTGCATGATATTGGTCGGCACCCGTGGGGCCGGCGGTTCGGCGATGACCATGCCCACAGGGCCAGCCAGGCTTTCCGGCGGGGCGATCATCATTTCGGGCGTCAGCTGAATGGTCTCGGCGACAACCGGGGGTGGCACGATGGTCGCGCCAGCGGGGTCATCCTCATTCAGAATCTTGCGAATGGATGCGAGGATATCGTCCATCGAGGGGTCGGCTCCACCTGCCGAGACATTGCCTGACATGGTCTAGCGACGCACGGAGGCGGTGGAATAATCCCCCAGCCCCACCCAGCGGTTACGGACAGCAGTATAATACGCAGTCATGTCGTAAACCTCCACCGCGAGGCCGAGATCCTGCGCCGTCAGGCGTCCCACCGCGCCGGCCAGCGAGTAGGAGGCCGTGACCACCTGCGCCAGGGCATTCACCAGGCTGGTGCGCGCATTCAGCAATTCCTGCTCGGCGTTCAGCACATCAAGAGTGGTACGGCTCCCAACGATTGCCTCACGCTGGACCCCATCGAGCGCGATTTCCGCGGCACGAATTTGAGAGCGGACGCTGTCAACCGCGGCCCTGGCGCTGCGCAGCGTCTCCCAAGCCTGCGCGGCCGCCTGGGCGGCGGAGCGGCGGGCCTCATCCACCTGGGTCAGGTTTTGCTGCGCCAATTGACGTGCCTGCCGGACGGCCGCGTATTCCGCACCGCCCTGGAAGATGGGCGCCGAAAGGTTGAGCGTCACCTGCCCCCCATTCTGCCGGCTATGCGGCAAGGCAGTGTTATCTTGCCGGAAGGCCTGCGCGGTCCCCGAAACCTGCGGCAACAATGCCGAGGCCTGGATGTCAATATTGTCTCGTGCTGAGTCTGCGTTGAAAAGGGCGGCAACCACGTTGGGGTTATTGGCCACCGCGACCGCTTGTGCCTCCGCTGAACTGCGCACTGCGGTTTGCAAGGGTTGGGGGTTGGTCAGCCTACGCGGGGCTTCGCCGACCACGCGCTCGAAGGTGGCCCGGGCGATTTGCAGCGTGCCTTCCGCCTGGGTTCGCGAGGTCCGTGCACCTGCCAGCCGGCTCTCGGCCTGCGCCACGTCGGTACGGGTGATTTCGCCCACGCGGAAGCGCTCATTGGTTGCTTGCAGCTGGCGCGCCAGGACCTGCTCGTTGTTGATGTTCAGGCGCAGCAATTCGCCGTTCTGGATCACGCCGATATAGGCCGAGACCGTATCTCCCAGCACCTGCTGCTCAATCGCCAGGAGGCGTGAGCGCTGGGCCAGAACCAGATTTTCCGCCTGACGGGTCTGGGCGGTGGTGCGGCCGCCGCGATAGATCGGCTGCGTCAGGGTAATGGTGGCCGAGGCAGGAGTGCGCTCCTGACGACTGGTTGTGGAGGCCGGAAAGCCCGGGTCGCGGAAGAAAAAGCTCCCATCGGGCCGCAACTGCTGCACCTGGGTGCGACTGCGCACATCGGCGGCACCAAAAGAGCCGGCCATCACCACGGTCGGGCGCCAGCCGGCCAGGGCCTGGGGCACGCCCTCATCCACGGCGCGCAGTTGTGCGCGGGCGGCCAAAAGGGTTGGGCTGTTATTGTAGGTCAGCGCCATGGCTTCCTGAAGCGTTTGTGCCTGCAAGGCGCTGCCACCGACGAACGACATCGCCACAGCCGCCAGAAGAGCCGCCCTCATGCCCTGATGCATACGTCCAGATTCCTCATTCCGCCTGAAGGCGAGTATAGCGGCGTCTTTGCGGAATGCGCCACGGGTCACAAAATGAAAACCGCAGGGGTGGCGAATTCGGCGAGCAACGGGGCGGCGGCATCCAGCCCCATGATCTCGCTCACCGCGCCACCGGCGCGCCGGTAGAGGACCGCGCGGCCCACATTGCCGGCCCGGCGCCGAACGGTGACCAGCCGCCCGCCTTCCCCCAATTGCGCGAGGATCGCGCTGGGCAGCGTCTCTATGGCGCCTTCCACGAGAATCAGTTGGAAGGGAGCCCCCTCGGGGGCCCCCAGACGCGGATCCCCTTGGCGGATTTGGGGGTGATTCGCGGTGAGCGCCAATTGCACGGCATTTCGGGCCAATGCCGCCAAGGCAGGATCAGACTCGATGGCCAGGACCTGAAGGCCCATATGCGCCAGAATGGCAGCGGCGTAACCACTGCCGGCGGCCAGCACGAGGGCGCGCTCACCAGGCTGTGGCAAAGCCATCTGGACCAGGCGCCCCAACACCATCGGGGCCAGTATGACACGCCCGCCGCCCAGCGGCACCGCCTCATCGGCATAAGCGCGGTGGCGTTGTTCATGCGGCAGGAACGCCTCACGAGCGACTTCGGCCATGGCACCGAGCAGGAGGGGGTCGCTCACGCCATTGGGGGTCAATTGCCCATCTCGCATAAAGCGCCGCGCCGGGGCGAAATCCACGTCCATTGTCAGCATCTTGATCTCCCGGGCTGTGCTGCACGCAAGGCCCGCATCTGGTTTATAGGCGGCCCTCTGCCTGGCGGAAAGCATCCGCCTTGACCGTCACCGCTTGTGGCCCGATACAGCGCGCGACGGGGTCCGGTGGCCGAGTGGTCAGGCACAGGTCTGCAAAACCTGCTACGGCGGTTCAATTCCGCCCCGGACCTCCAGAAATTGCCGTCGAACGGATTCAAGCACAATAAAGTCGCCTCACGGGAACGGATTTCCTCATTCGAACCTGCGTCGGGGCCTTTCACCAGCCAGTTCGGGAGCAGTTGCGCTTGCTCCGATGGCCTGCTAGAGCCTGCCGCCCAAGGTGATCCGGCGTAGCGCAGCGGTAGCGCAGTAGACTGTTAATCTATTGGTCGTAGGTTCGAATCCTACCGCCGGAGCCATAACCCTACAGAAAACCTAGCGTTCAGGCTGATACCGCGTTCATCCCCCACAATATCCCCCACACTCAGCGTGCGTCACGGTGCCTCTCCCTGCACCACGACACCCCCTCCGGGCGCCGCCCCTGTCACGGTTAGACGATCCCGCGCCGCCAGAAGGTCCGCCGTCTCCATCCATCCCAGGGGACGAGTGAAACCACGTGCCATGGCCGCAGCCACCGAGACGGTCAGCAATTCCATCGCCTCATCGGGCCAAGTGGATACCGGCGTCTCCGGCAAGCCCTCCGGCCGTGGGCACGGCCGCCCGAGACCGCCCTGCACCTCAATCCGTTCCAGCCGATCCATGCGCCGATCTACCGTCATCGCCTTGCCTCCCGCCCCTGCAACCGTGCTTCCATGTCAGACATCCGCCGCTCAAGCTCCGCCGTCTCGATGGCACGCCGCTGCGCTTCCAGCACCGCCGCCACCGCCTGCCCTTCCTCCGGCGTCAGTTCCCCAGCCGCGACCGCCGCCGCCACAGCGCCGAGCGCGCGAGGCAGATCGGCCGCCCGTTCCATTGCGGGCAAGTCCAGCACCACAGGCCGCCCCTTGCTCGCCGGCCAGAGCCGAGACAGCAGGATATCCGCCGCCCGCATGTCACCAGCCCGGGCAGCGGTCACGACAGCCCTCAGCACATCAGCCGCCCCCTCCGCCCCTATGGCGTCCAACGCGATCAACGCGGCATGGCGGGCGCCCTTTGGCTTGCCAGCAGGATTCCCCGACTGCCCAGGCGCGAAAGGCCGACCACGCTGCTTAGGTGCTGAATTTTCAGGCGGAGCTTCGGTCATTCCCTGCCCATCCATCCCAGGGGTGCAGGGGCGCAACCAACGCAACAGGGTCTAAAGACCCCTTGTTGCAGGTTGCAGCCGCCGCCAGCGCAACCCGCGCACCCGGTTGCAGCTTGGTTGCGCCCGGTTTCAGCCGGTTGCAGCACGGTTGCGCCCCCGATCATGCCCCAGTTGCCCAGACCAGGCCCTCACGCATCGCAACAGCCACCCGGTTGCGGAGGTCTTCGGCCGCGCGCTTGAAGATTTGCTTCCGGCTCCGGGCTTCGGGAGAGGCCGAAAGGTGCCGCGCCTCACACTCCGCCGCCCAGCGTTCAATCGGCACGGCGCGCAGATCGGCCGGCATCTGCCAGGCCGCCGGCAGGGCCACGCCTTCCGTCTGGGCAACATCCACAAGCATGCGGAGCGCGGTGCGTTGCTGGGGTGTCAGCGCCTTCGCGCCGCCTGCCCTGCCGGATTCAATCTCCGCTTCCTCCGCGACCGGCGCCGTGATGCGGTCCCCGTCTTCATCCTCGCCCAGCGTCTCCGCCCGGATGGTGAAGGCGAAGCCGTCCAGGCTGGATCCGTTGCGGTTCTTCCCCAGCTTCACCGTGCGCGGAGCAGTCCGATCCTCTGACACCTCAATTCGCATGGTCACATCGGCCGCGCCGTCCAGCACGCCATGCCCGCGCGGCGTGGTGCCGCCTCCCTTGGCAGCGTGGTGCACGGCCACCACCGCAGCACCAGACCAAGCGGGCGCCTCGCCCTCCGCCTCTGCCGGCGCGCCCAGATCACGCAGCACCTTCACCACCCAGCCCATGCTGCGCCCGTCATTCTCATCCACCCCAGGGAAGGCAGCGGCCAGGGTATCCAGCACGATCAGCACCGCCCCGAGGCGCCGCGCGATGGCGCGCAGCTCGCCCAGGTCCGCAGTATCGGCGCTGCCATCGCCCATGAGGTTGACCGGCTGCACCACGATTCGCAGCCCAGCCGCATCGCCGCAGAGTTGGCGCAGCGCCTTCGCCCGCAGCTTCATGCCGGAGCCATCCTCCGCCGCGATGTAGAGCACCACGCCTTGCCGCACGCGCCGGCCGAAGACGCTCCGCCCCGCCGCCACCGCATGCGCGAGATAGGGCGCCACGACGCTCTTGCCCGCGCCAGGCGGACCAAACAATACGGCAAGGTCAGCCGGCGCGATCAGCCCCTTGACAATGTAGCCGCGTGGCGCGGCAGCCGCGCAATCCGCCATGGTCAGAACCCGCAGCCGCCCTGCTTCGCGCTTGGCCTCCGCCTTCTCATCGCGCTTGCCTATCGGCGGCACGGCTTTCCGCTGGAATGGGGCGAGCGCCGTTTCGGGAGAGTGGCCATTCATCATGCCGCACGGCTCCGAAGGGTGTCGTTGAAATCCTGCCCAGGCGGAGCCGTGATGATATCGGCACCGCATCCCGCGTCCGCCCAGCGAGCGGCGCATTCTTCGGCGGCCACCATCCCGGCGCCGTCCGCATCCGCGAAGATGGTCAGATGCTCGATACCGCGCAGCACCGGAAAGGCGCGGACCATACCGGCCGAGGTCGCAGCCCAGACCGGGCGCCAGCCATAGCCCTGCATCACGCTCAGCGCCGTTTCTATGCCTTCGGCCAGCCCGAGCCCCATGGTCACATCGGCGTCAGGGACCAGCCGCACGAGGCCCGCGCGGCCGGCCATCATCTTCGCCGGCTCGCCATTCGCCCCAGGATGCGCCTTCGCGCTGCCATCGGGCAGAAGGAAGGTGCGGTGCACGCCGCATGGCTCGCCCGTGGTGGCATCCGTCATCAGCGCCAGCAAGGCCGGCCGACGCTCCGCACCGCGCGGGCAGGAGGGATGGAACCGCAGCGGAGCGCCCGCTTCCAGCGCCATGCGGCGCGCGGCGAAGTAGACCGGCACCAGGGAGCCGGGTGCGTCGGCAGCCATAGCTTCGCGCCAGATGGTGCGGGCAAGATCGAGAGTGCCAGCGAGGGGCCGCGGCTCAGGGCTACGCGCTTGCGGCGCTGTCGGGCGGGATGATGCGGCGCGATGTTCGCTGCCCTCCCGAATGCCCAGCCACCCCAGCGCCCAGCGCCACGCATCCACGATGGCGCCCCCGCGCAGATGGGCCACCAGCGCCAGCGCATCGCCCCCCTGCCAGGCCTCATAGTCGAACCACGAGCCGCGTTTCGCCCCCGCGATTTCCACGGCAAGGCTGCCACGGGTGCCAAAGCGCAGCGCGGTGCGGGTGCGGCCGGAGGGGTCGCCAGCCAACTCGCGCGACAGATCGGCCATGCGCTCCGCCAGCAGCGCCGCCACCGCCGGCATATCCGGTTGCTCGCCCCGGTTCATGCGCTGCCCAGCGGCGGCACGAAGCGCAGCGCCAGCGCGGCCTCTCCCATGATCGCGGCTGCGTTGCCCGGCGCACCGGCCCGGCGGGCATGGGCCAGGAAGGCGCGGCAGAGGTCACATTCGGCAATCGCCAGGCCGCAGCCTGTCAGGCATGGCAGCACGTCACCCAGCGGCAGCGGCACGCAACGCCGTGGCAGCGTGCACAACGTCGTTGCGCCTGCCGGCTCCCTTGCCGTATCAGGGCGATGGTCCCGGTCCCCACCGAAGCCATCGCCCCCGTGCGGCGCCCTGCCGGCGCCCCGGGGGCTTTCCATATCAGGCTGCCTCGCCCGTCAGCAGCGCGCGCAGGCTCTTGGTGCAAACCAGGGTGCGGCCTTCAACATGGAAGAACCGAAGCCTGCCCTCTTTCTCGCGCCGCCGCAGGGTAGCGATGGAGAGGCCGCACACGGCGGCAGCCGTGGGCAGCGGGAATGCCCACGGCTCCGGTTGCGACCGATCCTTGGGCGTCACGGCGTTTGATATTTGGGGTTGCATGGTCACCTCGCTTCACGACGCGGGATGCGTCTGGGCGGAAGGTGTGCCGTGAAAACGGGGATCGCCTTCTATGACGTAAAGTCATCGCTTTACGTCACACCCCGCGCGGATGGCGCTTCGTGGCCTTGAACGCCTGATAGTGCTGCCCGGCGCAGATCATTCCTATTCGGATCGTCTCGCCTTGCGTTTCTTCTCCAGCATCGGGGATCGCTGGCAGGATAGGTGTCTCTCTGTTCCATCGGTGGACAACGGTGGACGCCACCTTGAAGGCGGCTGCGACGGATGCAGCGTGCTTCGGATCTAAAATCACCCTTGCCTTCGCAGCGCGGACGTATCGAACGGCAGCGGCGATGTCAGCCATCAAACCGGGGGTAGTTGGACGGCTCGCCTTGGCAACCACTTTCCATGTCGTGGGCATCTTCCCTCCCACCAACTCGCCCAGCGCCGTCGCAAGTTGATGGGCTATCTCAGGAGGCAGAGGCTCGACAGGCCGGCGATCATCCCAGTTCAGCGGGTGGTGGTATGCAGTTAGTGCGGCGAGTGCGGCCTCCCAAATCGGACGATGCAGGTCCCGAACGGGTGCCCGCAAATCATCTCGGCGGGTGTTCTTCGCACCCTCTCGGCTGAGGGTGTCACGCGCGGCCAAGAACTCCCGATATGCCGCCGCCACCGGGCGAGGTGGGGTCATGTGTTTATGCCTGCGGTCCCTGCCCCATGACGCTCCACCACATGACACCCAGCGCGGCGAATATCGCGGCGGCCGTATATTCCCCTGATTCGATGCACGCGGCCGTGGCCCAACCAGCAGCCACGGCAATGCCAAGGCGCAGCATGGCAATTCGGCTCATGCGCGATCTCCGGAAAAGGTGTCGCCTGCCTTCGCTGCGCGGAAGCATTCGCTCGCCCAAGCCTGCCCACGCCCCCGACTGGCAAACATCTGCGCCGCGTGCGCGCACCCATCCGGCGGCAACACGACCCAACGCCGTCCCTCCCACCAGAGTTCAACCCGCCCCGTGCCCAGCATCCGCATGGAGGGAAGACCCAGCACCCGCCACCCCGCCGCCTCAAGATCAGTGAGCGGCAACGACAGGGCACGGCTTGGCCCGCGCGGCAGGGGCATCAAAGGCGGGGAAACGGGCGATGCGCCGCGTTCATCCTCCCCCCGCCGATCCTCGCACACCAGATCGAAGCCGGCGCCGCACTCGCCCGGGCCTTTCGGCGCGCGAACAAGGCGCATTGCCTCCGCCGCCTGTTTCGCCAGCCAAGCGACCGTGCCGGCCATTCTGTCAGTGTCGTGCATCTGCCCCTCCCAGGCTCGATTTAGGCCCGAAGCTCCGCGCCGCCGGTAACCGCCACAGCCTGCCCAGCGCAGTGCTCACCCCATGCGTTCATCAGCGGCCGTCGCCGATCCATCAGATCGGAGCGGCGATAAGCCCCGGCCACCCGGCTCGGCTCTTGGTGGGCAAGGGCCTTTTCCGCCGCCTCCGCATCCTCCGGGCGCGTGTCGTCAACCCAGGTGCGGAAGGTGGCCCGCCAGCCATGCGGCACCGCCTCCCGCCCATCACCATCGCGCCAGGGCGCGGGCACGCCTGCCGGCCGATCCGCGTTCATCCGGCGCATGACAGCCGACAGCGCCATATCCGACAGCGCCGTACCCGGCTTGCTGGACGGGAAGACCAACGCATTGCCGCGCAGTGCCGCCAGCTTCGGCAGGGTGTCCAGGACGGCAGCCTGCCCCGTCTCCATCGCATAGGCGCGCAGCAGCACCGCCACGGCCGCGGGCGAGAGCGGCACACGATGCGGCTGCACATTGGCCGACTTCCGGGCCTTCATCCGCTCGCCCGGAATCGTCCAGGCGGCGCCGCCATCGAAGCTGATTTCAGACCAGCGGGCGCCCCGCGTCTCCCCGCTGCGAACGGCCGTCAGGATGCAGAGGCGCAGCGCCAGCGGCGCCAGCCCACCCATGCCGCACAGCGCAACCATGAAGGCCGGCGCCTTGGACCAGGGCAAGGAAGGCTGCTTCCGACTGCCGACCAGGGCGGGCAGTCCGGCATGGCGCAGCATCTTGGCATCGGCGGGATTATCATTCGCGCGCCAGCCATGCGCGGCGGCATAGCGTAGCACCATCCCAATGCGGACCAGCAGCTTGCGGCCAATCTCAGGCCGCGACTGCCAAACATCCGTGACCGCCCGAAGCACCGCATCCCGATCCACCGCCGCAACCGGCATGCCCCCTATGAACGGATAGACATGGCCGGCCAGGGATGATCGCCAGCTTTGGCCCGTACGGCCATTCTTCCAGCCCGGCGCCAGCGCAGTGATGCAGGCTTCCGCCACCGCCTTGAAGGTCCGGGCCTCCGCCTCCGAACGGGCAGCCTTGTCCGCCTTCCGCTGCACCGTATCCGCGTCGCGCTTGGCGATAGGGTCCACACCCTCCCGAGCCTGCCGGCGGGCAGCCAGGGCAGCGGCGCGGGCGGCTGCCAGCGTCACCGCCGGATAGCCGCCCAAACCCATGTCCCGGCGCTTGCCATCCACTGTGAGGCGGCAGAGCCAGACCTTCGCCCCGGATGGCCGCATTTCAAGCAACAGCCCTTCACCATCCGAGACGCGGAAAGGCGCGGCGCGAGGCTTCATCGCGTCCAGTGTCTTCACGTCCAGGGACTTGCCAGCGCGCTTCATGATGGTGCCTCCGAGTGTGGGGTATCCCCCACAGTATCCCCCACACTCGGATTGCGCCAGCCTGAAATGCCCTGCATCACTCTGACAGAGATAAATCGTTATTACAGAGGCTTGTCGGCGGGCTTGTGGGGTACGGTGAACCAGCCTGAAACGGTTAATTGGTGCCTACCGCCGGAGCCAAAATTTCCACGATAATCTCCTTGAGTTCCGCGCGGTGACGTTTGCACAACCTACGGCAGCGCAAAGATAGTTCTAGATTTGCCTTAGCATTGGCCGCCGGAGCGCCGGTGAGGTCCTGCTATTTCGGCCGTGGCAGGCGCGCCTATTCCGTAAGCGGCGGACCCGACCCGCTTGTGAATGATTGTCGAGCGCGCTGCCCGTCGGCGCTGGCGGTCCAGGCTACGGGTCCAAGGTCTCTTGGCCTGCGTCTCCTCGCGCATCAGGTGAAACGTGCGATGAATTTGTGTCGGACCTTGCAGGAATCGTTAAGCCCCTCAAGTCAGTTACTGTGAGAGAAATCACAGCGTCTGTTTTACAGTCGCAAATATTTTTCTTGCAATTTCATGGCGTTTTTATTGCGAAGATCAGGCAGTATTTGTCTGATTAGCGTGATTGGCCGCCGCCATATTCAAAGGATACCCCGAATGACCCATGATATCGTTGACACGGCAGTGGCCGCCGGTTCCTTCAAGACCCTCGTGGCCGCGGTCACCGCCGCCGGTCTGGTTGAGACGCTGAAGGGGGCCGGCCCCTTCACCGTTTTTGCCCCCAGCGACGAAGCCTTCGCCGAACTGCCCGCCGGCACGGTCGAGAGCCTTGTTCTGCCCGAGAATAAGGCCAAGCTGACCGCGATCCTCACGTTGCACGTGATGTCGGGCAAGGTGATGGCGGCCGACGTGGCAGGCAAGACGCTGTCGCCCGCTTCGGTGAACGGCGAAGCGCTGCATGTTGATGGCACGGATGGCGTGACCGTGAATGGCGCGAACGTGGTCACTGCGGATATCGAGTGCACAAATGGCGTGATCCACGTCATAGATGCAGTGCTGATGCCGACGGCCTAAGGCCGCTCTCCGCCGGGTCCTTGGGCCCGGCGGTTCTGTTTCTCCCCAGCCCGGATCGAGGGTTGGCTTCCACAG
The DNA here is from genome assembly GCA_038247025.1 of Acetobacterales bacterium. Classification (GTDB taxonomy): domain Bacteria; phylum Pseudomonadota; class Alphaproteobacteria; order Acetobacterales; family Acetobacteraceae; genus Roseococcus. The sequence goes on from JBBRVI010000054.1 coordinate 11,559, forward strand.
CGTTGGCGCCCCCCCCCCGCCCGCCGAGGGGGAGATATGGCGCTGCAATTCAACCCTTGAATTCTGCGCGGATTGCGGCAGTTTGTGCTCCCAGTCCCGGCACCGGGCCGTAGTCGCGCGCGCCATCGCTGAAACGCGCGGCAGGGGCAGCGATCGCCACCACCCCTTTTTCAGTCTCCACCGAAATTCGCCGCAGCGCTTTATGCGTGGCGAGCCCCGCCACGTTGTTGACGAAACCATAGGCGGTACTGGCGCGCGTCAGCTTGGCCACGCATTCTTCGCGGTCATGCGCCCTGAACACCGTGGCAATGTGCCCATCCACCATCGGCCGCTGCGCCACGCGCTCCAGGTTATTGCGAAAGCCCTCACGCTCGATCAGAAACATGTCGTTTAAGAAGTGCTCGGCGAATTGCGCCCATTCGCGCTCGTTCTGGATGGAGATGAGGATCAGCGCGCCATCCTTCGTCTCAAAGGCCCCATAGGGACACAGCGAAGGATGCGCGAGGCCCATGCGCTGCGGCTCCCTGCCGGTGCCTTCCAGGTAGAGCAGCGGCACATTCATCCAATCCGCCATGCCATCGAAAAGGCTCACCGCGATGCCCTCGCCCCGCCCGGTGATCCCGCGCTCGATGATGGCCTCCAGCACAGCCGCATGGGCGTTCATCCCACACGCGATGTCGCAGGCCGAAACGCCCACCCTTCCCGGCCCTTCAGGCCTGCCTGTAACCGAGGTCAGCCCGGTTTCGGCCTGCACGAGCAGATCATAAGCCTTCATGGTGGCGTATTCCCCATCCTCGCCATAACCGCTGATGTCCACGGTGATGAGGCGCGGATGCTTGGCCCGCAGTGCCGCCGACCCAAAGCCAGCGCGCGCCATGGCACCCGGGGCAAGATTCTGGATAAACACGTCCGCTCGCTCCAGCAGGCGCCCCAGGAGCGCCTTGTCCTCATGGTGCTTGATATCGAGGCAGATGCTTTCCTTGCCGCGATTCAGCCACACGAAATACGTGGACAACCCCTTGCAGGCTGCATCATAGCCGCGCGCAAAATCACCCTCCGCACGCTCGATCTTGATGACGCGCGCACCCGCATCGGCCAATTTCATCGAGCAGATGGGCGCAGCCACAGCCTGTTCCATAGCGACGACCAGAAGCCCCGCCAAAGGTTTACCGCTCAAGTCTTAGCCCTCCCCTTCAATGCGCGCCTGGCGGAAATGGCGCCCCCGCGCTTGCTGCGCTTCCGGCCGCGCCGGCAGAGGTTAAACAGGGAATGGCGGTAAAGCGCTCCCCCACCATCTCAGTCTGGTCTGGCGCTTCCAGCCTATCGGCATGTGCCATGACGACAATCCATGCGGCGACCCCACCCATTTTGCGTCAAGTCTTCCCCGGCGTGCCAGTCCGCACCATATTGACATCAGACTGACATAGCAGTGCGAAGGAATTAAGAGCCTTTGCCCCAGGAACCTTTCCCATGACACATCTCGTCCGCCGCCTCACGCCATGACCATCATCTCCTGGGGTGACAAATATCGCGCCGCGAAACCCGCGCATGTTTCGGTTTTGGAGAAGCCCTTCGCCGGGCTTGCCGAGGGCACTCGTCTCTTCATCGCCTCGCCCAAGGTGATTGACGCCTACCTGCGTGCCATCCCTCCCGGCAAGACGAAGGATGTGGCGGCGATGCGTGCAGCCCTCGCCAAGAAGAACAAGGCTGAGGCGACCTGCCCCACCTCCACTGCCATCTTCGTGCGCATCGTCGCCGAATGCGCGCTGGAGCGCGTGGCCGCGGGCGAACCCGTGACCGCCGTACCGCCTTTCTGGCGCCTCGTGGACCCCGAGGGGCCGCTGGCGAAGAAACTTTCCTGTGGGCCGGAATTCGTGGCCACCCAGCGTGCTGGCGAGAAGATTGAGAAACCCGCCAAAGTCACCAAGACCGCCAAGGCCGCCTGAAGGAGACCCGCCATGATCCAACGAATCCCCGGCACCAACCCAACCCGCAGCCGTGCCGTCGTCAATGCTGGAATTGTCACGACCGTCGCCACCTCGCCCATCAAATCGGATTCCATGTATGAGCAGACGCGCAGCGCCCTCGCGGCGATCAACCAGAGCCTGGCGGAAGCCGGCAGCGGCCAGGCGAAGATCCTGACCGCGCTGTGCTACTGCGCCGACATGTCCCGCAAGCCGGAACTGAACAAGGCGTGGGATGAATGGGTGGACCGGGAAAATATCCCGATGCGGGCCGTACTTGGTGCGGCGCTCGAGGGGCAGGATTTGATTGAGATTATTGTTACGGCCGCGATGTAACAAAAAAGGGTCCTGCCCCTTGGAATTCATTCAGTAGCTTCGGGGCATTCCCAGCACGTGTTCGCCCAGGTAGCTCAAGATCAAATTCGTGCTTATGGGGGCCACCTGGTAAAGCCTCGCTTCACGGAACTTACGTTCGATGTCGTATTCTTCCGCGAAACCAAACCCGCCATGGGTTTGAACGCAGGCCTCAGCGGCTGCCCAGGCAGCATCGGCGGCTAGCATCTTGCCCATATTCGCTTCCTCGCCACAGGGCAGGCCCGCCTCGAACTTTTCCAGGCCCTGCTTCACGATAGCCTCAGCCGCGCGCATCTGGGCATAGGCCTTGGCGATGGGGAACTGCACGCCCTGGTTCTGGCCGATCGGCCGGCCGAACAGCACACGCTGATTTGCATAGGCCACGGATCTCTGCGTGAACCACTTCGCGTCACCCACGCTTTCGCTGGCGATCAGCAGCCGCTCGGCATTCATGCCGTCCAGGATATAGCGGAAGCCGCGCCCCTCCACACCCACCAGGTTCTCCGCCGGAACCTCCATATTGTCGAAGAAGACCTCGCAGGAATTGTGGTTCATCATCGTGCGGATCGGGCGGATGGTCAGGCCATTTCCAAGCGCCTGGCGCATATCCACGATAAAGGTGGAGAGCCCCTCGGTTTTCTTCGCCACCTGGTCTTTTGGGGTGGTGCGCGCCAGCAGAAGCATCAGGTCGGAGTGCTCGGCTCTGCTGGTCCAGATTTTCTGGCCGTTGACGATGTATGTGTCACCCTCGCGCCGGGCGGTGGTCCGCAAACTGGTGGTGTCGGTCCCGCTGGTGGGCTCGGTGACGCCGAAGGCCTGGAGGCGCAGCGTGCCCTCGGCGATTCCGGGCAGGTAGCGCTGCTTCTGCTCGGCGCTGCCATGCTTGAGGATGGTGCCCATGATGTACATCTGCGCATGGCAGGCCGCGCCGTTGCAGCCCTCGGCGTGGATGGTCTCCAGAATGGCGGCGGCGGCCGAAAGCGGCAGGCCCGCGCCACCGAATTCCTCGGGGATGAGCGCGCCCAGATAACCGGCCTGGGTGAGCGCGGTCACGAATTCGGTGGGGTAACCGCGGCGGCCATCCAGTTCACGCCAGTATTCGCCGGGAAAGCGCGCACATAGCTTGCGCACCTCCTCGCGGATTTCCGCATGTGGGTCGGCGGTGATGAGGGCGTGGTCCATTTGGCATCTCCTGGCCTTTCGGATTAGGCCCCGAACTTTGCCAAGGCAAGGCTACCAGCCCAGATCGCAATCGCCTTTTGGCCGTTCAATATTCCGCGCGAAGGCATCCAGGTTGCGACTGAAGATTGACGTGCACCATTCGATCTTGTTCACCGGTCCGGGGCCATAAAAGTCCAGCCGGTAGAAGCCCTGTTCTCGCAGCGTCCGATAGGCCTGATTATACTGCCACCGATCGGCATTGTCGAAGAGGATGAAGCCGTCCTCCTTCAAATGGCGTGGCGCAAGCCACGCGGTGAAGCAGCGGGCCATTCCGTCTATCACGATGACGTCAAACTTTTCCGCGCCATGCGCCTCGATCTCAGTCGCATAGGCGACGAAGTCTTCGCTGGTCAGGCCGTGCATGAGGTTGTGCGCCTCGTCATGGCTCAGCGGCAGTTCGGGCGATGTGGCGAGGAATTTCTTGAGCAACCCACGATGCTTGGGCGTGGTGGCGCGTCCCTGTTCGCGCGTGATGACCTGGAGGTGGCTTGGCGCGGCCTCGGTCACCCGCATCGCCCAGCCCGGGTCATGCTCGACACAAATAACTTGCGCCACCTGCCCCGCCCACCAAAGGGAGGAGCCGCCACTGCCATATTCGAACACGCGGAAATCCGGACGGATGATGTTCCGCAGTTGCCGCAATGCCGGATAGGTGATGTAGGGCACATAGCCGGAATGGTCGCGCGGCGTGCCATCCAGGCTCTGGAACCACCCCATCTTCTGCAGATAGCCCTGCGCGAAGTGATAGACATTCTGGTTGAGGAGGGCGTGGGTTTCGATGCTCATCCTGGGCTCCAGCCGTGGCCGTTTTGGCCATGACGGAGAGGCTAGATGCTAAAACTTAACAGGCGGTCAACGGCTCAAGCGCACGGCCGAAGCCCGCCTTCAGGTGCACTGGCGAAGCCCGCCTTCAGGTGCACGGGCGAAGCCCGCCTTCGGGTGCACGGGCGAAGCCCGCCTTCAGGTGCACGGGCGAAGCTCGCCTCCATGTGCACTAGCGAAGCCTTATATTGGAATTTGCTGATTCACGCGGCACGACAGC
>JBBRVI010000055.1:0-16098 GCA_038247025.1 Acetobacterales bacterium
AACACCTTCCTCGCCGCGCAAGGCCACGCCATGGGCAAGTCGCTCCAGGAGGCGGATATGCATGAGACGGCGCGCGAAATCCTCGCCGGTGCGGCTGCGCGCGGTTGCGAAATCGTCCTGCCGAAGGACCTCGTGGTGGCCGAAGCCTTCGCCGCCCATTCGCCAAACCGCGTGGTGTCCCTCGACGCGGTTCCGGCCGATATGATGGTGCTCGACGTAGGCCCCGCCACCATCGCCGATGTGATCCAACGCCTCGCCACCGCGCGCACGCTGGTCTGGAACGGCCCCTTCGGCGCGTTCGAGATCGCGCCCTTCGATGCGGCCACCGTCGCTGTGGCGCATGAGGTTGCGCGGCTCACGCAAGCCGGGCAACTCGCCAGCATCGGCGGCGGTGGCGATACCGTCTCCGCGCTCAAACATGCTGGCGTGGCCGAGCGGATGACTTATGTCTCCGCCGCCGGGGGCGCCTTCCTGGAATGGCTGGAGGGCAAGGAGTTGCCCGGAGTGGCGGCACTTACCGCCTGATCTCAGGCTGGCACCAGCCGCGCTTCGCGAGTGGTAAGTCCGCCCTGTTCCAGAATGAAATCGGCGATCTCGGTCACACCCTTGTCAATCTTCAGATTGGTGAAGATGAAGGGCCGTTCGCCACGCATCCGCAGCGCATCGCGGTCCATCACGGAGAGATCGGCACCGACCAGCGGGGCCAGGTCAATCTTGTTGATGACCAGCATGTCCGACCGCGTGATGCCCGGCCCCCCTTTGCGGGGAATCTTGTCCCCCGCCGAGACGTCAATCACGTAGATCGTCAGATCCGCCAATTCGGGGCTGAAGGTGGCGGCCAGATTATCGCCCCCGCTTTCGATGAACAGCAGTTCCAGCTTCGGGAAACGGGCGGACATGTCGTCAACAGCCGCGAGGTTGATCGAGGCATCCTCGCGAATCGCGGTATGGGGGCAGCCGCCGGTCTCCACGCCCATGATGCGGTCCGCATCCAGCGCGCCGGCGCGGGTGAGGAATTCCGCGTCCTCCTTGGTGTAGATGTCGTTGGTGATCGCCGCGATGTCATGCGTTGTGCGCAGCAGGCGGCACAGGCGTTCGACCAGAGCCGTCTTGCCTGAGCCGACAGGGCCGCCGACGCCCACTCTGAACGGTCCGTTCATGATCTGAATAACCTTGTGTATTGGGTTTCGTGGCGCATCGAGAGCATGTCGAGCAGCGGCGAAGCCGTGCCCAAATCCTCCAGCCTGGTGATCAGCGCATGATCCGTGCAGGCCGCGATGATGGGCAGAAGGGCGGCGGTGGCGATCTGCCCATCGGTCTGGCCCAGCGGCACGAGCCGCACGCCGGCACTCACCAAATTGGCGCTGAAGCCTTGCAGGAACGCAAACAGCGCCGCTCGTACCGAAATGCCCGCGCAAGATGCGGCCACGCCAAACGCCACCGAATGCGCCAGATGCCCGCGATGCCGCGCGGCGAAGGCCTGAAATCGCGCATCGGGCCAGGCGCTGACCGTTACGCTGGCGAAGCTGCCGCCCTGCTGGGTGGATTCCAGCGCCGTCTCGGCCGTGCCGCGCCATGCGGCGGCGAGTTCGGCAATCTCGTCCAGCGTTTCGTCATCAGGTGCGGCGTGTGCCTGGACCAACAGCACCGCATCCACCCGGCCCGCCCCCTGGCGCAGCACGGTTTCGATGTAGCGCACCAGGTCATCGCGCTTGGCGATGCGGCCTTCCTCCACCGCCATCTCGATGCCGTGGCTGTAGCTGAATCCGCCCACCGGATAAGCGGGCGAGGTCCAGGCCATCAGCCGGAACACATCAGCGTCAGTCGTGATGGTCGTGATCCCCATGGTGATGTTGATGCGCCGAGCGATTGTGCTCGCCATAGGCGCCGCCTTCGGGATTGAAGGGCGCGCGCACCTTCTGGATATGCGCGCCCAAGCCGCGCAGCATGGCCTCGATCACGTGATCCTCGCGGATCAGGATGCGTTCGGCCTGGAGCTCGGCGGGCAGATGGCGGTTGCCCAGATGCCAGGCGAGGCGGATCATCTCGGCTGCATTATGCGCGCGGATTTCCACGAGCGGCTCCTCGGCGGCGCGGACCAGGATCACGCGGCCATCATCCAGCACCAGGCCGTCGCCCTCGCGCAGCACCTGGGCTTCCGCGAGGTCGAGCACGAAGGGAATGCCGCCGGCCGTCTCATAGCGCTTGCGGCGGCGGTAGCGGTCGTCGAAATCGAGCATCACTTCGGCATCGGCGGTGAAGCTGCCGGGGGGTGTCACGCGCGTGGCGCGAGGGAGGGTGTCATGCATGGGAGGGGGCCTCAGAACAGGAAATAGCGCTGCGCCATGGGTAGCACCTTGGCAGGCTCGCAAATCAGCAATTCGCCATCGGCGCGCACCTCGTAGGTTTCGGCGTCAATCTCCATCACCGGTGTCGCATCATTCAGCACCATGCTCTTCTTGGAAATACCGCCGCGCGTGTTCTTCACCGCCAGCAGCGGCCGCGTCAGGCCAAGGTTTTCGCCCAAGCCACCCTCAATCGCCGCCTGCGATGTGAAGATCACGCTGGTGAACAACCGTGCCCGGCCATAGGCGCCGAACATGGGTCGGTAATGCACCGGCTGCGGCGTGGGGATGGAGGCGTTGGGGTCGCCCATCGGCGCCATGGCGATCATTCCGGATTTCAGCACCATCTCCGGCTTCACGCCAAAAAACGCCGGGTTCCACAGCACGAGGTCCGCCATCTTGCCCACCTCGATGCTGCCCACATGCGTCGAAATCCCCTGCGCGATGGCCGGGTTGATCGTGTATTTCGCGATGTAGCGCCGCGCGCGCAGATTGTCGTTGTTGCCCGTCTCGCCGGGCAGCGCGCCGCGTTGCACCTTCATCTTATGCGCGGTCTGCCAGGTGCGGATGATGACCTCACCCACGCGGCCCATGGCCTGACTGTCAGACGACATCATGGAAATGGCGCCGATATCGTGCAGGATATCCTCGGCCGCAATGGTCTCACGCCGGATGCGGGATTCGGCAAAAGCCACATCCTCGGCGATGCGCGGGTCCAGGTGATGGCACACCATGAGCATGTCCAGATGCTCATCCACCGTGTTCACCGTGTAGGGCATGGTGGGGTTGGTGCTGGAGGGCAGGACATTGCTCTCGCCCAGCAGCTTCAGGATATCCGGGGCATGGCCGCCGCCCGCGCCCTCCACATGGAAGGCGTGGATGGTGCGGCCCTCGAAGGCGGCAATGGTATCGGCCACGAAGCCGCTTTCGTTGAGCGTGTCGGTGTGGATGGCCACCTGCACGTCGAAGTGATCGGCCACACTCAGGCAGTTGCGGATGGCGGCCGGCGTGGTGCCCCAATCCTCATGCAGCTTCATGCCAGCGGCACCCGCGCGGATCATCTCCTCCAGCGCCTCGGGCCGGGCGGCATTGCCCTTGCCGAGAAAGCCGAGATTCATCGGGAAGCTCTCGGCCGACTGGATCATGCGCGCCAGGTGCCAGGGGCCAGGCGTGCAGGTGGTGGCCAGCGTGCCATGGGCGGGGCCGGTGCCGCCGCCGAACATGGTGGTGATGCCGCTCACCAGCGCTTCCTCGATCTGCTGCGGGCAGATGAAGTGGATATGAGCGTCAACCCCGCCGGCGGTGAGGATCTTTCCTTCGCCCGCGATGATCTCCGTCCCCGGGCCGATGATGATATCCACGCCGGGCTGCGTGTCGGGATTGCCCGCCTTGCCGATGGCGGCGATGCGGCCATCGCGCAGCGCCACATCGGCCTTCACCACACCCCAATGGTCGAGGATGAGCGCATTGGTGATGACGGTATCCGCAGCGCCATCCCCGCGCGTGACCTGGGATTGCCCCATGCCGTCACGGATCACCTTGCCGCCGCCGAATTTTACTTCTTCACCGTAGATGGTGTGGTCGCGCTCCACCTCGATGAACAGTTCAGTGTCGGCGAGGCGCACGCGGTCGCCCACGGTGGGGCCGTACATGCCGGCATAGGCGTGGCGAGAGATGCGCGCCATTTACAGCTTCCCCTGCACGTCACCGCGAAAGCCGTAGACCACGCCCCCACCGCGCAATGGAACCAGGCGCACCTTGCGCGATTGCCCCGGCTCGAACCGCACCGCCGTCCCTGCCGCGATGTCCAACCGCTGGCCCCGCGCCGCCGCGCGATCGAATTCCAGCCCCGGATTGGTCTCGGCAAAATGATAGTGGCTGCCCACCTGGATCGGCCGGTCGCCGGTATTGGCCACCTCGATTTCCGTCACGGGCTGGCCCGCATTCAGTTCGATCTCGCCCTCGGCGCAGATCACTTCACCTGGAATCAACGGAGGGGGAATCATGTCGGCGGCCCTATCGGATCGGGTTGTGAACGGTGACGAGCTTGGTGCCATCAGGGAAGGTCGCTTCCACCTGGATGTCGTGGATCATCTCCGCGATGCCCTCCATCACCTGCGCACGCGAGATGACTTCGCCTCCGGCCGCCATCAGCTCGGCCACGGTGCGGCCGTCGCGCGCGCCTTCCACCACGAAATCCGTGATCAGCGCGATGGCCTCGGGGTGGTTGAGTTTCACGCCACGCTCCAGCCTTCGGCGCGCCACCTGGGCGGCCATGGCGATGAGCAGCTTGTCTTTTTCGCGCGGGGTCAATTGCATGGGCGTATCATGCCGCGAGGTGCCTCAGCACGTCCACAGTCTTGGCAAGGTCGCTGGGCGGCCGAGGGCGGCGTGGCGCATGGCCTTCACCGCCTCAGCCATGGCGAGCCGTACGCCGGTCGCACTCCCCAGGAAGCGCAGCAGCAACAATCCCGGCCGCACGAGGGACGCGGCACCCTGCGTCACCTCCCGCGCCAATTCCCGGTGCCGGGCCGCATCATCGGCACAAAGCAGGATCATTCCCAGTGAATCGGCTCCATCCAGGCCGTATGGCAAGGTGCGGGAATCGGCGGCCAGCGCCAGGCAATCGGCCCAGATAAGCCGGCCGCCCCGATGCAGCCGCCAGCTATCCCGCAAATGGCCGTGCCGCCACACCTCGCCGCGCGCAATCCGCCCCAGCACAACGGCTTCGGCCGCCAGCAGCACACCCCCAGGCGACACATGCGCCACCATCCTGCGGTCCAGCAGCGCGCCGTCAAACAGGATCGCCTCCTGCGGGAGGAATTCCAGCACCGCGCCCTCCGCCACCTCGATCCGGGTGGTGATGCGCGAAATATCGCCCAGGCTGCGGTAGATTTTCTCCGCCGCCGGCGTAGTGGTTTGCGCCATCGCCCCCGCGCGCAAGGTGATCCGCGCATCCAGCGCATCGCCGCCGGCCAGCCCGCCCGCGACATTGACGAAGGCGGCCTCCAGCGGGGCACCAGGTTCGGGCGTGGGAAACAGGATGCGCAGCGGTGCGGCCTGGGAAAGCCGAGCGAGGCCATGGGCCGCCACTTCAAGGGATGCGGCGCCCACGGCGCGCTGGTGTCGAATCATGCGGAAGTAAGCTTGGCCGGCAAGCCGCGCGCATGGCAAGCTGCACCCATGGAACTCTTTGTCGCCCTCGGCGCGCAGCGCTACCGCATCCAACGCCCTTGGGGCGCCATCCCTGACGGCGCGGGCCGCGTCAGCGACGTGGCAACCGATGCGGAGGGGAACATCTTAGTCCTGCTCCGCGCCGATTCCTACGTGGACCCGGCCGTGCCCACCGTCATCGTGCTCGACCCCCACGGCAAGCGCATCAATGCCTGGGGTGAGGCGGTGGCCGATGGCCACATGCTCGCCACCGCGCCCGACGGCACCATCCATGTGGTGGACCGCGATGCGCATGAAATCATCCGCTTCGACATCGAGGGCGAGCGCATCGGCCATCTGGGCCAACGCCACGCGCCCGGCGCACCCTTCAACAGCCCCTGCGACATCTGCTTCGCCCCCGATGGCACCGCCTTCGTGGGCGATGGCTACGCCGCCTCACGCGTCCATCGCTTCAAGCCGGATGGAACCCCCGATGGCGGCTTCGGCGAACCAGGCCGCGGCCCGGGGCAATTCTGCACACCCCACGCCGTATGGGTGAACAATGCCGGCGAACTCGCCGTGGCGGACCGCGACAACAGCCGCGTGCAGGTCTTCACGAAGGGCGGCGAATTCCTGCTGGAAATCACCGATGTGCATAAACCCATGGACATCGTCTCGGACGCGGACGGAAACTGGTGGGTGACGGACCAGGTGCCGCGGCTGTCCATCTTCTCGCGCACCGGCGCGCTGGTGGGGCGGGGGCGGTGCGTGCTGAATGGGGCGCATGGGCTGGCCATCCACCCGGATGGGAGCGTGCTTCTGGCAGAGATGAATCCTTCGCGGTTGACGCGGCTTGTGCCGGTTTAGCCGACACCAGTGCTGGAGAATTCGGGGAAGCGCCTAGAGCGTCATCCGCTCAAATGGAATCATTTGAGCGAATAAAGATGCTCGAAAAACAATGGACTGGAGCGTTTGTAGTGAGCCCTTGGGAACGGAAAACGCTCTAGTTGTGCCCGCCAGCCAGTTCGGAAACCAGGAAATCGCGGAACACGGACACCCGCTTGGAGGCGCGCATTTCCTCCGGATAGACGAAATACACGTTGATTTTTGGCGCCTTCAACTCGGGCAGCACGGTCAGCAGCCCTTCCAGCTCAGGCCCCATGTAATCGGGCATCGCGGCCAGGCCGAGGCCCGATTGCACGGCCTTGAGCATGCCCGTCAGGCTGTTGACCTCCACTGTGCCACGCCGCCCCTGCCCAGGCTTGCGCCCCACCTCGGCCAGCCAGTTGATTTCCTCGACGGGCGTGCGGTAGTCGCCCCAGACGATCAGGCGATGCGCGTCGAGCTCCTCGGGCCGCTGCGGGATGCCGTGGCGCTTGAGATATTCGGGCGAGCCCACGATGCGCCAGCCAAAGCTCGCCACATGGCGCTGGATCAGGTCTGGCTGGCGGGGCGGGTGCATGCGGATGGCGACATCGGCCTCACGCATCGCAAGGTCGAGATCGGCATCGTCCAGAATCACCGAGACATTGATCTCGGGATACATTTCCAGGAACCGGTGGAGGCGCGGCGCGAGCCAGGAGCCGCCAAAGCCCGTGGTCGTCGTCACCTTCAGCCTTCCGGCGGGTTTTTCGCGCCCCTCGGTCAGCAATGCCTCGGTCATGGCGAGCTTGGCGAAAACCTCGCGCACGGTGCGGTTCAGAGTCTCGCCCGATTCCGTGAGGATCAGCCCGCGCGCGTGGCGGTGAAACAGCGGGACCGAGAGTGCATCCTCCAGCGCCTGGATCTGGCGCGAGACGGCGGATTGGCTCAGCGAGAGGGTCTCACCCGCATGGGTGAAGGAGCCAGCTTCAGCGACCGCGTGGAAGACCCGCAGCTTGTCCCAATCGAGCGGCATTATGCGGCTTCCTGTGCTTTGGAGGGCGCGCGAGCATGCACGGCGAGGAATTTCTCGGCATCGAGGGCCGCCATGCAGCCCGTGCCGGCCGCGGTGACGGCCTGGCGGTAAATCTTGTCGGCCACGTCGCCGGCGGCAAAGACGCCCTCGATGCTGGTGAGCGTGCCGCCGGGAGTGACGATCAGATAGCCGCTCTCATCCATGGCGAGCTGGCCGCGAAACAGGCTCGTCGCCGGATCATGGCCGATGGCCACGAAAATGCCGTCCACCACGAGTTCCCGGCGCTCGCCCGTCTTGGTGTGCCGCAGCGCAAGTGCACGGGCGACGGGGCGTGCGGCTTGCGTGCCGAGCATTTCCTCGGTGGCCATGTCCCAGAGGATGGTGACGTTCTCCTTCGCGAAAAGCCGCTGCTGCAGGATGCGTTCGGCGCGCAGCGAATCCCTGCGATGCACAAGCGTCACGTGCCGCGCGAGATTGGCGAGGTAGAGCGCTTCCTCGACCGCGGAATTGCCGCCGCCGATCACCGCCACGTCCTTGCCGCGGAAGAAGAAGCCGTCACAGGTGGCGCAGGCGGAGACGCCAAAGCCGGACAGCGCCTGCTCACCGGGAATGCCGAGCCAGCGCGCCTGGGCGCCGGTTGCGATGATCACCGAATCGGCGATGTAGGTGTCACCACTGTCGCAATCGGCGCGGAAGGGGCGGGCGGAGAAATCCACGCGTGTGATGAGATCGTGTTTGAGCTCGGTGCCGACATGCTCGGCCTGGGCGCGCATTTGTTCCATCAGCCAGGGGCCTTGGACGGCCTCGGCGAAGCCCGGGTAATTCTCGACATCGGTGGTGATGGTGAGCTGGCCGCCAGGTTGCATCCCCGCCACGAGAACGGGCTTGAGCCCCGCACGTGCGGCATAGATCGCGGCCGTGTAGCCGGCTGGGCCAGCGCCGATGATGAGGAGGGGGATGTTGTGAGAGGCGGGCACGGGCGATTCCAACGAAGTGTCGTGTGTGGAGCGCATATCTGCCCATCTTGGCATGCGGAACAAGGCTGCGTCTTGCATATCGCTGCATCCGCAAGGATATTGCGCAGCATGCCACCCGCCGGCAATGAAACAACAAGAGGACGCATGGCCGAACTCGACTCGATTGACCTTCGGATTCTGGCGGAACTCCAGGCCGATGGCCGCATCACCAATGTGGAGCTGGCCAGTCGGGTTGGGCTTTCAGCGCCCCCCTGCCTGCGCCGGGTGCGCCGGTTGGAGGAGGCCGGCATCTTGCGCGGCTACCACGCCGATGTGGAGCCCACCGCGCTGGGCTTTGAGGTCACCTTCTTCGCCATCGTCGGGCTCGAGAGCCAGAAACAGGTGATCCTCGATGCTTTCGAGACGGAGGTGATCGGTTGGGCCGAGGTGCGCGAATGCCACATGATCCGCGGCGGGGGTGACTTTTTGCTGCGGCTGGTGGCGCGGGATACCGCGCATGAGAATGCTCTGACGGCTAAGCTGACCAGTGCGGCCCATGTGCTCAGGGTACAGACCTTGCAGACGATCCGGACAGCCAAGAATGCGGCCGGTGTCCCGTTTTAAGCTTCCCAAGGGTCCAGGCCTGGGCTTAGGCTTTGGCTGCGAGCGGGAAATCCGCCGTGGCAAGCGACCACAGGGAGGATCCGAAATGAACCGTAGAACGCTTTTGGCCGTTGGCATTTTGGCCACGCCATTCGTAGCCCGAGCCCAGGCGCCCATTACGCTGAACGGTGCGGTTCAGTTTAATGACGAGCACGTCTTCAACCGCACGCTTCTTCGCTTCGAGGAACTGGTCAAGCAATACTCCAACCGGCCGATCAATTTTATCTTGCACCGCAACAGCAGCCTTGGCCTCGAAAAGCAGTATTTCGAGTATATGTCAGCTGGGCGCGCGGTGGATTACGGCATCGTCTCGCCGGCTCATATGTCCACCTTCAGTCGGGCCGCGCCCTTCATTGACGCGCCCTTCCTCTTCCGGGACCTGGCGCATTGGAATCAGGTGCTGGTCCAGGATTTGCTGGTGCCCGTGGCGCAGGAGGTGGAGCGTCGCGCCCGCGTCATGCTGATCGGCTATGCCGGCGGTGGCGTTCGCAACATCTTCGCGAACAAGCCGGTATCGAACATGTCGGAGTTGCGCGGGTTGCGCGTGCGCGTGCAGGGGGCGCCCATCTGGAACCGCACCTTCCAGGCGGCCGGCATGGCGCCGCAGGTCATTGCCTATAACGAGATCTACAACGCCATCCAGAACAACGTGCTGGAAGCCGGCGAGAACGAAGCGGCGGGCGTGCTCGCCATGCGCTTCTTTGAGGTGGCGCCACAGCTTGCCATCACGGAACATGCGATCACAGTCCGGCCGATTTGCTTCTCGGCTCAAACCTATGCGCGCCTGCCGCGTGAGGTGCAGGAGGCAGTGCGCCGCGCGGGCCGTGAGGCGGGCGTTTTCGGTCGTCAGGCAGAAAGCAGCGAGGACGGGCAAACGCTGGCCCGCCTGGAGCGCGAGGGCCGGCTGCGCCGCATTCCCTTCACCGACCGTGCGGCCATGCTGGCCGCAGTGGCACCGGTGATGGCCACCTATGCGCGCGAAATCGAGGCGGATGCGATCTTCAGCCGCATCAATGCCCTGAGCGCCTGAGGCTTTGTCGCAGCACGCAACACGTGGCGCGTTTCGGCGCGCCACTTTCCTCTACAGCCGCTTTCTCGATGTGTTGCTGGTTTTGACAGTTTTGATCCTGATCATTCCGGTCACGCTGCAAATTTTCGCGCGCTTCACGGAGCTCATCCCCCGCTACATCTGGACAGAGGAAGCCGCGCGCTTCCTGCTGGTGTGGATGGTGATGATCGGCGGCATGATCGGCATTCGCGAGGGCACGCACTTCATTGTGGACCTCGTCCCCTCGGCCACTGGGAAGTTCAACGCGGCGCTGAACCTTGTAGCGGGTACCTTCGTGCTGGTCTTCGCCTTCATCTTTCTTTGGTACGGCATCGAGTTCACGGAATTCGCCTGGTTCCGAATCAGCGAATTGGCGGAATTGCCACTGTGGCTGATCCACATCGCCTGGCCCATCGCCGGCGTCTCCTGGCTGCTCTTTCAGGGCGAGCGCATGTGGGATGATGTGCAAATCCTGCGAGGCCGCGGCTGATGGGCGCGAGTACGCTTTCGGCCGCGCAGGCCGCGTGGATCCTCTTTGGCGGCTTCTTCGGCATGCTGGCCTTGCGCGTACCGGTGGCGGTCGCCATCGGCCTCGCCTGCCTGCCCATCCTGCTGATCGAGGACCGGCTCTGGCCGATGATCCTGCTACAGGAGACCTTCAACGCCTACAACTCCTTCATCCTTCTCGCCGTGCCCTTCTTCCTGCTGACGGCGAATCTGATGAATGTCGGCGGCATCACGGACCGCCTGGTGCGCTTCTCGCGCGCGCTGGTGGGGCATTTCCCCGGCGGGCTTGCACAGGTGAACGTCGTGCTCTCGGTGTTTTTTGCCGGCATCTCGGGCAGTTCCACCTCGGATGCGGCGAGCCAAGCCAAGCTCTTTATCGAGGCGCAGCGGAAGGAGGGCTACGACGACAGCTTTTCCGTCGCCATCACGGCGACCTCCGCGGTCCTCGCCGTTATCATACCGCCTTCCATCCTGATGATCGTCTGGGGTGGTGTGCTGTCAGTCTCGATCGGCGCGCTGTTCCTGGCGGGGATCGTGCCAGGGCTGGTGATCGGCCTGGCGCAAATGGGCACCGTGCATGTCTATGCGAAAATCCGCGGCTACCCGACCTATCCGCGCTCCACGATGGGGGAAGTTTTTGCCTCCTTCATGGTCTCCATCCCCGCGTTGCTGACACCTTTCATCATCATCGGCGGCAAGATTTTCGGCTGGTTCACCGCGACGGAGAGCGCCTGCATCGCGGTGCTCTATGCGGGCTTTCTCTCCATCATCGTCTACCGGGAAATGAATTGGCGCGGCTTGTGGAATGCCTTCAGTGACACCGGCAAACTCTCGGCCATCGCGCTGTTCTGCGTAGGCACGGCGAGCGCCTTTGGCTGGCTGCTCGCCTTCTACAAAATCCCCGAGGCGCTCATGTCGGGTGTCGGCGCCTGGGGGATGGGGCCGGTGATGACGGGCTTCTTCATCGCGGGCGTGTTTCTCGTGGTCGGCTGCTTTCTGGATGCGATCCCGGCCATCATCATCGTGGGTGCGATCCTGCAACCGATTGCCGAGGCGGCGGGGCTGCATCCGGTGCATTTCGCGATGATCGGGATCGTCTCGCTCGCCTTCGGGTTGGTGACGCCGCCTTACGGGCTATGCCTTCTCATCACCTGTGCGGTGGCAAAAATGCGGGTGATCGATTCGCTGAAGGATGTGACGATCATGCTGATGCCCATGCTGGCGGTGCTTGCGTCGTTGATCATCTGGCCGGACATGGCGCTGCTGCTGCCACGGCTGATCGAGCCGAATTTCCT
The DNA here is from genome assembly GCA_038247025.1 of Acetobacterales bacterium. Classification (GTDB taxonomy): domain Bacteria; phylum Pseudomonadota; class Alphaproteobacteria; order Acetobacterales; family Acetobacteraceae; genus Roseococcus. Next base: position 11,865 of record JBBRVI010000055.1, read on the forward strand.
GAAGTAACCTTTACCCGCGCCGCACCACGTAATCGCCGGCCTCAAGTGCCGCGACCATGGCATCCGCCTGGGCGCGGTCGCGCACTTCGATCATGAGTTCCAGTTCGGCCGTCTGCACGCTGGGGGCGGCGAACAGGCGTTGGTGGCTGACCTCGATTACATTGCCACCGGCCTCGGCCACGCGGGTTGCGATATCGGCCAATACGCCGGGGCGGTCTGGGATGGCGAGGTGCAGGCGCAGCAGGCGCCCATCGCGCAACAGGTTGCGGAGCAGTACGTTGGAGAGGATGCGCGGATCAATGTTGCCGCCGCAGACCACCGTGCCGACATGCTTGCCGGCAAAACGCTCAGGATAGGTCAGGATGGCAGCAACACCTGCCGCCCCGGCACCTTCGGAAACCACCTTGGCGCCCTCGGCCAGCAGGGCGATGCCCTGCTCCACCGCACGCTCGGGCACGACAAGGATTTCGACACCGAGCTTGCGCAGCATCTCCAGCGGAAGTTCGCCGACATCGCGAACGGCAATGCCTTCCGCGATGGTGGGGCCACCGACGTTCACCGGCTGCCCCGCCAGACGCTGGCGCATGGCCTGATAGCCTTCGACCTCCACTCCGAAAACCGGCAGGCCCGGGCGCAGCGCGGCGGCAGCGACGGCGCACCCTGTCACCATGCCGCCACCGCCAGTGGGGAAGATCAGCGCTTCGAGATCAGGCACGTCCTCCAGCATCTCCAGGACCATGGTGCCCTGGCCGGCGATCACGGCAGGGTCGTCATAGGGGTGGATGAAGGTCAGCCTTTGTTCGCGCGCGAGGGTATGCGCATGCGCGGCCGCCTCGGCCAGGGTCTCGCCGTGCAGCACGACGCGGGCGCCAAATCCCTCGGTGCGCAGAACCTTCGTGGTTGGCGTGAAGCGCGGCATGACAATGGTGGCGGCGATGCCAAGCAGGTTGGAATGCCGCGCCACTGCCTGGGCATGATTGCCGGCTGACATGGCGATCACCCCGCCCTCACGCTCGCGAGGCGAAAGAAGTGCAAGGCGGTTTGCCGCACCGCGCTCCTTGAAGGCGCCCGTTGCCTGAAGGTTATCAAGCTTGAGGGAAACCCGCGCCCGACATGCCTGCGAGACGGCGGGGTTCTCGATGGAGGGCGTGCGCAGGACGCGGCCATGGATGCGCGCGGCGGCCGCGCGGATGTCGCCCAGGGACAAAGTCACGGGGTCAGTGGAAGGCGACGCCGGTGATCTCGACCGCGCGGGCGCCACCTGGCGCGGGAACTTCCACGCTGTCGCCCACTGTCTTGCCCATCAGGGCCTTCGCCAGTGGTGAGGAGAGCGAGATGGAGCCCGCCTTCATGTCGGCCTCATACTGGCCCACGATGCGGTAGGTCGTCTCCTTCTCGGATTCCTCATCCACGATGGTGACCCGCGCGCCAAAGCGCACCTGAGTGCCGCTCAACTTGCTGACATCGATCACCTCGACAGAGGGGATGATGGATTCAAGTTCGGCCAAGCGGCCTTCGATGAAGGACTGACGCTCGCGCGCGGCATGGTATTCGGCGTTTTCAGAGAGATCACCATGAGCACGCGCTTCCGCTATCGCCACGATAATCAACGGGCGCTCCACGGATTTCAGCTGCTTCAGTTCCTCTTCCAGCTTGGCCAGCCCCTCGGCGGTCATCGGGAACTTCTGCACGGCAGGCTCTTCCTTTGTTGCAACGCCTCTCTCGCCGGCAACCCCGTTGCAGCAAAAGCCGGAGAGCGAGGGGGGAGGGAGGGGGCCTGATCGCCCCATCCCAGTATCAGAATGACGTATTAGAGTAGGATTGTAGCGGCGCCACATCAAGTGTTCCCGCACGCAGCGCGGCAATTGCCCCGGCAGCCGCCCTCGCGCCCGCGATGGTGGTGTAATGCGGCACCCCCTGCGTGAGGGCCGAACGGCGGATGTCGAAGCTGTCGGAAATGCTGCGTCCACCGCCAGAGGTGTTGATCACGATCTGGATTTCGCCGGACTTGATCGCGTCCACGCAATGCGGCCGGCCTTCCAGCACCTTGTTCACCAGTGTCACCTCGATCCCTGCCTCGCGCAGGCGTTGCGCGGTGCCGCGGGTTGCCATGATGCGGAAACCCATCTCGGCCAGGCGGCGCGCGATGGTCACTGCGGCGGCCTTGTCGTTCTCGCGAACGGAAACGAAGGCGGTGCCGGATTCCGGCAGTTTCACGCCAGCGCCCAACTGCGCTTTCAGGAAGGCGCGCTCGAAGCTGGTGTCTAGGCCCATCACTTCGCCGGTGGATTTCATCTCGGGCCCAAGCAGAACATCCACGCCGGGGAAGCGATTGAAGGGGAAGACTGCCTCCTTCACCGCGACATGCTTGGCCACTGCATCATCATCAAGGTTGAACTCGGCAAGCTTAGCGCCAGCCATGACCCGCGCGCCGATCTTGGCGACGGCAACGCCTGTCGCCTTGGCCACGAAAGGCACGGTGCGGCTGGCGCGGGGGTTCACTTCGAGGACGAAGATCTCGCCATCCTTCACGGCATACTGCACATTCATCAGCCCGCGCACCTTGAGCGCGCGCGCCATGGCTTCCGTCTCGACCTTGAGCTCGCTGATGATGGAAGGCGGCAGCGAATAGGGCGGCAAGGAGCAGGCGGAATCGCCGCTGTGGATGCCCGCCTCCTCGATATGTTCCATCACGCCGGCCACATAGACGGCGCCATCGGCATCGGCGATGCAATCCACATCCACCTCGATCGCATCCGCCAGATACTGATCAATCAGGATGGGATTCTCGCCGGAGACGCGCACCGCCTCCGCGCCAAAGCGGCGGAGTTGCTCGGCATTATGGGCAATTTCCATCGCGCGGCCTCCCAGCACGTAGCTGGGGCGCACAACGACGGGATAGCCGATGCGCGCGGCCTCCACCTCGGCCTCATCCAGGTTGCGCGCAATGCCGTTCTGCGGTTGCTGCAAGCCCAGGCCCTTGAGGAGCAGCTGAAAACGCTCGCGGTCCTCAGCGATGTCGATGGCCTCGGCACTCGTCCCCAGAATGGGAATGCCCGCGCGGTCCAGCGCCTGGCTGAGCTTGAGCGGCGTCTGCCCGCCATATTGCACGATGCAGCCGAGCAGCTCGCCGCTTTCCTGCTCGCGCCGGATGAGGGCGATCACGTCTTCGGCCATGAGTGGTTCGAAGTAGAGGCGGTCGGCGGTTTCGGGATCGGTGCTGACGGTCTCGGGGTTGCAGTTGACCATGATGGTCTCGATGCCGGCTTCCTTGAGCGCGTAGCAGGCATGGACACAGCAATAATCGAACTCGATGCCCTGACCGATGCGGTTCGGGCCACCGCCGAGAATCACGACCTTCTTATTGTCGGTCGGGCGGGATTCGCAGACGGGCGTCCCGAAGCCGCCCTCATAGGTGGAGTACATGTAGGGCGTGTCGGCGGCGAATTCCGCCGCACAGGTGTCAATGCGCTTGTAGACGGGATGCACGCCGAGCTTTTGGCGTGCTTCAAAGACGGGCACTTCTCCCTTGCCGCTGAGCTTGCCGAGTTGCTTGTCGGAGAAACCCAGCGCCTTGAGGCTGCGCATGCCCTGTGCCGTGGTGGGCAAGCCCTTGGCCTGCACCTCGCGCTCGGCGATGACAATGCGTTCGATCTCGCGGATGAACCAGGGATCGAATTTGCAGGCCGCGTGGATCTCATCCACGGACACACCCGCCCTCAATGCCTGCGCCACGGTCAGCACGCGATCCGGCCGGGGGATCGCCAGCGAGGCGTGGAAGGCCTCGTGCGAGCCATCGCCGGGGGGGGCTTCCTCATCGAGGCCGGAGAGGCCCGTCTCCAGACTGCGCAGGCCCTTTTGCAAGGCTTCCGCGAAGGAACGGCCAATGGCCATCGCCTCGCCGACCGACTTCATGCTGGTGGTCAGGGTGGCTGGCGTGCCGGGGAATTTCTCGAAGGTGAAGCGTGGGATTTTCACCACCACGTAGTCAATTGACGGCTCGAAACTGGCCGGCGTCACCATGGTGATGTCGTTCTTCAACTCATCCAGCGTGTAGCCGACGGCGAGCTTCGCCGCGATCTTCGCGATGGGGAAACCGGTCGCCTTGGAGGCCAGGGCGGAGGAGCGGCTGACACGCGGATTCATTTCGATGACAACCATGCGGCCATCCACCGGATTGATGCCGAACTGCACGTTGGAGCCGCCGGTATCCACGCCGATCTCGCGCAGGCAC
>JBBRVI010000056.1:0-15975 GCA_038247025.1 Acetobacterales bacterium
ATGGCCCGCGACCCTCTGGGCCGGGCTGGAAGAGCAGGGGTTGAACATGGCCCTGGTGCCGGAGGAGGCGGGCGGTGTTGGCCTCTCCTGGGGCGATGCGGCGGCGCTGTGGCAGGTGTTGGGGCGGCATGGCGCGCCCGCGCCCATCGCCGAGACCATGCTGGCCGCTGCCTTGCTCTCCGCCGCCGGGATCGAGGTGCCGGACGGGCCGCTCGGCCTGGGGCGCGAGGGCGTGCCCTTCGGCCGGAATGCAGCCCATCTGGTGATCCTGATCGGCACGCAGATTGCGCTGCACGCGCCGGGCGAGGCCCTGCCGCTGGCCAATATTGGCCGCGAGCCGCGCGATACGCTCACCCCCGGCGCTCGCATCAGCGTTGGGATCTTGCCGAACAGCTTCGGACCTCGCGCGGTGCTGCTGGGCCTGGCACTGATCCGCGCCGCCCTCATCGCCGGTGCGCTGGAGCGCATCCTCGCCCTCGCCGTGGATTGGGCGAATACGCGCAAGCAATTCGGCCGGGCCATCGGCAAGTTCCAGGCGATCCAGCAACAGCTTGCCGCCATGGCGGGTGAGGTCGCGGCGGTCAGTGTTGCGGTCAGCCAGGCGGCACGGGCGGTGGATGCGCATGGGCTGGCGGGGGCGGCTTTCGAGATCGGCTGCGCCAAGATCGTGGCGGGCGAGGCCGCGACGCTGGGGGCCGCGACCGCACACCAGGTCTTTGCCGCGATCGGCATCACCGAGGATCATGAACTGCACCACTTCACCCGCCGCCTGTGGTCCTGGCGCGAGGAGGGCGGCACGGAACGCGCATGGGCGGCCGAGATTGGCCGATCTGCGCTGGACCGGGGTGGTGCGAATCTCTGGCCCGATATCACCGCACGCGATGTGCAAGGAGCAGAATGATGCCGGATTTCCTTCTGATCGAGCAGGACGGCCCCGTCGTCACCCTCACGCTCAACGCGCCCGACCGGCGCAACGCCATCTCGGGCTTTGAGGATTGCGACGAGGTGGAAGCCGCCTGCAAGCGCATCGCGCGGGATGACAGCGTGCGCTGCGTGATCCTGACCGGCGCGGACCCGGCCTTTTGCGCGGGCGGCGACCTCAAGGGCATGCGGGACCGCAAGGGCATCATGGCGGCGGATAGCCCCGCGGTGATGCGCGAGAATTACCGGCGCGGCATCCAGCGCATCCCGCTCGCGCTGTGGGAACTGGATGTACCGACCATTGCCGCCGTGAACGGGGCCGCGATTGGCGCGGGGCTTGACCTGGCCTGCATGTGCGACATGCGCGTGGCCTCGGAGAAGGCGATCTTCGCCGAAAGCTTCGTGCGCGTGGGCATTGTCCCCGGCGATGGCGGTGCTTGGCTTCTGCCGCGCGCGGTCGGCCTCGCCATGGCTGCGGAGATGTCCTTCACGGGGGACCCGCTCAACGCGGAGCAGGCACTGGCGGCGCGCCTCGTGAGCCGCGTCGTGCCCCATGGGGAGTTGATGACCGCCGCGCGGGAACTCGCGGCGCGGGTTGCGAAAAATCCTCCCCAGGTGCTGCGGATGACCAAGCGCCTGCTGCGCGAGGGGCAGCACATGTCGCTCGCCTCATTGCTGGAAATGTCGGCTGCCTTCCAGGCGATCGCCCATGAGACGGAGGACCACCGGGAAGCGGTGAATGCGATGATCGAGAAGCGCCAGGGGCTGTTCCAGGGGCGTTGATTGGTGGGTTTGGCCCGCCGTCCTTGGGGGCGCCGTCCTTGGGCGCGCCGAGGATTTTCGTTCTGCGAGGACGAAGCAAGATCTCAAGCAAAGACAACAGGGCGCTTTTCCTGTATCCTTTCCGAAACCGTTAGGCTCAGGCCTTGGCTTTCGCGCCCCCCTCTGGTTCTGTTCGCGTGCCCATCATCGCCATCGGGGCCTCCGCTGGCGGGCTTGAGGCATGCCGAAGTTTGCTCGCCACCCCACCGCTTCTCTCCGGCTTTGCCTGCATCATCGTCCAGCACCTCGACCCGACGCATGAAAGCATGCTGGTCGAACTCCTCGCCAGCAAGACCACCCTGACCGTTCTGCAGGCGGAGAATGGCGCGACCGTTGAGGCAGGGCATGTCTATGTCATCCCGCCGGGGCGTTCGCTCGGGGTCACCGACGGCAGGCTGGTGCTGTCGGCCCCGGTCGAGGCGCATGGTACGCGGCTGCCCATTGATTTCCTGCTGAACTCGCTGGCCACCGGGCAGCAGGCCCAGCATTCCATGGCGGTCATCCTTTCCGGCACCGGGAGCGACGGAACGCAAGGCGCGCTTGCTCTGCGCGCGGCGGGCGGCTTCGTCATCGTCCAGGACCCCGAGGAAGCCGGCTTCGCAGGCATGCCGCAGGCTGCTATCGCCGCGGGTACGGTGGATCTCGTGCTGCCAATCGCGGCCATTCCGGCGGCATTGCTGAAGCGGGCTGAGACACCGCAGCCCGCTCCGGATCCGGCCGAGGAACAAGAACTGGCACAGATTCTGGACCTGTTGCGGCAGCGCGGCAACAAGGACTTCGCCCATTACAAGCCGGGCACCATCCGGCGGCGCATCGAGCGCCGTGTGCGCATCACTGGCCAAACGGGAATGGACGCCTATCGCCGCCTGCTGGAAACCAATGCGGAGGAGGTGGGGCAACTGGCCAAGGATCTGCTGATCCACGTCACCGATTTCTTTCGCGATGACGATGTCTTTGACCTCCTTGTACACAAAACCATCCCTGAGATCGTCGCCGCCCATCCGGCCGGACAGCCCCTTCGCGTGTGGGTTGTTGGCTGCAGCACGGGGGAGGAGGCCTGGTCCCTTGCGATGCTGTTCAGCGAAGCCATAGCCGACGGCGGATACGAGATCCGATTGCAGCTTTTCGCTTCCGACAAGGACGCTGAAGCGGTGGCTGCCGCGCGCCGGGGTCGCTACCCGGCTTCCATCTCAGGCGCGGTTTCTGCGCGGCGACTTGCGCGTTTTTTTACGCGCGAGGACGATACCTGGAAGATCGGCGCCGAATTGCGCGCGCTCGTCGTCTTTACCGTGCAGGATGTCCTGGAGGATCCACCCCTCTCGCGGATTGATTTCATTTCCTGCCGCAATCTGCTCATCTATCTCAAGCCGCCGGCGCAGGCTCGGGTCATTGCGCTGTTCAACTTCGCCCTGCGGCCTGGCGGCATCCTGTTGCTGGGTGCCTCGGAGAGCCTGGGCGCCGGCGAAGCGGGTTACGCCGCAATCGCCAAGCCCCAGCGCATCTGGCGGCGCAGCAGCACCGACAGCCGCCCCACTATTCCTTCGCCGTCCGCCGCGCCCCCACGGCGCCTGGCCGCCAGCGTGCCGGTCCGCCAATTGCCGCCGGCGAAGGCCGCCGGGCTCGGCAAGCCAGCCGCGCGCATCGCCGCGCTGGAACGCGAACTGGAGACCACCCGAGCCGAGTTGAGCGGTGCAATCCTCGACCTTGAACAGGCCGCCGAAGAACAGCGCGCGATGAATGAGGAGGCGCTCTCGACCAACGAGGAGTACCAATCCACCAACGAGGAGTTGACGACCTCCCAGGAGGAACTGCAATCGCTGAATGAGGAACTGACCGTCCTGAACGGCCAGTTGCAGGAAACGCTGGACCAGAGCCGCACCACCACGACCGACCTGCAGAACGTGCTCTACAGCACGCGCGAAGCCACCATATTTCTCGATCAGCAACTGCATATCCGCTTCTTCACGCCAGCAACGCGCGCGGTGTTCAACGTGCTTGCCGGTGATATCGGCCGACCGTTGGCTGATCTGCGCTCGCTCACCGAGGATGATGCTTTGCTCGCGGATGCGGCGTCGGTTCTGAAGGGCGCTGAGCCGCAAGTGGCTGAGGTCACCACCGCGGCCGGCGCCTGGTTCAGCCGCCGCGTGCTGCCTTATCTCGGGCAGAACCACGCGGTGGAGGGTGTGGTCATCAGCTTCATGGACATCACCGCGCGGCGCGAGGTGGCGGCTGCGCTGGCAATGGAGACGCGGCGCACCGAGCAGGCAAGTGCGGCGAAATCCCGCTTCCTGGGTGCAGCGAGCCACGATCTGCGCCAGCCATTGCAGACGCTGACGCTTCTGTGTGACCTGCTGGAGAAAACCGTCACCGGTGAGGAAGCGCGCAAGCTGGTGGCGCTGCAGGGGCCAACCCTTGCCGCCATGTCGGGCATGCTCAACACCTTGCTGGACATCAACCAGATCGAGACCGGGGCCCTGAAGGCGGCGCCAGTGGCGATGCAGGTTGGCGCGCTGCTCGCTGCGCTGAGCGAGGAATTTGGCTACCTAGCCGAAGCGCAGGGGCTGGAATTGCGCGTGGTGCCCTGCGACCTGACCATCCGCAGCGATCCACGGATGCTGGAGCAGATCCTGCGCAACCTGCTCTCCAACGCGCTGAAATACACGAGCGAGGGGCGGGTCCTGCTGGGTTGCCGGCGGCGCGCGGGCAAGCTCAGCATCGAAGTGTGGGACACCGGCATCGGCATCGCCGCGAAGCACCACGCGGAGATCTTCGACGAGTACAGCCAGGTTGACAACGACGCGCGGGAACGCAGCCGCGGCATGGGGCTGGGCCTTTCGATCGTTCAGCGCCTGGCGGGCCTGCTGGAGCATGGCTTGACCATGCAGTCAAAGCCCGGTCGAGGGTCCATGTTCGCCATTGAGGCGCCCCTGTGGGAGGGGGAGGTTCCTGAGACGACGAGTGGCACGACAGCAGCGACGCCACCGAGCCCTCAACTCACCGGCTCAATCCTGGTCGTGGAAGACGACCCCGATGTGCGCGCCGTGCTGGAGCGCGTCCTGGCGCAGGAGGGGCATGTCGTGGTGGCGACCGCGGATGGACAGGCGGCGCTCGACCTCGTCGAGAAGGGCGCAAGCCTGCCGGAGATCATCCTGGCCGACTTCAATCTGCCCGGTGCCATGGATGGTTTGCGCTTTGCGTCGCTGTTGCGCGAACGGCTGGGCGTCGCGCTTCCGGTCATCATCCTCACGGGGGATATCTCGACCAGTACCTTGACCGGCATTGCGCAGGCGAACTGCTTCAGGCTGCACAAGCCGGTTCGCGCTGCGGAACTCATCGCAATTGTGCAGAATCTTCTGGCGGCAGGGCCGGCACCACCTCTCCCCCCCGAGGCGGAGTAGGGCGTCAACTGGCCATTGCCAAATATGGCGAGCGGTCCATCTTGCGCTGGCCAGCACCGGGCACGACCTGTGGGGCGTGATGAACGCGCAGGCCCTCCTGGAACGATTGCTCGGACAGAGTCCGCCCTCCCAACCCTCGGCGTCGCCTTGGGAAAACCCGGCGAGTTCTGGCCTCTCTGGCCTCTCTGGCCCCGGCGGCATCGCTGGCGCCGCACGACAGGCGCTTGAATCGGCCGGGGGGTTCGGCGGGCTCGCTTCCTCGGGCGTCGCTGGCGGCTTGCTGGGGCTGTTGGTCGGCGGCGGGAAGAAGAAAAGCAGGGGCGGCCTCGGCGGCGCACTCAGTCACGGGGGCGCAGCCATGCTCGGAGCATTGGCAAGCCAGGCCTTCCAAAGCTGGCAGAAGGGCCAGGCGCCCAGCGAGACACCAGTCGCCGCACCACACCAGATCGCCACCATCGAGCCGCGTTTTTTGCCCGCGGCCGCTCCGGCTGCTGACGGCCAGCCTTTCGAACTCGCCCTGATCCGCGCCATGATCGCAGCGGCCAAGGCTGACGGTCACATTGATGCCGACGAGCAAGGCCGGATCTTTGGACGGGTTGGTGAATTTGGGCTTGATGCAGAAAGCAAAGCCTTCGTCTTCGATGCACTCGCGGCTTCCGTTGGCGTTTCGGAAATCGCGGCGTTTGCAACCACACCGGAGCAGGCGGCTGAATTGTACCTGGCATCGCGGCTCGCCGTGGAGCCCGACGGACCGGCTGAGCTGGCCTATCTCGAAGCGCTGGCGCATCGCCTCAAGTTGCCCGGCGATCTGGTGGCGCATCTGAGCCGGCAGGCCGACGCCGCTTGATCCTCTGAGGCGATTCGGGGCAATCCCTATGGCTCCACGGCTCCCGGTGGGGTGACCCAGCCCCCTTCAGCCCACCAGTTCCGGGGCATCCGCCGGGCCGCCACTTGCGCTTGCGCGGCCGTCGCGAACAGGCCGAAGCACGTCGCGCCCGATCCACTCATTCGGGCCAGCAGGCAGCCGGGCTGTGCCCGCAGCGCTGCCAGAACCTCGCCGATGACAGGGCAGAGCGCCAGTGCTGGCGCCTCCAGGTCATTGGTCAGCCGGCCCAGGGCCTCGGCCAGGTCCGCGGCGTTGGGCCAGGCGGTGGGCAGTACTGCCGGCGCCGAAAAATCACCCTGGCGTGCGCGAAACACGTCGGGGGTCGCGACTGGAATGCCAGGATTTACCAGCGCGAGGGCAAATTCCGGCAGTGTGGGCGCAGCACTGATCCGCTCTCCCACACCTTGCATTCGCGCTGGGCGGGAGGCGACGCAGACCGGGATATCGGCGCCCAGCGGAAGGGCAAGCATTGCCAAGGCCACCTCATCCAGACCCGTGCCCCAAAGCCGATTGAGCAGCCGCAGCGCGGCGGCGGCATCGGCCGAGCCACCGCCAATGCCCGATGCCACGGGCAAGCGCTTCTCCAGGTGCAGCCGCGCGCCAAGTGGCCGCCCCGGCGTCAGGGCATGGGCGGCCACCGCGCGGGCCGCGCGCAGCACCAGATTGTCGGGCTCAGCTGACAGGGCGCCGCTGAACGGCCCGCCCAGCGTCAGCATGAGCGCATCGTCCGGCGCGGCACTCAACTGATCCGCCGCGGGGCCGAAAACGGCGAGGCTGTCCAGCAGGTGATATCCATCCGGCCGCCTTCCGGTGACGTGCAGAAACAGATTCACCTTGGCAGGCGCGGCCTCCGGCATTCGTCAGCGCCGCACAGGCCGAGGCAGGCCCGTTTCGATCTTCACCTGGATGCGCGCTGCCTCGGCCGGCTCGGGCTCCATGGTCAGGGAGCGCTGCCACTGGAAGCGCGCCTCGCCCTCACGCCCGGCGGCCCAATAGACATCGCCCAGATGGTCGTTGACTGTGGCATTGCGCGGCTCGAGTTCGACGGCGCGTTCCAGTTCGCGGATGGCGCCCGGCAGGTCGCCCAAGCGGAACAGCACCCAGCCCAGGCTGTCAGCGAAATTTCCGTCCTGCGGGCGCTGGGCCACCGCGCTGTCCAGCATCACGCGCGCGCGTTCAAGGTTCACGCCCATATCGGCCCAGGTATAGGCCAGATAGTTGAGCACGAAGGGCTGCTCGGGCGAGAGGCTGAGTGCGAGCAGGAAATCCGCTTCCGCGCCCGGCCAATCGCCGGAACGTTCGCGGGAAATGCCACGCGCGTAGAAGAGCGGCCAGTCCGAGGCGCGCACGGGCTGGCTTCGCGCGATGGCCTGGTCATACGACAGGGCTGCCGCCGGGAATTGCCCACGGCGGCGCTGCAGGTCGCCCAGCCGGGTGAAGGGCTGGGGCAGGTTCGGACTGGCCTCGGCCATGGCGCGCAGCAGCGCTTCAGCCTCGGCGGGGCGGTCCAGCCGGTCCAGCTGGGTGGCCTGGCGCAGTTGGGCCGGCCCAAAGAGCGGATCCTCGGGTGCAATCAGCAGCAGGGTCTCACGCGCGGCTTGCGGTCGGTCGGCTTCGGTCTGGGTGTCGCTCAGCAGCAGCAGGGCCGGGCCGAAGCTGGGGCGGATGCGCAGCGCAAGCCGGGCCAGGATGGTGGCCATCTCCTCAAGCCCCTGGCCGCGCAATGCGCTGCCGAGAGCAACATAGGCCTCGGCAATGCCATCGCCGGGGCCTTGCAGCCCGCGCTGGCTGAGAACCACCTGCCGCGCTGGCTCCAGCACGGCCAGGGCCAATTCATCCTGCGAGAGGGCAAGCTGATCCAGCAGGCGTACCGCATCCGGCGCACGGCCCGAGCGGTGCAGCACCCCTGCAGCGAGCATGGCCAAGCGCAAGGTCGGGTCGGGCTGATCGGCCATGGCGATGCGCACGAAGCGCTCCGCCTCACGCGGGCGGTTGGCGAGATCGGCGATGAGGCCCGCATGCAGCGCGTTCAGCGCGCGAAAGCGCCCTTGCTCGGCCAGCGGGCGGAGCGTGGCGATGGCCTGGTCCGTCTGGCCGCGCCCGGCCAGGCTCCACGCGATGAGAACCGGCTGCAGCGCCGTCATGGGCCCCTGGCGGCTGAGGTTGCGCGCCCGCGTTTCCGCGCGGTCCCAACGCCCACCGGCCACATCGGCGCCGAACAGAACGAGTTGCGCGGAGGCGTTGTCGGGCAGCCGCCGCGCCAGACGCAGCGCATCGGCGCGTCCATCCAGCAGGGAGGCCACAAAGGCGCGCTGGAGAATTGCGCCCTGGTCGGGCTCTATGCGCAGCGCGGCCAGCAGGCTCTCGGCGGCGATGCGGGTGTCCTGTTCCTCGGCGGCAAAGCGCCCTACAAGGAAGCTTCCGAAGGCCGTGCCCTGGGCGGTGCTCTCCCCGCGCGACGGCGCGCTGCGGCCTGAGCGGTCCACCACGGCCGAGCCACTGGCGCCACAGGCGGCCAAAAGACTCGCGGCCAGCAGCGCGAGCCGGGGGGGAAGGCGTCTGTCACGCATGAAATGGATGTAGCAAGCTTGCCCTCCAGCGCCCATGGGTCGTGGCCTGTTCCACACAGTTGGTGGACACATCGTGGCATTTGAGCATCGGTTTGTCCTCTTGCCGCCGGGGGGCAGACATGCGCCAGATCGCATCTGGCAAAAGCCCGAAGGAGCATCCGACATGTTCAACCGTGGTATTCTGCTGGGAGGGAGTGGTGCTCGCTACTGATGGCTGTACCGGCGGTCTCTGGCCAATGCTTAGGACCAGCGTAGTGCCGGTCTTCAGTTCCATCGCCGCTACGGCACCCCTGGCGGAGGATGTGGCGCGGCGCATCATGCCGCTGCGCGCTTCGCTCTACGAGGCAGGCAATATCACCGTTCATTACCGGCTTGACCGTCAGGGCCGCCTGCTCATCGGCGCGCGGGGGCCGCAGAAGCCCATCCGTGACACGCAGCCCATCGGCTATCTGAAGAGCTATGCCGCACGTCTCTGGCCCGAACTCGCCGGGGTCGAATGGACCCATGGCTGGAACGGCCAACTTGCCATGACACAAGACCAGTACCCGCATCTGCACGAGCCCGCTGCGGGGCTGCTTGTGGGTCTTGGGTATAACGGCCGCGGCGTGCCCATGGGGACAGCCATGGGCCGGCAGATCGCCCGTCGCATCCTGGGCGAGCGGGTGGACATGCCCGTGACGCCGATTGTGCCGATTGCGTTTCATCGCTTCTGGCGCCTGGGTGTGGCGGCGCGCGTCTGGCAGGGGCGTGTGCGCGACCGTCTGGGGCTTTGAGCAGCCTCTCGCCCCGCGCCACGCCCCCTCTGTCGCACCGCGCCGCGGCGACCCGCGCGCGCATCCTCGACGCCGCGCTGGCGGAATTCGCGGCACATGGCCTGGCCGGCGCGCGGGTGGATGAGATCGCGGCGCGGGCGGGCGCCAACAAACGCATGCTTTATGCCTATTTCGGCGCGAAGGAGGATTTGTGGCTGGCAGCACTCGAAGCTTCCTACGCGGCCAAGCGCGCGGAGGAGGAGCGCCTGGATGTCACGCACCTGCCGCCCGGCGAAGCAATGGCGCGGCTGGTGGCGTTCAACCTGCGCTACACGGCGCGGCACCCGGAATTCGTCGCACTTCTCAATCAGGAGAACATTCACCGCGCCGCCTATCTGCGTCGTTCGGCCGATGTGCCCGCCCTTTATTCGCCGCTGACAGCGCGGCTGCGGGAGGTGCTGGCGCGCGGTGCGCAGGCGGGGCTGTTCCGCCGCGACGTGGACCCTTTGCAGCTTTATCTCTCCATGGTCGCGCTTGGGCATTTCACGGTGGCGAATATGCACACGCTCTCCACCATCTTTGGCACCGATCTGGGCAGCGAGGCGGCGCTGGATGAGCGTGAGGCGCATGTGGTGGCCATGGTGCTGGGGTTTTTGCGCCCTTGACCGAACCGGTAAGTGCCGGCTAAGTAACTATCTGGTTACTTGAACAGGGAAACGACCATGGCGCAACGTCGCATCGGGATCATCATGAACGGCGTCACCGGGCGCATGGGCATGAACCAGCACCTCATTCGATCCATTGCGGCCATCCGCGCCGAGGGTGGCATGGTGCTCGCCAATGGGGACCGGCTGATGCCCGACCCCATCATCGTGGGCCGCAACCGCGACAAGCTGGACGCGCTCGCCCGCGCCCACGGCATTGAGCGCGTGAGCACCGACCTCGACGCCTGCCTGGCCAATCCCGATGACACGATCTTCTTCGACGCCGCGACGACGCAAATGCGCGCAGGGCTGATCCGCAAGGCGATCGCGGCGGGCAAGCACATCTATTGCGAGAAGCCGACCGCCGATAATCTGGAAGATGCGCTGGACGTGGCGCGCATGGCCCGCGCCGCCGGCATCAAGCATGGCGTGGTGCAGGACAAGCTGTTCCTGCCGGGCCTGCGCAAGCTGAAGATGGTCATTGACAGCGGGCAGTTGGGCCGCATGCTGAGTGTGCGCGGTGAGTTCGGCTACTGGGTTTTCGAGGGCGATTTGCAGCCCACGCAGCGCCCCTCCTGGAACTACAAGAAGGCCGAGGGCGGGGGCATCATCCTCGATATGCTCTGCCATTGGCGCTATGTGCTGGACAACACTTTCGGCGATGTGAAATCCGTCTCCTGCCTGGGCGCCATCCATATCCCCAAGCGCCGCGATGAGACTGGCCAATGGTATGACGCCGATGTGGATGACGCGGCTTACGCGACCTTTCAGCTTGAGGGCGGCATCGTCGCGCACATGAATTCCAGCTGGACCACGCGCGTCCGCCGCGATGACCTCGTGACCTTCCATGTGGATGGCACGCATGGCTCGGCGGTGTGTGGCCTGACCGATTGCTGGGTGCAGCCGCGTGTGGCGACGCCCAAGCCCGTCTGGAATCCCGACGTGCCGCAGACCATCAACTTCTACGACGGCTGGCAGAAGGTGCCCGACACACAGGCGTACCCCAATGGCTTCCGCGTCCAGTGGGAGTTGTTCCTGCGCCATGTCGTGGGCGAGTTGCCGGATTACACATGGGACCTGTTTGCCGGCGCGCGCGGCGTGCAGCTCGCCATGGCCGGGCTGCAAAGCTGGGAAGAGCGCCGCTGGATTGATCTTCCGATGCTGGAGGGCTGAGCTGTGGCCACGCTGAACCTGCCGACCGCCGACAGCATTGCGCCCTTCACCACCAGCCCGCCGCGCGAATTTGCGAAGGCCCTGCCGCCCTATCCGCGCGTGGCCTTCGCGGCCGCGCATGTCGTGGCTGATACGCTCGCCGAGCAAGACCCGTGGCTGGATGCCAAAGTGGATTGGGACCGGACCATCGCGTTCCGCCAGCATCTCTGGTCACTCGGGCTTGGCGTGGCGGAAGCCATGGACACGGCGCAGCGCGGTATGGGGCTCGACTGGGTGGCGGCCCAGCAACTCATTCGCCTCAGCCTCGATGCAGCGAAGGATCACCCCGGCGCTGTGATCGCAAGCGGTGCGGGCACGGACCAACTGACACCAGGCCCCGATGTCACCGTGGATGATGTGATCCGCGCCTATGAGGAGCAATGCGAAGCCGTGGAGGCCATGGGTGGCCGCATCATTCTCATGGCCTCGCGTGCTTTGGCGAAGGCCGCGAAAAGCCCGGATGATTACGAGCGAGTCTATGCCCGCATCCTGGCCGGCGTACGCCAGCCCGTGATCATCCATTGGCTGGGCGAGATGTTTGATCCTGCCCTCGAAGGCTATTGGGGCAGCCATGACCATATGGCGGCGATGGAGACGGCGCTCAGCGTCATCCATGCCCATGCGGCGAAGGTGGATGGCGTGAAGATCTCCCTGCTGGATGACCAGAAGGAAATCGTGATGCGCCGCCGCCTGCCGAAATCGGTGCGCATGTATACGGGCGATGACTTCAACTACCCCGAACTCATCGCTGGCGACGAGCACGGCTATTCCGACGCATTGCTGGGCATTTTCGATCCGATCGCGCCGGCGGTGGGTGGCGCGTTGGCCGCGCTTTCGCGCAACGACCTGAGCACCTTCCACGAAATCCTCGCGCCCACGGTGCCGCTCTCACGCCACATCTTCAAGGCACCGACACGCTTCTACAAGACGGGCGTCGTCTTCATGGCCTGGCTGAATGGGCATCAGGACCACTTCGTGATGGTGGGCGGACAGCAGAGCACGCGCAGCATCCAGCACTTTGCCGAGCTCTTCCGGCTGGCCGATGCGGCGGGGCTGCTGAACGACCCGGAGCGTGCGGTCGCGCGCATGAAGACCCTGCTTGCGCTGCATGGTGTGGCGTGAGCCCGCTGTCGCTCAACACCGTCACTGTCAAGGAAAAATGGGGCCTTGCCGATTGCATCGAGGGCTGCGCGCGGCATGGCATTCCGGGGATTTCCCCCTGGCGGGACGTGCTGCAAGCCATGGGCGTGGACGCCGCCGCGCGGCAGATCCGTGACGCGGGACTGACCGTCACCGGCCTGTGCCGCGGCGGCATGTTCCCCGCCGCCGACGCCGCCGGCCGCGCCGCCGCCATCGAGGATAATCGCCGCGCCATCGCCGAGGCGCATGCGCTTAGCGCGCAATGCCTGGTGATGGTCTGCGGCGGTCTCCCGCCCGGCTCAAAGGACCTTCCCGGCGCGCGCGCCATGGTGCGCGACGGCCTATTCGCCATCCTCGACGAAGCTCGCGCGGCGGGCGTGACCATCGCGCTGGAACCGCTGCACCCGATGACGTGCGCGGATCGCTCGGTGCTCTCCACCCTCGGCCAGGCGCTGGACCTTTGTGAGGAACTTGGCGCCGGCACGGGTGTCGCGCTCGATGTCTATCACGTCTGGTGGGACCCCGATCTCGCGCGGCAAATGGCGCGGGCGACGGGCCGCATCGCCGCCTTCCACGCCTGCGACTGGTTGGTCCCCACCACTGATCTCGTCTTTGACCGCGGCATGCCCGGCGATGGCGTGATTGACATCGCCGCCATCCGCCGCATGGCGGAAGCCACCGGTTATGATGGTTTCACAGAGGTGGAGCTTCTCTCGCGCCGATGGTGGGCGGAGGAACCCGATCACGTGTTGCGCTTGCTCAAGGAACGCCACGCCGCCAACATGTGAAGCAACAAACAGGAGGAAATCAAATGATCCGCATGACTCGCCGCATGGCGCTCGCGATGCCCGCGCTGCTGGCCCCCTTATCCGTACAGGCGCAATGGGCGCCCACGCGGCCGCTGCGCTTCGTTGTTCCCTTCGCCGCTGGGGGTGCGACCGACATCGTCGCCCGCGTTCTCAGCGAGCCGATGACCGAACGCCTGGGCCAGCCCGTCGCGATCGAGAACCGCTCCGGCGCTGGCGGCAATGTCGGCGTGGAGAACATTGTGCGCAGCCCTGCTGATGGGCTGAGCATCCTGATGGGCACCACCGGTACGCTCACCATCAACCCGCATCTCTACGCCAATATGGGGTTCAACCCGCTGACGGATCTGGCACCCATCGGGCTCGCCTTCGCCACGGATCACGTGCTGATCGTGAACCCCGCCGTGGCCGCGCAGACCGCAGCCGGGTTCCTGGCACTGGTGCGCGCCCTGCCGGGCCGGCTCTCCTATGGTTCGGGTGGCAATGGCACCTCCACCCATACGGTCGCTGAGTTGTTCAAGCTGGTGGCGCAGGTGGATATCCAGCACGTGCCGTATCGTGGCTCGGCGCCTGCGCTGAATGACACTGTGGCCGGCAATGTGCAGGTGATGCTGGACCAGATCGCCAGCGCGCTGCCGCAAATCCAGGCGGGCCGAGTGCGTGCGCTGGCCGTCACCGGCGCGCGGCGCCATCCTGCTCTGCCGAACGTGCCGACCGTTGCCGAGATCGGCCTCGCCGCCGCCGAAGCCACATCCTGGGGGGCCGTCATGGCGCCGGCGGGCACGCCTGCGCCAGTCATCGAGCGGCTCAACGCCGTGATCCGCGAGGCACTGGCCTTGACCTCCGTGCAGGAGCGCCTGACCCTGGTGGGCGCTGCCGCGCTGACCTCCTCGCCGGCTGAACTGGCCGCCTATCTGCGCAGCGAGACCGAGAAATGGGGCCGGGTGGTTCGTGAGGCGCGGATCACGGTGAACTGACGCCACGCGGAGTGAGAACAGGCCAGGCGGCCTTTTCCATCTCGCGCATTGCCGTCACATCCGGCATTTGCTCGCTTCCGAAGCCGGGCACTGCGAGGCTTGCGATCTCCAGCGTGCCGTCGTGGATGGCCAGGCGCGGGCCGTGCGGTGTGTCGGCGTAGAGATCGGGGTGCGATTCCATGAAGCGCACCGCCTCGGCCTTGGGGCGGCCGCTGAAGCCGTCGATGAAATGATGCCCATTTCGTTCAACGTGGGTGAGGCCCATGGCACTCACCAGCGCCAGATCCTGCTGCACGCAAATGCCAGGGAGCGTGGTCAAATCCTCGGCCGACATGAAGTAGCCTGAACCCCAGGCGCGGCATCGCGCGAGGTTGATGAGCGAGCGCCAGATGCCCTTGCAGGCCTTGGTGGAAACGCCCGAATAGCCGAGCCCCTTGGCCACCACGAAGGCATCCAGCGCGCCATCGCTCTCATCAATGATGACAGGGCGCGCGGCGGCCAATGTGGCCATGCCCGTCTCCAGCGCGCGTGCGCGCTTCACCGGCTGCTCGATGAAAAGGATGGAGGCGCGCAGCTTCGCCAGCCTCGGTTCCGCCTCCATCGCGCGCCACAACGCGAGTGCGCCTTGCGCATCCTCATATTGCTCATTGCCGTCGAGCGTTGCCTGGTAGGCCGGCATGCGATCCAGCACGGAGGCGATGCGCGAAAGCCGCTCCACATCGGCCCGCACATCGCCGCCCACCTTCAGCTTCCAGTACTGGTGCCGATAGGTGGCGGCCACTTCTTCCAGGGTCTCGGGCAGGCCGTCATTCACGCGCTCCTGCTGGTCCGCCGCGGTGATCGGGTCCACCAGGCCCACAGTGTGGCGCGCGTGGATTCGCGTGGGTGCCGGCACCTGGGCCAGCATTACCGCGAAATCGAAACCCATCAGGTCCGGAATTACCGCATGCGGCGCCATGCCGCCGAGGTTGCCGCGCAGGCCGGCATCAAAGGAGAGCCCCTCCAGACGCAGCAGCGCGTCAAACGCCGCCCGGTCCAGCAAGGCGCGGCCGAAGCTCGCCACCAGCGGGTTCAGCCCCTCGGCCGCGCAGGCGGCGACGTGGCCGGCATAGCCATCGGCGAAATGGCCGAAGGCCGTGTTCAGCCCGGCGGCCAGCGATTGCGCCTCGGCCAGTTCCAGCGCGCGGCGGAGTTGGTGCTGATTGTCGGCATCGCTCAGCGCGGCATCCTTGTCGAACCACTTGGCGGCCAGCGTTTCCGCCGCCATGCCCCAGCCCTCGCGCCCATCCTCGGTGCGGATGCGCGTGCGGATCACGGCCTGGATGCCGTCGCGCACCGTGATCACGCCGAAGCGGAAGGGCATGCGCAGCGTGAAGGACCACTCGAAGCGATCGGCGGCGACGAAACGGAATTTCATGGATGTAGCCCTTGCTCGATGCCGCGCAGATAGCCGATGGCGCGCGCTGCGCACGTTGCACCGTCGGGATGGTAATCGAAAGGTTCCACGCCGCAGATGCCCGCATAGCGGGTCTCGCGCAGGCTTTGCAGCACCGGCGCGAAGCGATCACTCCCCTGGCCAGGACCGCGCTTGTTGCGGTCATTGAGATGCACATGCGCGATCATGCCGCCGGGCACATGCTGACGCAGCAGCGCCTCGGCACTCTGCGTCTCGCCATTTCCGGTGGCGCAGACATCGAGCATGGTGCGCAGCGCGGGGTGGTTGATGCGCGCGACGATCTCCAAAGCCTCGGCGAGTGAGGAGGCCCAGTTGGTCTGCCCGGGATCGA
>JBBRVI010000057.1:0-15932 GCA_038247025.1 Acetobacterales bacterium
CATCGCTGGTGGCCGAGGCAAAGTCGCTCGGCCTCGGCGCTCGCTTCGAGGCATGTTTCAATCGCGCTGTTGAGCAGGATCCCTTCCGCCGCCCCTTCGCGGCCGAGGCAGAGGTGCGCGCGCTTTCCGATGGCAAGGTGACCGGCCGACGTGGCATTTTCAAAGGCACGGCAATGCAGCTGGGTGACACAGCCTGGCTGCGCATCGCCGGCATTGACGTGGTGGTGATCAGCCAGCGCACGCAATGCGCGGACCCAGCCTTTCTGGAGCATCTGGGCATTGATGTCGCGGCGGCGCGCTGCGTCGTGGTGAAATCACGCGGGCATTTCCGCGGCGGCTTTGACGAGTTCTTCACCCACGAGCAAATCGTGGAGGTGGATACGCCCGGCCTCACCTCGCCCATCCTCACGCGGTTCGACTGGAAGAAACTTTCCCGACCCGTTTTGCCTTTGGACGGAGAGGCGATCTGGCGTTGAAAGGGGCCATACTCGCGCTACTGCTTCTGCTGCCGCTTCCAGCCCTGGCTGATCATGCATTCTGCCTTTCCCTGCGCCGCGCCATCGCCGAGGCGCCGCGGAGCTTCTCCGGCATTCCGCAGGACGATCGGGTCTTTCCCGGCGCGGTTGAAGCGCAACGTGACGTGGAGCCCGAGCCAGAGCTGGCTTACGCCGCCATCCTCAACATTGTTCTGATGCGGCACGGCCCGCGTGCCGGACGCAGCCCGACCGAGCAGCGCTATCGTGACCTGGCGCGTGAGGTGCCACGCTGCGTGCCAGGATTGCGGCGCTGGTTGGAAGTTCGCATGAGAGAGTCATCGTCCATTACCTGGCGCCTGGCCGCCGTGGAGGTGATGCTCATTCTGGACCGTCCGCCGTTGGATGGTGCTTTCGATCTTTCCATAAGTGTTTCGAGGTTAAGGCGATGAATCTGGATGACCTGACCACCCCCGCGCTGATCCTCGATCTGGGCGTGCTCAAGCGTAACCTGGCGATGATGCAGCGCGCCATCGCGCGGCATCCTGGTGTGGTGCTGCGCCCGCATCTCAAGACCGCGAAATCCCGCGAGGTTGCGGCGCTGGCCGCGCCCAACCACGGGCCGATCACGGTCAGCACGCTCGCCGAAGCGCGTTATTTCTGTGAGGGCGGCTGGCTGGACCAGATCTATGCCGTGGGCATCACGCCGCAAAAGCTGGACATCGTCGCCGCGCTGAACGCTTCCGGCGCCGATGTGAAGATCATCACCGATGATGTGGAGGCTGCCGCCGCCATTGCCGCCCATCCAGGAAAATTCCGCGCGCTGGTGGAGGTGGATGTCGGCGAGGGCCGGGGCGGCGTGCCGCCCGATGAAGCACGCGCCATCGCCGCCGCACTTGGGGGCAAACTCGCCGGCGTCTTCACCCATGCGGGCCATTCCTACGCCGGCCGGAGCATTCCGGAGATGGCGGCCATCGCGGAGCTGGAACGCTCGGGCGTGGTGCGTGCCGCGACGGCCCTGCGCGACGCCGGCTTCGCGCTGGAGATGATCAGCCTTGGCTCCTCCCCCACGGCGCTGCACGCCGAGCGGCTGGACGGCATCACGGAAATCCGCGCAGGCGTCTATATGTTCGGCGATCTGTTCCAGGCCCAGCTCGGCACCCATCCCGAGGGTGATATCGCGGTGACGGTGCTGACCAGCGTGATCGGCCGCAAGCCCGCACGCGGCGCGCTGCTGCTGGATGCCGGGGCGCTCGCGCTCAGCAAGGATCGCAGCACGGCGAGTGCGCCTCGCGATTACGGCTTTGGCCTGGTACTGGACATGGACGGCCAGCCCATCGCGGGCGAGCCCATCGTGGCGCGCGTGCATCAGGAGCATGGCGAGGCCATGCCCGCGCCCATGCTGCCCATTGGCGCTAAGCTGCGCGTCGCCCCCAATCATTCCTGCCTGACAGCCGCCGCCTATGGGCGCTATCATGTTGTGGATGGCTCACGCGAGGTGATCGCCCAATGGGAGCGGATCAACGGATGGTAGCACATGCAGACTGGACCGCGCTGCGCACTGCGGAGACCGAGCGCATGCTTGCCGCCTGCACGCGTTGCGGCGCCTGCTTCGACGCCTGCCCGATGATCCCCTACGCGCCGGATGCGCGCGGCACGGATGCAAAAGCCGCTGTGGCCAGCGTTTTGGATGTGTTGACCGGCGGGGCGGGTGACGCCGCGGCGCGCAACTGGATCAGCGTCTGCACCCGCAGCGGCTCCTGTAACGAGGCCTGCCCGGAGGCGGTGAATCCCATGCTGATGCTGCGGCTCGCCAAATGGCGGGCGAGCGAGACGGGCGCCATTGCCAAGCGCGATGCGAGTGAGACCATGTCCCGCGTGAAGGTTTTCGCGCGGCTTTCCTTCACCGAGGCGGAGCAGGGCAAATGGCTGTGAATACCTTCTGGTATGGCTGCAACATGACGCGGCACGGCGAGATCATCCGCCTCAGCCAGCGCATCCTGGAGGCGGTGGGCGTGGATGCCGCGCCGGTGGGCGGGCCGGGTGCGTGCTGCGGCAGCCCCAAGGAAAGCACGCCGCGCATCGCCGAAGGCATGGCGGACCGCACCATGGAGAAATTCGCCGCGAGCGGAACCCTGCGGGTGATCACTTGGTGCCCATCCTGCCACGCCAATCTCGACGACTTCATGGGTCAGACGCAGGAGCACAGTTTTGACAGCCGGCACTTGTGCGAAGCCATCCACGAACAGCGCGCGCAGCTCGCACCCCTGCTGACGCATACCGTGCAGGCGCGGGTTTTCGTGGATCGGCACGTCGGCTTCCAGGGCCGTGTTCCGGTCAATGTCCTCATCCCCGAATTGCTGGGCATGATCGCGGGTGTGAGCGTGGTGGACCACCCCTATCGCGCGCCCAGCTACATGTGCTTTGGCCTCGCCTCGGTGCCCGGCGCGCTGGGTGATGTGCAGCGGACGATTCTGGCGGCGATGCGAGAGACGGGGGCGGATACGCTGGTGACGATTTTCCACTCCTGCCATCGCGAGATGATCGGGCTGGAGCGCGACCACGGCATTCGCGTGGTGAACTGGGTGCATCTCCTCGCCGAGGGGATGGGGATTGCCTATGAGGATGAATACAAGGCTTGGCGCAATGCCGAGGACCCGCTTGCCGTGATCGGCGCAGAGCGTATCGCAGCGGCGGGGGAGGTAGCCGTACAGAAATTGGTGGTGCCGGAGTTGACCCGGCCGCGCCTGGTGTGATTGGTTCGCTTGGAGGAATACGTGACGCAGCGAATGGCTGTCGCAATCAGGACAAGCGCTGTTTACCCGGTGGCTATGGCGCAGGCTGATCATGCCCGGGCGCAACCTGCCTCAGCCATTCCTCCAAATTGTAGTGATTGCTGACGCGCGCGATCCGCCCCTCCCGCAGCTCGAAAAACGCGCCCACTGGCAGCAGGTACGTCTGCCCTGTCGCCGGCGGCAGGCGCTCATCCGCGGCAAGATAAGTTCCGTAAATCATGAATTCCGCAGCCGCCCGCTGGTCATCGGCGCTGACCATCACCACCAGGTCTTCGACGCGCTCGGCATAACAGCGCTGCATTCGCGCAAGGAATGCGCCGAAGGCTCCACGCCCGATCTCGCGAGGGCCCTGGTTGATGTCGTGCGCCACATCCTCGGTAAGGCAAGCCAGCATTCCCGCCCAATCGCCAGCGTTGAAGGCGGCGTAATACGCCTCAACCAGACGCGCGCTCACGCCCGCAGCAGCGTAGGCATGCGGGCGCCGATCACGGCAAGGATCGCCGCCGCCGCGCCCGCCTGGCAGGGCTCGATCACCGGCAAGCCGCTCGCCTCCATCGCGACACCCACATGCCCGGCCATGCCGGCACAGCCCAGGATGATGACCTCCGCGCCCTGATCGGCCAATTGCCGCGCGGCCTGGGCAATGCGGCCCTGCGGCGCCAAGGGGTCGGTCAGCACCTCCATGGGCAGGTCCAGCGGGACCCAGGCAGCCATTTTGGCCTCCACGCCCATGGATTGCAGGGCGCGCCGCTGGCGCGGGAGCGATTTCTGCGTGAAACCGATGATACCGAAGCGTTCGGCCCGCGTGAGCGCGGCGGCTACGGCGCAGCGGAACATGCCCAGCACGGGCTTGTCGGTCGCGCCGCGTACGGCTTCCAACCCTGGATCGCTCACGCAGCCGATGACGTAGGCATCTGCCTCCTGTTCCTCGACGCGTCGGCAGAGCGGCTCGGCCACGGAGAACCAATCTCGCCAGGTGACGATGGCGGGCGGGCCATCCTCCAGCCTTGTCACGTCGATGCGAGGGATCCCCGGCCCGGCAAGAGGGGCAACCGCCTCGGCGATGCCATCCGTGCAGGTGCGCGAGGAGTTGGGATTGATGATGAGGATACGGCTATGCATAGGAAGAGCATGGCAGAAACTGGTTTTCCTTGCCATTGTGTCCTGGAGCCACCATTTGTGCACCGCAATATGACCCAGCTAACACCACCAGTGATTTGGGAGCCGGATCGCCGCGCCCCGCAAGCCCCTCATCCCATCCCGCCGCTCAGGACGGCGCTGTGGCGAGGCGCCCGCAATCGCTGTCCGATTTGCGGCGAGGGGAAGGTCTTCAACGGGTATCTACGCGTGGTGGATGAATGCTCGCATTGCCATGCGCCCCTGGGCCGGCTTCGGGCCGATGACGCGCCGCCCTATTTCACCATTTTCATCGTGGGCCACCTTCTGATCCCGCCGGTACTTTGGATCGAGCGCGCCTATATGCCGCCCATGTGGCTGCACATGGTGGTGTGGCTGCCGCTGTTTGCCATTGTCACCACACTGCTGCTGCGCCCGGTGAAGGGTGCCACAGTCGGCCTGATGACACGGCTGGGCTTCGGCGACGAGACTCCGGGCTGACCCCATGCCTGACCGTCATTTGATCCGTATCGAGCTGCCCGATGCGCCGCCCCCTCCGTCGGCCTATGCCGAGGCGGATCGCCGTCAGGCCATCGAAGACCTGCTGCGCGGCAACCACTTCGACCCCGCGGGGCTTGGCGATGGTCCCTTCGTGCTGCACCTCATGGTACGCGAGGGGCGCCTGATCCTCGACATCCGCGACAAGGAAGATGCGCCCTTGCGCGCCATCATCCTGGTGCTGGGCCCATTCCGGCGGCTCATCAAGGACTATCTCATGCTGGTGGATACCCACGAGGCGGCGGTGACTTCGGGTGCGATGGATGCTCGTGTGCAGGCCATCGACATGGGGCGGCGGGGCCTGCACAACGAGGCGGCCGAACTGCTGACCAGCCGCCTGGAAGGCCGCATCGCGGTGGAGTTCGATACCGCGCGCCGGCTATTCACTCTGATCGCGGCGTTGCATCAGCGGGTATGATCGCCGGATGCCTTGACGCAGGCAAGGCCGCGACGCAGTCAAGCGCCGCGATTCAGGGAAATTCATTGTGAAGATTGACGGCGTCTCCTACCGCAGCGTCTGGCTCGATGCCGATGGTTGGTCTGTGCGAATTTTCGACCAAACGAAGCTGCCTTGGCAGGTGGAACAGATCCGCCTGACAACATGGGAGCAGGCGGCACATGCCATACGTACCATGCAGGTCCGCGGCGCGCCGTTGATTGGCGCCGTCGTGGCCTATGGCGTGGCTCTCGCCATGCGCGCCGCCCCCGGGACGCTGGATACGGTGCTGGAGGCGTTGGCCGAAACCCGGCCCACCGCCATCAACTTGCGCTGGGCACTGGATCGGCTGCGAGCCAGGCTGCACAATCTTCCCCTGGAATTGCGCGCTGCGGCTGCCTATGAGGAAGCCGCGCGCATCGCCGATGAGGATGTGGAGACGTGCCGCCGAATTGGCGAGAACGGGTTGCCACTGCTGCAGGCCATCGCTGCGAAAAAGGGCCGTGTTAACGTGCTCACCCATTGCAACGCTGGATGGCTTGCCACGGTGGATTGGGGCACGGCACTGGCCCCGATCTACACGGCGCATGATGCCGGGCTCGACCTGCATGTGTGGGTGGATGAGACGCGTCCGCGCAACCAGGGCGCCGCTCTGACCGCCTTCGAACTCGGCGCGCATGGCGTGGCCCACACCGTCATTTCCGACAATGCAGGCGGGCATTACATGCAACATGGCCAAGTGGACATCGTCATTGTCGGCACGGACCGAGTGACGCGCACGGGTGATGTGGCAAACAAGATCGGCACCTACCTCAAGGCGCTGGCCGCCTATGATAATGGCGTGCCCTTCTGGGTGGCACTGCCCCATTCCACGCTGGACCTGCGCGTGCGCGATGGCGTTTCCGAAATCCCGATCGAGGAACGCAGCGGTGAGGAAGTCACCGAGATGACCGGCCGGACAGCGGATGGGCGCATAGAGACGGTGCGCGTGGTTGCCGCCGGCAGCCCCGCCGCCAATCCCGCCTTCGACGTGACGCCGGCGCGGCTTGTAACCGGCCTGATCACTGAGCGTGGACGCTGCGCTGCCAATGAAGAGGCACTTCTGGAGATGTACCCGAACGAAGCCTGAGCCTGCGGCAGAAAACAACTTCAAGCAGTTGCCAATGCCAAGTTGACGGGTCGTCGCGTTCAGCGGCTCACGCCGTAGCCAAGGGTTAACATCTTCCGGTAGTGTAAACCCTCAGCGAACAGATTTTGGCCATGGAGCTAGCTTGGTGCGTTTTTCCGCAATGCTCCTCACGTCGAGTTTTCTGATTCGGGCAGCACTCCTTTCCACGCTTCCCTCGCTGATGAGCCTTCCGTCTGCCTTTGCTGCCGGTGGAGCAGGTGGCGGCGGCGTCACGGGCGGGCTGGACAGCGCAACTGACACAGGTGGCCCCGGGGAATTGCCCGCAGGCAACGCACCTGGCGGCGGGGGTGGCGGCGCGGGTGACACCGGCGGTGCGGGTGGCGGGCCAGGCGGCACCGGTGGAGCAGGCGGCGCCGCGCCTGGCGCAGCGGGGCTGGGCGGTTTGGCGGGCGGCGGCGGCGGTGGTGGTGCGCATGGCTTGGTCGGTTTGTTTCTGCCTGGCGTGGCCGTCACCGGCGGCGCTGGCGGCGCTGGTGGAACGGGCGGACTTGGCGGCGATCAGGCCGGTGGCGGCGGGGCGGGCGGCTGGGGTGCGGTGATTTTCGGCGATGGCGCGCCCGGTACCTTGGGCACCGCCATCACCGGCGGTGCTGGCGGCGCGGGTGGTGCCAATCTGGGCGACGCGAATGGCGGCGGCGGCGGGACGGGCGGGCAAGGCCTGGTCTTCACCAATCCAGACGTGACAGTGACGATCCAGGCCAATGTCACCGGCGGCCAGGGCGGGTTGGGCGGCATGGCTTTTGGCGCTGGCATTGATGGCCTGGCTGGCGCGGGTGGCGTGGGCATCTCTGGCGCGAACCTCGCCCTCACAATCGGCGCGGCAGTCACGGGCGGGCTTTCGGGCGATCTCGCCACCCGCGCGGCCGCGTTGAACTTCACCGGCGGGACCAACCGGCTGACAATGACCGCCGGGGGCTCTCTCACTGGCGGCATTTCGCTGAACAGCGCCTCACTGGAATTCGCGCAGCCGACGGACGTGACCCTTGGCAACATCATCTCCGGCTTCGGCCTCGTCTCCAAGACCGGGGCGGGAACGCTGACGCTGACCGGGGCCAGTACTTACTTTTTCGGCACCATCATCTCGGGCGGGACGCTGGCGATCACCGACATGGCGGCCCTCGCATCGGGCAACGTCATCATCGGCGGGGCGACGCTGCGCAGCAATGTGACCGGCACCCTCGGCAATGATCTGGTAACCGAGTTCGGTGCCACCGCCACCGTGGCCGCGGCCACAGGCCAGGTCCTGACGCTGACGGGGGTGGCGACACTCAGGGCGTTCTCGGTGCTCAGCTTCGGTTCCACGGATGCCGCGGGCACCATCGTCGCGAACCTGGCCTTGGGCACCAGTCTGCTGGACCCGGATTCCACCGCAATCGTTGTGGCGGGCGGCACGCTGAGGGCTGGGAACGCCATTCTGGGCAGCATGACGGGCAGCGCCTTCAGCACCACCATCAACGCGGGTGCCACGCTCGATTTCGATGGGCAATCCGGCTTTGACGCGCGCATCGCCAACCTCCAGGGCGCGGGAACGCTCACCAATACGGGGCTGACGCACATCCTGTCCGGCAATTTCTCTGGCGTGATCGCGGGCAGCGGCAACCTCGAAAAACTGGGGTCCGGCACGCTGATCCTGACGGGGGCGAACACCTACACCGGCACCACCGAGATCAGCGCCGGGACACTGCAGATCGGCGATGGCGGGGTCTCGGGGCGGCTTGGCAGCGGCGCGATCGTCAATGATGGCGCGCTCATCTTCAACCGCGCCGATGCGCTGGCAGTCTCCAACGTGATTTCGGGAGGCGGCACGCTGACCCAGACGGGCGGGGGCGTGCTGACGCTCTCCTCGGCCAACACCTATTCGGGCGGCACCACGATCGCGGCCGGTACGCTGGCGCTGGGCGATATCGGCGCCATCGGGTCGGGCGCGGTGAGGCTGGGCGATGGCATGCTGCGCGCCGATATCACAGGCAGCCTCAGCAACGCGATCGAGGTGACGGCGGCTGCCACGGGCAGCATCAGCGCCGTGACGGGCGAGACGCTGACGCTGGCAGGTGCGCTTGGTTTGCGCCCTGGCGCCACGCTCGCCGTCGGCACCGCAAACGAGGCCGGAACGGTGCAGCTGAACCCCTCGACGGTGGATTTGTTTACACCGTCGAGCCTGGCGCTCACGGTTGCCGGCGGAACGCTCATTGTTGGCAATCCTCTGGTCAGTCAGCTCACGCAGCAGGTGGGAAGCGTGACGGTGGATGCCGGCGCCACCCTGAATTTCAACGGGATCATCGGAACCGTCGGCAATTTGCGCGGGGCGGGCATCGTGGCCAACAGCACCTCCACGCAGATTTCATCGGGCGGCTTCTCCGGCGAGATCGCCGGGACGGGCAGCGTGGACAAGGTGGGAAGCGGCACGCTGATCCTGACCGGTGCCAGCACTTACACGGGCGGCACCACCATCAGCGCCGGCACACTCAGGATTGGTGCTGGCGGCGCTACGGGCAGCGTCATCGGCAATATCACGAACAACGCCGTGCTGATCTTTGACCGCAGCAACGATCTCAGCTTCAGCGGCGCGATTTCGGGCACGGGCGCCTTGACACTGGCGGGGCCTGGCCGGCTGACACTGACAGGCGCGAACACCTATGCCGGGGGTACCACGATCAGCGCCGGCACATTGCAACTCGGCGTCGGTGGAAGCTCGGGCGCAATCACGGGTAATGTCGTCAACAATGGCGCGCTTGTGGTGAACCGGGGCGACGCCATCACCATCGCTGGCGCCATATCGGGGGCAGGTTCACTCCGGCAATCGGGCGTTGGGGCGCTGATTCTGACAGGCGAGAACAGCTACAGCGGCGGCACGACGATTGAAGCCGCGACAAGCCTTCAGGCGGGCGCGGGCGGCACCACCGGCCGCATTGGCCAGGGCGCGGTGACGAATGAGGGTGCACTGATCTTCAACCGAAGCGACAGCGTGACCTTCGCGGGCGGTATCAGCGGCACGGGCAGCCTGACCCAGGCGGGGGTGGGCCTGCTGGTTCTGACAGGCTCCGCGATGCACACGGGCGGGACGGTGATCAACGCGGGCGGCACGCTTCAAATCGGCGCGGGCGGCGGCACGGGCAGTCTCGCTGGCGATGTGGCCAATAGCGGCGCGCTGGTCTTCAACCGCAGTGGCGCACTAAGCTATGCGGGTTCCATCTCCGCTACGGGTGCGCTGACCCAGGCCGGAAGCGGCACGCTGACGCTGACCGGAGCGAACACCCACACGGGTGGCACCACGATCAGCGCCGGAACACTGCAAATCGGCGATGGCGGCACCACGGGTTCCATCACGGGCGATGTGGTGAACAACGCTGCGCTCGTGTTCAACCGTAGCGATGACCTGACCTTCAGTGGCGTGGTCTCCGGCACGGGCACGCTCACCCAGGCGGGGGGCGGCACGCTGACCCTGACGGCCGCCAACACCCATACCGGTGGGACCACGATCTCCGCGGGCACGCTGAGCGTGAGCGGCGCGGGCACTCTGTCCACCGGCTCCACCGTGACTGTGGCGGAAGGGGGCACGCTGACCTACGAGACCGGCACGAATGCCGGCAATAACAGCCACATCGTGCAAGGTGCCTCCAGGACGAGCGTGGCTGGCGCTGTCCTGCAATTCCTCGGTACGGCGAGTGCTGGCAGCGGCACCTACACGAACACGGCCAGCACCGCATTCATCAGTGCCGAGACCAACGTGATTCGCTTTCAGGGGAACAGCACGGCGGGAACGGCCACCATCATCAACGCGGGCGGCGTATTCGGGTTCTCCGCGACCCCTCTTCTGGTGTTCCAGAATAATTCGAGCATGGGCGCCGCAACTATCATCAGCCAGGGGGGGGCAGGCTTCAGGGCGGAAGGCGGCAGGGTTAGGTTGCGGGACAGCGCCACAGCCGGCACGGCGAACATCACCCTGGGTGGAGCGTCGGGGGAAGGTGTCGGTGGCGCTTCCTTGATCTTGTCAGGAACTTCCACGGCTGCAAGCGCCAATATTGTGGTGAACGGTGGCGCATCCTTCGCAAATCCCGGCACTTCCGGTAGTGGCGCCTACCTCATCTTCGAGGACGACAGCACGGCGGGCTCGGCCATGACCACCGCGAATGGCGGCACAGGCGGCGCTTCGGGCGGCCTGATCTGGTTCAGGGGCACCAACTCCGCCCCGCTCGCCAGCATCCGGTTGAACGGCAATTCGAGTCTCGACATCAGCTCCTTCTCCGGCTCGGCTTTCGAGGTTGCTTTACTCTCGGGTGAGGGCAGCATTGCCCTTGGTGGGAATGAGTTGCGCCTGGGCAACACGAACGCAGACATGACCATCAGCGGCATCATCAGAGACCTCGGATTTGGCGGTGGCAGCGGCGGCAGCCTGACCAAGCTGGGCACGGGCACGCTGACGCTATCGGGCGAGAACAGCTACACAGGCGGCACGCTGATCAACGGCGGTACCTTGCAGGTAGGCGAAGGCGGCGGCACGGGCTCGCTCGGCACGGGGCGGGTGGTGAACAACGCAGCGCTGATTTTCAACCGCAACGGCAGCCTGCCCATGCCCCAGGCAATCTCCGGCACTGGCTCGGTCTCCCTCACCGGCCCTGGGATGGTGATCCTCAGCGGAACCAACACCTACACTGGCGGCACGGTGATCAGCGCGGGCACGCTGCTAATCGGCGGCGGAGGCACGACAGGTTCCATCACCGGTGATGTGACCAACAACGGCAGGCTGGCTTTCAACCGCAGCGACAGCGTGGCCTTCCCGGGCACGGTCTCCGGCACCGGTACTCTTGTGCAGGCCGGCACAGGCACCGTGATCCTGACGGGGGCGAACACCCATACCGGTGGCACCATGATCAGCGCCGGTACGCTTCAGATCGGAGGCGGCGGCACGACAGGTTCCATCACGGGAGACGTGGTGGCCAATGGCAGGCTGGCCTTCAACCGCAGCGACGCCGTGACCTTCACGGGCGCCATCTCCGGCGCGGGCAGCTTGGCGCATGTCAGTGTGGGCACTCTGACCTTGACGGGCGCAAACACCTACACCGGCGGTACCACCGTCAGCGCCGGCACCCTTCAGATCAGCGGCGGCGGTTCGATTGGCTCGGGCGACGTGGTGAATAACGGCACCCTGATTTTCCAGCGCGGCGATGCCATGACGCTACCCGGCGCGATTTCCGGAGCGGGCGGCCTCGTCCAGTCTGGCGCCGGGACGGTCATACTCACCGGCAACAACACGTATTCCGGCACGACCGTCATTGATGCTCTCCGCACCCTGCAAGTGGGCGATGGCGGAACCACGGGCAGCCTGGGCAGCGGCAATGTCGTCAACAATGGCACGCTCGTCGTGGATCGCTCGGGCAGCGTGACGGTGCCTGGCGCGATCAGCGGTTCAGGCGGGCTCACGCAGAATGGCGCCGGCAATCTGATCCTGACGGGCGTGAACACCTATACCGGCCCGACCATGGTAAATTTCGGCACGCTTTCGGTGAATGGATCGCTCGCCCCAGCTTCGGTGGTGACGTTGGCCCCGGGCGCAACCTTGGGCGGAACTGGCACACTCGGCAGCTTGACTGTGGGCAGTGGTGGCACCTTTGCCCCGGGCAATTCCGTTGGAACGATCAACCTGGCCGGCAACCTCACGCTGACGGCCGGCTCCACCACCGTGATCGAGGTGCAGGGGGGCACGATTGACCGCGCCAATGTTACCGGTACGGCGGCCGTGGCAGGGGCACTGCGGCTGGTTCCGCTGGGTGGGCCCTACAATTTCAATACGCCCTACGTCATCATCCAAGCGGGGTCAGTGGCGGGCAATTTCTCGACGGTGAGCACCACAGGCAGCTTCGGCGCAGGTGTTACACCCCAGGTGAGCTCCACGGCCACGCAGGTCCAACTCACCTTGACCCCGGCGATCCTGCTGCCCCAACCGGTGGTTGCAGCCCCTACGCCGGCCATTCCCGGCTTTCTGACCCATAATCTGCGCGCCACCGCCGCCGCACTTGATGCCGCGAACCGCGCGGGCGGCAATCTGACGCCCTTCTTCAACGTCTATAACCAGCCGGCCAGCGCCATCGGCCTGGCCGTGAACCAACTCTCCGGCGAGATCGCCACCGCGAGTACCTCCATGGGGTTGGTGACAGGTGAGACCTTCCTCGCCACCATGCTCGACCCTTCCGGCTATGGGCGGGAGAGCCTCCTGGGCGGGCGGCTGCGCGCCGGGAATGGCGATGGGCCTTCCGGCGCCAAGCGTTACGCCTTCTGGGGAGCAGCGATGGGGTCGGTGAACAACACCCAAGGCAATTCCACGGATGGAACGGCCATGAGGCGCAGCAATAGCGCGGGGTTCGCGCTGGGCTTTGACCACCTTCTAGGCGCGCAAAGCCTTATCGGAGGCGCCATCGCAGTGGGCGAGAGCAATGCGACCGTCTCCAGCGGCCTGGGCCGTTCGCGCGGCGATTTCGGGCAGTTCGGGCTCCATGGCTCTACGCGGGTTGGCAGTCTGACGCTCGCGGCCGCGGGTTCGGTCACCTACATGGGCGTGAACACCAAGCGCACTCTGTTTTTCCTCGGCCGCGAGCAGATCGGGGCCGATGCCTCCGCCATCATCTGGTCGGGACGGATCGAGGCGCGGCAGGATGGTGTGACCTTTGGTGGAGTGCGCTTCCAGCCCGTGTTGGCGCTCCAGGCGCAGAGTGTGAACGGCCAGCCCTACACGGAAAGCGGACGGGTGACGGGGCAGACCTACGGGTTGCGCGTCTCGGGCAGTTCCAACGCGGGGATGCGCACGGAGTTGGGGGGGCAGGTGCAGGGCGTAGCGACCATCGGCGGCATCCCGGTGAGCGGCTTCGCGCGTGCAGCCTGGGCCTATAATCTGGTTCGCGAGCAGACCATGGGCGTGGGCTTCGCCTCCTTGCCCGATGCCGGTTTCACAGTGCGGGGCGCGCGACCGGACGCGAATTCGGCGCTGGTCTCGGCCGGGTTGGAGCTACCCGTGGCACCGGGCTTCAGCTTTGGCGCGCGTGTGGATGCCGAGCTCTCGGGCAATGTGACGCAGGTCTCAGGGACGGCACGGGTGCGCTACAGGTTCTGAGCAATGACCGACCCGCAATTTGACCCTTGGCAAAGCTTCGACCCCACCCCCGATGCGGGCCCACCCTTCGCCGGGCGCTACCCGGCACGCATGCCGGATGGAAGCTGGTTGCACCTGCCCGTCCGCCCCATCGGCGTCGCGGGGCTGATCGCCACCCAGGCAAGCTTCTCCGTGGTTCATGCGCTGACCCGCTGGATGGCAGATGTCGCCGCACCGCTGCGGCCCGAGGTGATCCTGGGCCTGCCCTTGCTGGGCCATGTCTTCGCGCCGCTACTGGCCGAGCGTCTGGGTCACAGCAACTGGGTCGCGGCCGGCTATTCCCAGAAGCTGTGGTACGAGGAGCGGCTGAGCGTGCCCATGCGTTCCATCACCACCACAGCCGAGCGTCGCCTCTGGCTGGACCCGCGGATGTTGCCGCGCCTTGCAGGCCGGCGGGTTTTGCTGGTGGATGATGTGATCTCGACAGGATCTTCCGCCCGCGCGGGGTTGGCGTTGCTGGAAGCGGCCGGCCTGCGCCCGGTTGGCCTTTGCGTGGCGATGATTCAGACGCGGCGCTGGCAGGCGGATTGGCAAGCCACAATCCCGGTGGTGACGGTCTGCGAGACGCCGCTTCTGGCTCGGGGCGTGGGCGGCTGGACGCCCATCCCAGGCTAAAGCCTCGTCCGCTCCAAACCATGCTTTCCTTGTCTCCCGCCATGTCGGTAAGCTCCCTTTTACAAGCTCCGGAGAACCCCCATGCGCCCCAATTCCCTGCACGCCGCCGATATCGCCCATTTCGTCCATCAACAGACCGATCTCGCCGATCACCACGCAAACGGCGCGGTGCTCATGGCGCGCGGCGAGGGTGTGCGCGTCTGGGACACGGAGGGCCGCGAATACATCGAGGCGATGGCGGGGCTGTGGTGCGCCTCGCTCGGCTTCTCGGAGAAGCGGCTGGCAGATGCGGCATACAAGCAAATGCTTACGCTGCCCTATTACCACACCTTCTTCCAGAAAGGACATGAGCCGGCCGTCCGCCTGGCCGAGAAGCTGGTGGAACTCGCACCGCCGGGCATGACGCATGTGCTGTTCCAATGCTCGGGCAGTGAGGCGAATGACGCGGCGATCAAGCTGATCTGGTACTACAACAACCAGCGCGGCAAGCCGGCGAAGAAGAAGCTGATCGG
This sequence comes from Acetobacterales bacterium, assembly GCA_038247025.1. Classification (GTDB taxonomy): domain Bacteria; phylum Pseudomonadota; class Alphaproteobacteria; order Acetobacterales; family Acetobacteraceae; genus Roseococcus. The sequence continues at coordinate 14,839 of JBBRVI010000057.1, forward strand.
GCGCATCCGAGGCTATCACGGCAACACCATCGCCACCGCCTCGCTCTCGGGACAGCCGCATATGCAGGCGGATTTCGACCTGCCGCTCGGCGATCGCTTCCTCCATGTCTCCAACCCCAACTACTACCGCTTCCATGAGGAAGGCGAGAGCGAGCTGCAATTCTCCATCCGCATGGCCGATGAACTCGAAGCCCTGATCGAGCGCGAGGGCGCAGACAACATTGCCGCCTTCTTCGCCGAGCCGGTGCAGGGCGGCGGCGGCGCCATCACCCCGCCCGAGGGGTATTTCCAGGCGATCCAGCCCATCCTGAAAAAGCACGACATCCTGCTCGTTGCCGATGAGGTGATCTGCGGCTTCGGGCGCACCGGCCAGATGTGGGGCAGCGAAACCTACGGCATGGCGCCCGACATCATCACCTGCGCGAAGCAGCTCACCGCCGCCTATCAGCCGCTCTCGGCCACGCTGATTTCGGCGCCCATCCAGGAGGCGCTGATCCAGGGCTCGAAGAAGCATGGCAGCTTCGGCCATGGCTTCACTTATGGCGGCCATCCTGTGGCCTGCGCCGTGGGGCTGGAGACGCTGGCCATCTATGCCGAGCGCGACATGGTGGGCCATGTGCGCCGCGTCGCACCCGCCTTCCTCAACGGGCTTGGCGCCTTCCGCGACCATCCGTTGGTGGGCGATGTGCGCGGCGTGGGGCTGATCGCCGGCGTGGAACTCATGGCCGACAAGCGCATGCGCACGCCTTTCCAGCCAGGCCAGAAGATCGGTCTTCTGGTGCAGCAGAAATGCCATGAGGCCGGACTGGTCGTGCGCGCCATCGGCGACCGCATCGCCTTCACCCCCCCGCTCATCATCACCGAGACCGAAATCGCGGAAATGTGCCGCCGCTTTGGCCAGGGGTTGGACGCGGCCTGGATGGTGATGCGCGAGGAGGCCAGCATTCCCGCGTGATGTTTACGGCCCGGTAATCCGATGCGGCGAGGGTGGTGACATGAAAACCCTCCTCGCGCGCTTCGGCGCAATCTCGCTCGCCACCCGCATCGCCGCCATCGGCGTGCTGGCCGTGGCCCTGGCCGTCATCGGCTTGCAG